>JANWJB010000041.1 GCA_025449575.1 Acidobacteriaceae bacterium
AGGAGTTTCCCGTTCGTCAGCATCACCGATAACTGCGCTGATACATGCGGCTCAAGCGGTCGTGCCATCCCAGGCGGGCAGCATCGAACCACGCCCAAATGAAACCCATCCCAAACGGAGCGGCGGAAAGGATCAGGAAAAGGATGCGGCGGCGCATGGCCGGTCGCGCCGGATTCTCGTCCTCAAAGGTGCACAGCGCGATCTTGGCATAGCGCATGCCTGGGGTTCCGTCGGCAAAGCGGAAAAAGATGTACTGGTAGAGCAGCGCCAATCCACCCAGCACCGCGCCGGCGGCAATCAGGGCGACCCGTCCCGTAGGCGGATGCCCGGTACAGGCGGCGAAGACGAGCACGAAGAGGACGAAGGCAAACGAAACTAGCGCCAAGTCTACGATACCGGCCATCACGCGGTCTTCCAGGGACGCGGCCTCCAGCGCAAGCTCGCGCGATGCAGTCGATTCACGTTCACGCCGCGCACAAGCAGGCTTGCCGTCCAAGCGGATGGACGACCATTCCGCAGCGGCAGCATCCGGCTTCACGACCGTCGAAATGTTCTCCTGCTCCACCTCAAAGATTCGCAGCTGCGAGGGGTCGTGAGCCATGTCTTCATAGGTATCTCTCAGCGGGCCCTCGGCGAGCCGAGGACGCGCCCGGCGCGCGGCAATCAGCTCGCGCGGAAATTCGATGAGGTTGACGGGCAGCGGCTCCGAGATCGAGATAGAAGTCTCCTCTGCCGGAGAATGTTCATGCTCGTCAACATCGGCTGAAGCCGCGCCCCAGTCACCCTGGATATCATCAAGAGGCTGATCGCATTCCGGGACCAGAGCAGGCACAGGCGCTGCCTCAGACTGCAAACGCGCGCTTTCCATCGCCTCCACTGCGGCGCAAACCTGGCGAGCTGCCGCGGCCGCGGCCTCGGCCGCGCGGGCCGCCGCCCTGGCCTCGGCGGCAAGGATTTCGCTGTATGACGGCGCATTGGCATAACGCTGAGCCACTTTGGCGGCCAGACGGGAGGCCCGTGTCTCCGGCTTGGCCAAGTGTTCCAGCGTGGGTAGTGGCCGTTGCTCAGCTTGTTCCGTGGCCTTGCGGGTATGCCGGTTGCGAGTCGCTTGCAAACGCTCGTTCAATTCGTGTTTCCAGGCGGGCATCCCCGCCAATGCATCCCCGGCCGGGGTATCTAATATGAAGCGGTTGGAAGAAGCGCTCAATGCCGATCTCTCATTTCAGGTTTTGCGGCTACACCCCCGAGGGCCTAGCCAAAATTGCTCGCGGCGCGACTTTAAAACACCGGTTTGGAGGTATCTCCCTATGTTCTTTCCGACAATTAGAAAAAGGGTTCCCGCCGAGTCTAAAGCCTCATTCACGAGCGATTTGTTATTCTGACCTCGCGCCCGGTAATGAGAATCCGCACCCTTTTGTTTATCACGTCGTTACTAGCCTGTCATCTTAACCTTTGGCCCCAGACGTTGACCAAGCAGTTTCCTCCGCACGAGCAGGAAACTTCGAGGATCAACGCCTCCGTGACCGGGGATCAGGCCGGCGGACTGGCTCCCGGCGAGGCCTCTCCCAAGACGTCGGGTTATCCGGTCGCCGAGCTCGTCCCCAGCCCGCCCTCGGGCGTTCCGGTGCGGTTTGAGTATTCCCGGCTGGAAAAGCATGGGGACATCTATACGCTGACCGGCAACGTTATCATCCACTACAAGAACTACACACTGCGCGCCGACAAGATCGTCTTCAACCGCAAGACGAGCGAGGCCGCGGCCCAGGGCAATGTGGAACTGGCGGGAGGGAGAGACGACGAGCTGATTACGGCCGACCGTGGCTCCGTGAACCTGGACCGCGAGACCGGCACTTTCTACGACGTGGTAGGCACCATCGGAGCCCGCTCGTCGGGCAATAAGCGCAAACCGGTCTATACCACCGCCAATCCATTTTTGTTCACCGGCCACGAGGTGGTGAAAGAGGGACCACTCCAATACCGCGTGATCGGCGGCACCATCACGTCATGCCGCCTTCCGCATCCGGACTGGCGCATCCTAGCCTCTCTGGTAACGGTGAACCAGGGAAAAGCTACGGCCAGGAACGCGTACTTCAAGCTTCTTGGCGCGCCGATTCTATACCTGCCCTACGTCTCGCACCCGGTAGATACGAAGTCGCGCCAAACCGGGGTCCTGATCCCGGTTATCGGGACATCCTCCACCAAAGGAACGGTGCTGGGGGAGTCAATCTACTGGGTGATCAACCGCAGTACCGATGTGACTGTGGGCTCCCAGTATTTCTCTCTTCGGGGCTGGTCTCCGAGCGCCGAGCTGCGCTATCGCGGCAGAGGGGAGGACTTCGCCAACTTTCACTTCACCGCCTTGTTTGACCGGGGGGCGCCGGAAACCCATCTCAACCAGGGCGGCCAGGACGTTCTCTTCAGCGGCCGCCGCGACTTCGACCCTGAGGGCAACACCCGGCTGGTGGCAACCGGAGAGTATCTCAGCTCCTATGTTTATCGTGAAGCTTTTGCCGATTCGTTTTCGCTTGCCGTCGCATCCGAGGTGGCCTCGTCCGCGTACCTGACGCACAACCACGATGGCTATCTGGAAAGTCTCCGTTTCGACCGTTACCAAAATTTTCAAGGCATCAGCCAAATGGGCAACGCATACTACACGCCCCAAATACGTATCTTGCACCTGCCGGACCTCGATCTGGATGTATTGGACCGGTCCCTGGACGGGACCTCCGCTGTATGGGGGTTTTCCGGTTCCTTTACTGGGCTCAGCCGCAGCGAACCTAATTTCTCTTCCGGATATGCGGGCCGGTTCGACTTATATCCTCATCTTTCGGTGCCTCTCCACTTGGCGGGCTGGAACTTCCGGCCGGAAATAGGTGTGCGGGAGACCTTTTATACGCAGAGTCAAACCCCCACCGGCGGCACACGGATCGTCGAGCATGCTGTAGCCAATCGAAAAGATATTGAAGCCGATTTCGAGGTTCGGCCGCCCGCTTTGGAGCGGGATTACAGCGTGCCGTGGCTAGACCGGCTGCTAGGCGGAGAAATGCGACATGTCGTTGAGCCCAAGGTTGCGTATCGCTATGTGGGCGGCATCGATAACTTCTCGTCCATCCCCCGCTTTGACGCAACCGACGTCGTCAGCGACACCAATGAACTCGACTACTCCCTCACGCAGCGGCTTTTTTTCCATCACCTTCATCCCCGGTCCTGCACAAACCAGGAGCTGCCCCCCCCGACGAGTGGAGTCATCCATGTGCCGGCGACTTACAAGGAATGCGGCGGCCAATCGTCGGAGTGGATAAACTGGACCTTGGCGGCAAAGTATTTCTTCGATCCCAACTTTGGCGGCGCTGTAACTCCCTTTCACCGGAATGTGCTGGATACCACGCTGGACCTTACCGGGGTGGCATTCCTGGGAAGCGCGCGGAATTACTCGCCTATCATTTCCCGGCTGAAGGTCCGCACCAGCGAGCAGACGGATATCGAGTGGGACGCCGATTACGACACCAAAGCGGGACGCTTGAATGCCGACAACATCTTCGCTGACTACCGGCGCGGGAACCTTTTTGGCAGCTTTGGCTACGCCACCCTTCAGGCGCTCAATCCGGCGTTCAACGCCAATCTCGCTTCTCAGGTGACGAAATACAACCTGCTGCGCCTCCTGGGAGGTGTGGGAAACCCGGCAAAGCGCGGGCTGAGTGCGGGAGCCAGCGCCGGCTACGACTACACCGAGGACGCGCTGCAATATGGAGGACTGCAGGCCTCCTACAACTGGGATTGCTGCGGCTTCAGCATCGAGTACCGGCGCTTGGCCCTGGGCTCGGTACGCAATGAGAACTCCTACAGCTTCAACTTCACCCTCGCCGGAGTGGGAGCTGCGGGCAACCTCAAGCACTCCGAACAGATATTCTGAGCCTGTGCCTATCCTGCACCCGGGCCGGAATGCCGCATCTCCGGCTGCCCGGCCGCCGTGCCCCTCAGAGGAGGCGCTGGACACAGAAACCGTAAAAACGGTCTAATATGCGATATGCGTGGAGGCGCCCTTTTTGTCCTTGTTCCGATCCCTGGCTTGTTGTTTGCTGGCGGTCCTCGCCGCCGGCTGTAGCGCTCAGAAGACCTCTCCGCCCTCCACCCCGACCTCCCAACAAGCGCGGAGAATCGAAGTCTTGATTCGCTCAAAATTCCAAGTTGATCCCGGCGTCGATGTCAAATTGGGGCCTGTGACAAAGAGCACCCTGTCGGGGTACGAGACGCTTCCCGTCACATTTTCCGGCGCCGGCGGCAGTAAGGAGGTCAGTTTCCTCCTCTCCAATGACGGCAAAACGCTGGCGCGGATGGAAACCTTCGACCTGACGAAAGACCCCTCCTCCATCTCCACGGCGGGCCGCCCAGTACGCGGGCCGGCCTCTGCAAAAGTCGAGATCATAAATTTCGACGATCTGGAGTGCCCGTATTGCGCGCAGTTGCACGCCCAGCTCTTTCCTGCGACTGCCGACCATTACAAGGGGCTGGTGAAGTTCGTCTATAAGGATTACCCTTTGGTCCAGATCCACCCATGGGCAATGCATGCGGCGGTTGATGCCAATTGTCTGGCTCGGCTGAACGGCGGAGCTTACTGGAATTTTGTGGATTATGTGCACGAGCATGCCGATGCAATCAGCTCGTCAACACATGATGCAAAGCAGGTCTTCCCCATTTTGGATAAGCAAGCTCTCGCCGACGGGCAAGCTTCAAAGGTGGATCCGGTCACGCTAGCCGCGTGCGTGGAAAAGCAGGACCAATCGCCGATCGAAATGTCTCTCCAGCAGGGAACTGCTCTAGGCGTGGACGGTACGCCAACGCTGTTTATCAATGGAGAAGAGATTACCGGGTTGACCTCCAGGGCCACGCTTTGGAAGGCGATCGATCGGGCGCTCAAAGCCGAGGGGGTGCAGCCTCCTCCGGAACCTGCGCAGAGCTCGGAGGCCGCCACGAAAGCGGCGGGGCCCGCTTCACCACAACACTAAGAACCGCGCTATCGAGGCAAGGCCGGTCCAGAGCCGAATGGCCAAACTGCTGTCCGACTGCGGCACTCCCTGCGGAGAGCCCGGGGATCGGGAAAGCAGACTCCAGGCTCGAAGGAGAATGATTGCACTACCCAACAGATTTTTGCAGAACCTCTTCGCTGTCTCTCCGCCGCCCCGGCAAGGCTCTCACCCTGTGCGGCGGGCTGGCTCTCGCCTTAGCGGCGAGCTTGCTCTTCACCGGATGTAAGCGTAGCTATGGCCCCAACGTCGTGGCCACCGTCAACGGACATGCGATCGAGCGCGCGGTATTGGAAAAGTATTATCAAAGCAACCTGGGCAAGGCGAACCCGCAGCCCAGCCCGGAGCAGGCCCAGGCTACGCGTCTGCAGATTCTGCATCAGTTGATTGAGAATGAAATCCTGCAGCAGCGCGCCGCCAAACTGCACCTGGTGGCTACCGACGCGGCGGTTGATGCCAAGCTGGCGGAGATGAAGGCTCCTTACACTCAGGAGGAGTTCAATCAGAAGCTCCAGGCTTCCAACCTCACGCTTAGCGACCTGCGCAGTCAGATTCGCCGCTCCCTCACTTCCGACGAGCTGATCAACAAGGAGATCACCTCGCGCATCAATATTACGGACGCCGACATCACGAACTTTTACAACGCCAACAAGGCGCAGTTCAATTTCATCGAGCCCAAATACCACATTGCGGAAATCGTGGTGACCACGAAGCCGACGCAGATGCAGCGGGGAGGAAACCTGCAGAACAGCAAGGCAACCAGCGATGCCGACGCACGTAAAAAAATTGAGATGCTGCACAGCCGGCTGGAGAGCGGGGATGACTTCGGCACGGTGGCGGCAAACTTCTCCGAAAATCCCAATGACGCCAGCAGCGGCGGCGACATGGGCCTGATTCCGGAATCCAGCTTGCGCAGCGACCCCACAGTCTATGCGGCAATTTCCAAACTCAAGCCTGGCGAGATGACCGATGTGGTTCCCTTGCTTCAGCCAGGGCAGAAGACTCCGTCAGCTTATGCAATTTATAAGTTGCTGGAGACAGAACCGGCGGGGCAGCGCGAACTCAACGATCCTCGCGTCCAACAGGACATTCGGCAGCAGCTGCGCGAGAACCGGGAGCAACTGCTGCGCGCAGCCTACTATGAGATGCTAAGCGACCAAGCTCACGTCAAGAACTACCTTGCAGAGCAGATCTTCAAGAGTGGCGCGCAGTAGATTGTCGCCTCCTCAGGCTGTTGCCCTGAGAATCAAGTCACAACACCGCGGCGTTGTGCCATTTCTTGTCCCATCGATTCCTGCGCTGGCGCGGAGAGAACATTCTTGGCGACCGGGAAGATCTCTTTCTCTTCCAGCGGAATATGTTCCCTATAAAGCTCGGAAAGATCGCCCAGGAGAGCTGCAAGTCGCGCACCCTCCTGGGGATCGAGGTGGCCGGCCGCGAGCCACCGGCTGCCTATGGCGTCCACCGCGGAGTGCTGCTCATCCGCGTGCCGGTGATCCGACTGCAGGCGGTCGACTTTGGCGAAGATCTCCTGCACCTGAGGTGAATCGATCCGGCGCAGGCGCGGAAAGAGCGACTCTTCCTCATCTGCCGTGTGCTTCGGAGCGGCCTCGCGGAAGTATCGCAGCGCTGTTTGGAGAGCCGCGCGCTCGTCTTCCTTGAGGTCTCGCTGCTGGCCGGCTTCGGCAAGCCGCACAAGAGTCCTCAGAAAATACTGGATTCGCTTGTGGCAATCCTCCAGCATCCCGATGGGCTCGCTGAAGTTGCTCTCCCGCTTCTGTCCGATTTGGGTCAGCATCCGAGTCCTCCGATCGCAGCTCTTGTCTCTGTGGTGGACGCCCCAGCGCTTGCCACTTAAGCGGGAACGGCTGCGGCGGCGGGCGCCACTCGCGTAATCCGGATACGGAAGAGTCCCGGTTCACGGCGCTCGTACTCCCAGTTCACCTGTCCCGTTCTCAAATCATTAATCTGTCTGCTCAACGGGATGGGATCATGATCGTTGACCAGCACAAATGATTCTCCCACAGCCAACGCATCGATATTGGCAAACACCAGCGGATGGCGTTCAGGCCGGGGAACATTGCG
>JANWJB010000042.1 GCA_025449575.1 Acidobacteriaceae bacterium
AGGTGAGTGCGTTCCGAGTCTTGAACGACCCGCTCCGCAAGTTGCGGCGGTATGAAGATCACCCCGCCGTTCCGTCCCAGAACGACATCTCCCGGCATCACTAAAACCTCCCCGATGCGGGTAGGCCCGTCGATGCTCACCATGGTTGAATTGAGCAGCCTTCCGGTGGCCAGCATTCCGAAGTGGTGGGAAGGATCGTAGGAGCGAACGAACGACGTGAAGTTGGGCAATGCGTTTAACCCATTGATATCGCGAACAGCTCCATTGTAGACGATGCCATTGCCCGTCCTGGCATAGATCGCATTGCCTACGTTGTCGCCGATCGAAGGCCCGTCCACCTTGAGCCGGAAGTGATCGCTCACGTACACGTCGCGAGACTGCAACATGTCGACCGGCCAAGCGTTTGTCCCACCTTCACGATGATCCCTTTTTCCCTGGGTTTCAACTTCTTTTTCGATGTCGGGTCTCCCCGGCATCCATGTTGAGGTCAGCGCCCTGCCCACCAAAACCTTGTCGGGGTGGATCGAAAGCCAGCCGTCTTCATACTGATGAAGGAACCCCGCCCCCCGCAGAGTAGCCCATGCCTCTTCCAGAGTCACCGTCTTCATCCGGTCCAGAATCGCGTCGGGCACCTTGGGCCGGCCGTCGGGGAACCTTGGCCCGGTCCAGTACGAGGTGTAGGCGATTACTTGCTCCGGAGTGAAAAATTCCCCATGAAATTCCGGCGTCGATGTGGCTGCTTCGCCCTGCGTGGCAGGTGCGGCGGGTTCTTGTTGCGCCGTCAGGCACGGAGTCAGTGTCAGCAATGCTGCTCCGGCTACGCCTCCTGCAATGATTTTGCAGATCTTCTCTACACCCATAAACTGGCGTCTCCTTTAAATGACTACTTTCCGGGCTCGAACCATGGCGTCCCCGGAATCTGCGCCTTCTTGGCCACAGCCTCGTCCATCTCCACTCCAATGCCTGGCCGGTCCGGCAGAGTGACGAAACCATCCTTGATGATCTGACCTTCCTTTACCCAGTGGGTCCAATAGTCTGGATAATTGATCCAATGCCACTCGCAGGCCAGGAAGTTTGGAAAGGATGCGCATGCATGACAGGTAGCCATCACGCCGATAGGCGAGACCACGCAGTGTGGGGCGACCGGGATGTAATAGGTCTGCGCCAAGTTGGCCACTTTTTGCGCTTCGGCAAGCCCTCCGACCTTTTGGAAGTCGGGCTGGATGATATCGACAGCCTCTTTCTGCAGCAGCTCCCTGTATCCCCACCTCATATATAGGTTTTCGCCCGCGGCAATCGGCGTAGAGGTTGAGTGCCGGATATCCGCCATCGCATCGATGTCTTCGGGCGGGCACGGCTCCTCGACCCACATCAGCTTGAACGGCTCCAGAGCGATCGCTATTTTCTTTCCGGTTGGAGCGTCGTAGCGGCCATGGCAATCGCAGGCAAGAGCCATGCTGGCCGGGATGGCCGCACGAACGTTGGATACAAACTTCACAATGCGATCGATCTCGCCATTGCTTGCGGTCCAGTTCACACGATCCCAGCGCGTTGGATCCCTGGCGTCATCCAGGTCGATCTTCATCGCCGTAAAGCCTTGAGCCTTGATCCAGGGAAGCTTTCGCTCCGCCTCCGGCCCCAGTTGCCCCTGGTTCGTAACCGGCATATCCGAGTCGCAATAGATCCGGATCTTGTCCCGAAACTTCCCGCCTAGAAGCTGATAAATGGGCAGTCCCAGAGCCTTCCCCGCAAGATCCCACAACGCGATTTCGATTCCCGATAGAGCGGTGGTGTACTGGCCACCCTGCGCTCCGGCGAAAATACCCATGGTCCGAATCTGCTCCCAAATCGGCTCAACATTGAGAGGGTCCCGTCCGATGAGCATGCGCCGCCAGCCGCGAATCAGCGATGCCGCTCCCACTGCGGCATCGGTCGCCTCACCCTGACCGTAGATACCTTGATCCGTGTAGATCCTTACATGCGTCTGCGACCCGTGTACCCGCACCTGTGCGGTGCGTACATCGGTGATCTTGAGCTTCATCCTCTGGTATGGCGTACTGTTGGTTTGGATGGCTGCTGCCAGGGTGGGGAGTGAAAAAGTGGAGAGCGAACCTAATGCCGGAATGGCAGCCCCCTTCAACATTGACCTTCTTGTAAATCTAGCCATACCCACTAGGACCTTTCCTCCATTTGCGAACTAATTTCCATAAATAAACGTTTCATCAGCCGAAACTTGCGTATTTCGTTGATGAGTGAGGATTTGCAGGCAAAAACATGAACGCGCAAAACTATAGAGATGACAATATTGCCTTGTCAACAGGACACATCCACTCTTTGGATACGGGTGAAGATGTTCGGCGATAGGCCTCTGTCGAGGACGAGCAGGTAGCGCCTTTTCGGGATTCCCGGAGCGTCTGGAGAGGCAGGGCTCCCCTCCCCACTGCTTCGCAAAACCCGCCGGCCTGTACATCTCACATTGCGCGACACAGTTTTATACGATTGAAACCTTAACATCCGCGCTTCGTGAAAGTCAAAGATTATCGGTTTCCAAAACGAGACCTTTTACCCATTTGACAATATCGGAGTCGTCTGAAAGTACGTACGAAGTGCCTGCGAATTCTTATGCGCATCCCTGAATACACATTCCCTCGGCCTCAAAAGAAAAAATCCAAATGGCGTGCTTGAGCCGCCTTTGCTCCCGGATATATATTGCGGACTTCTCTCAACTGTTCTCGCAACAAGCTGTAACTGCGATTGTGGAGACAGGACCGGATTGCGGGGTTATTGCAATACCTTGCCAAAATGGACGCTGGACAGATCGGCGTCAAAGTCACGCCCGCCAAAGTACCTTGTCAGAACCGGCCGCAGATACTGCAGATACCGTCGAAGGGGCAGAGGAGAACTGACCCAGCGGAAATTCGAATACGGCAGTTAGAAGAACCCGCCTTTACTCGGCGGGAGCAGCGCAAGAAGATCGTGATCGGGATCATTCTTGACTCCACTTGTGACGTCGAAGATCATGGTAGGTTTTGTACCCGGATTGAACGCCGGCCATGGCAACTCTCGCGTGCCGGGTACGCCCGTCTTCGCAAAGGAGACGAAAGCAGCAGACATCGCATCCGCGACAACACCGCTTTGTTTCGAGCCCGCGGTAAGCAGCCACGCCTCGGGATTCAGGAAGATCAGCGGAACGTCGGTACCGTGGACTGATCCGTAACGCCCTCCCATGTATGGCGCCGGCCACTCCAGCAGGTAGAGGAACCCGGGCGCGTGGCCGAGCGCTGCTTTCCGCTCGATCAACGTTTTGGTAGTGGCTCGAATGCCGTGGTCGCTGACGATGCGCCCCCATAACTGAGCAGCGGTCTCCTTGGGGGCAGCCCGCCGGTAGGCGGCCCAGATACGGGCAGTATCCGCTCCCAGCGTGGCCTTGAGCTCCTGCTCGGCGGTAGCATCGTCAATGGAATAGTCGGTCCGCATCAGATTCAGGTCTTGAAGATTCGTGCCGGCAAGCACCGGTACGTCCGCGGAGATTGACGGCGCATCGGGGTCGAACGGATTGCGCGGAATGACCTCGCCATCGACAAACGGTCCGAACCGGCCGCGGGAGGCGGTCCCTGCGCCAATGATCAGATCGAATGGCGGATCCTGCAGTTCGCGAAACCTGGATTTCGGGAGGGCAAGCTGGGTTAGGAGCTGCTCTGCGCCTTTTTCGGCATTCTCACGCGTCCCTGAGCGGAGGGAAGCCCCACTCTCGATTGCAGCGCGCTGAAAGAGTCCTTTCGCCGATGGCATGACCATCAGATTGCAAGCCTTCCCGCCGCCGCCGGATTGGCCGAAGATGAGGACCCTGTTGGGATCGCCTCCGAAGGTTTCGATATTCTCTCGCACCCATTGCAAGGCGGCGACGAGATCCATCATGCCGACGTTTCCGGAGTGCGCGAATTCGGGCGCGAACTGGCCCAATTGAAGAAAGCCAAGCGCACCGAGGCGGTGATTCACCGACACCACAACCACGTTGTACCGGCGAGCCAGATTGCCGCCGTTAAACACCGCGTTGTTGCCTGTTCCGGAATTGAAGCCGCCGCCATGAATGGCAAACATGACGGCTCGTTTGCCGCCGTCTTTCAGTCCTGGCGTCCAGACGTTCAGCACCAGACAATCTTCGCTCTGTCCGCCGGGAAAGTAGGCCCATAGGTCCGCGCGCGTGTAGTCAAAGTTGCCGGAAGGTAATGGCTGCGGCGCGCAGGCGCCCCATGCCAGCGCATCGCGGGTGCCTTGCCATGGCGCCGGCTTTTGCGGCGGCATGAAGCGGTGCTTTCCAGAGGTATCCGCTCCATAATGTATGCCGCGGAATACGTGGATCCTGTTTTCGGTGCGTCCTCGGAGCTTGCCATGGATTGTTTCGGCAATAGGCGAGGTTGGCTCTGAACGAGTCTCCGCGATCACAAAGGGCGCGGCTCCTGCTGCCCAAGCCCCCGCAGCAAGAATCGAGTTTTGTTTCAAAAACGTGCGGCGGGTTGTCATGCTATCTCCTCTTTGGCTCGGTGCTGGACCACGACTGGCATCGCGACTCCGATCTTACTCGACGGCAATCGGGTAGATGTTGAGTGCTGATGGGCCTGATCACCAGCGCATTCCGGCACGCCCGATGGTGCCTAATGTCGTCGCGGGGGAGGATCAGTTCTCCTCTGGCCGCTCGATCTGATCTACGACCAAGGTCCTGACAGGGACTTTGGCGGACGTGAGCTTGAGGCCGAGCTGCTCCTGAATTGCGGTGAAGATAGATGGCCCCGGCCCGAGGCCCGAGGGTGTTGCGGCGGAGCCTAAGTCCGGCGTCCACTTTAATGTGAAGTTATAGTTTCCTCGAAGCCCCGTCCCATCTACAACCGGCCTCCCAACTTGCTGCGACAGCAGCTGTGAAAAATCTGCCATGGAAACCCCTTCGCCTGTAATCTCGCCCCTTGCGCCGTGCATCCGGCCCGGCTCTGGGAGTCCATTTGCGCCGATAGCAGGCTGTATCTCCTCTAATTTTGCGCCGCTCTTTCCCACTATCAACTTGTAACCGACCAGGGCTTTGGCCTGGTAATGATATTTCAAGTGAAAACGGTCTTCGAGCACTGCTTGAAGCATTGGATTGCGTTGCATCGGGAGGAGCGCATGGAAGGCCGGGAGCTCTGTTTCGGGCACCTTTGCCACTAGGTCGTAATGTTCTGAATCTGTCCAGCCCGGAAGGTTGTATATCTCATCATGAAGCGGCAAGCCAAAGGCCAAGCCAATCATCATGTGCGGCGTCATGTTTGTAATTGTTACGCTATCGCCGTTGGGTGGAGAATCAATCGTCCAGGGACCAACCCGCGTATTTCGCTTGATTGAGACTACCTCAAAGCGAAGAGGCAAGCGGTCTGCATTTGACTGCGTTGCGGCTGTGCCCGGCGTAGGTGTGGTGGCTTGGGAAAATGAGAATGACGCCATAACCGCTAGTTGAGATATAACCTCAAAAACAGCAATCCGCGTCTTGCGCATGATTTCTCCTCAGGGTAGCCGCATCGCGAGAGCGGATTCACGATAGCTGTACCCCGAGGCAAATACACCATGTGCGGCTTCTCCGTTAAGAAAAGTCGCACATCTCGAACCACGGTGCGGCATACCAATCGTGAATCCGCGCTAGTTGAGTGTATTCCGAGAGGGAATTGGCGGCAAAAGTTCCCCAGC
>JANWJB010000043.1 GCA_025449575.1 Acidobacteriaceae bacterium
CGCAAGCCGCCGCAGGACAGCTTTTCTTTCTCGCCGGCGGCCCGGAGGAAGCCATCGCGAAGATCGCGCCGGTGCTCAAGCCGATGAGCCGGGGCATGGTATATCTGGGGCCCTCCGGCAGCGGGGCACGCATGAAGCTGATTAATAACTTTGTCTGCGCGGTGCAGGCCTCGGCTCTGGCCGAAGCGATAGGCCTGATCGAGCGCAGCGGGTTGGATCCGGCGAAAGCGATCTCCGTTCTCACGGAAGGCGCGCCGGGGAGCCCTTTAGTGAAGGGCCTGTCCAGCCGCATGGAGGCGCGGAACTATGAGCCGCAATTTGCCGCCCGGCTCATGGCGAAGGATCTGCGCTATGCCCTGATTGAGGCGAGGCATCTGGGCCAGAAGCTGGCGACGGCTTCTACTGCGCTCGGCATTTATGAGGGGTCAATTGCCGCGGGACGAGGCGAGGAAGACATTTCCGTTATCGTGGAACAGTTCCGCCCGGCGAAGAGTTAGAGTCTGCTCTGCGCTCCACCCTGCGATGCCACCAGGAAGTCAGGGGCGGCACCAGCAACGCGGTCACAATTACGCTTGACGCCACCAGCAAGGTGGCTGAGTCGGCAGCCTCCGCATAGCTGTGGTTGGCGGCGGCAACCAGAGCCGGAACCGCGGCGGCATTGCCCGCGGTGGAAGCGGCAGCGATTCCCGCCGTGCCCTTGCCGCCGATGAGGCGGTCGGTGAGAATCAGCGCCGTACCGGAGACCAGTACGACCAGAACACCAAGGCCGGCGCCCACCAGGCCTGCCGCCCAGACCCGGTGCAGGTCGAGCGTTGCGCCCAGGGCAAAAGCAAAGAACGGAATCATCACGGGGGTGGCTCCGCCGAGAAATTGCCGCAGCTCGGGATCGAGATTGCCCAGCACCATACCCACCGCCAGCGGGAGAATCGCGCCCAGCAGCGTTTGCCAGGGAAAGCTGGAAAGCCCGGCCACGCCCAAGGTCACCATGGTGAGGAACGGACCCGATTCCAGCGCCATGACGGAGTAGGCGGCAACGTCACCGGGGCCTCCATATTGACCCATCAGCGCCATGTAGAGACCGCCGTTGGTATCGTTGATAGCGGCGACAACCGCCAGCGTGGACACTCCCGCGAACCATCCCGCCTTGATCGGCTGCACCCCGATGAAGTGGCCAAGCACCAGGCCCGCAATGATTCCCAGCAGAATCTTGGTTGCGAGCAGCACCCCTCCGCGGCGAACGACCTGCGGCAGGGAGCGGAGGGAGATGGTCGCCCCCATGCAAACGTAAAAGACGGCCAGGATGGGAAGGGCGCCGGTGAAAAGCGCACCCGTGAACGATCCGAAGAAGGAGGCGGTGTGGGGAGCGAAGGTGGTGATGAGCGCGGCCGCGACCAGCGGAACGATCATCATGCCGCCCGGCACACTCTCAACGCCGCGCTTTATTCCAACGCTCATAGGTGGAGTTCGATGCTTGCAGGACCGCGTCTCCGTCTCAAAGGAGACGCGGCCGCGCGCTCACAAGAGCCGCTCCGGGGCGCGCCGGCGGCAGCTGGGCAGCATTCGGGATACACAAGAATGCTCTATGCCGCGGCTACCGGATTTGTCAGCTTGCCGATGCGGTCAATCTCCACATCCACGCGGTCCCCCGCCTGCAAAAAGATGGGAGGGTTGCGCGCAAAACCCACACCCTGCGGCGTTCCGGTGCTGATGACGTCACCGGGATGGAGCGTCATTCCGCGGCTGATATAGGCAATCAACTCGCGCACCGAGAAGATCATGTCGCCCGTATTGGAGTTCTGCAGCAGACGGTCATTGACCGAGCAGCGGATGCCCAGCGCTTGCGGATCGGGAACTTCGTCGGGCGTCACCAGAAACGGACCGATGGGGCCGAAGGTATCCTGGCTCTTCGCTCTTGACCATTGGCTGTCGGCACGCTGAAAGTCGCGCTCGCTCACGTCGTTCAGGCAGGTGTAGCCGGCGACATAGTCCAGAGCCCGCTCGGCGGAGACGCCTTTGCATTTCTGCCCGATCACCACTGCGAGCTCGGCCTCGTAATCCACCTTGGAGGAGTCCTTGGGAAGAACAATCGATTCTCCCGGCCCGATCATGGCGCCGGTCCATTTCGCAAAGAGCACCGGCTGCTCGGGCAGAGGCAGCTTGCTCTCCGCGGCGTGCTCCCGGTAGTTCAGGCCAACGCAGAAGACATTGGCGGGAAGAAAGGGCCGGGCTAGCTTGACTTCACTCTCCGGCACGATGTAGTTGTGCGCCTCCGGATGGTCGATAGCGGCCTGCAATTGAGGAAGAAGCCGCTGCAGGCCGCCTTTCGCAGAGAGTGCCGCGTGCAGGGTGAAGGGCAGCGATCGCGTTTGACCGAGAAAGAGCTTGTCGGCCTGGCTAAAGATCAAAATGCCCGAGGAGACCTTGGCCGCCAGGCGCGGACCCTTCGCAGTCGTCGCCGAAAGAAGCTTCATGTGAGAATTTCTCCAAGTCGTGAAAATGAGGCTGGAAATCGCAGAACCCAGTCTAGAGCAGAATCAGCATCGGCGTACCCAGGCTAAATTCGGGAGGGTGGACTTTTCTCGATGAAAGAACCGGTCCAACGTCGCCGCCGGCACGGATTCCCCGCGAGAGAGAGAAGCAGATTCCCTGCGGGACTGACAGAAAAAAAGCCAACGCTGGTTCCCGATGTTCCTATTTCGAGCCGATCAGGCGAAGCCGGGCAGTGAAGGCCCGCCCTTGCGGCTCCGTAAACAGTCCATACTCCGGCGAGTCAACCACGTTGTTCACCACCACGGGATCTTGACTGCCGGTGGCGTTTTCAAGGACGCCGCGAAGACCGAAATAGGAGCCATGGAAATGGAATTTCCACTCCAGCCCGGGGTCGAAGGAAATGTAGTTGGGAAATCTGTTGGAGCCCGGCGCGCCGACCATCTGTTGATTGGCATCGACAGAAGTAAAGGGCACGCCGGTGCGCCAATCCACTGTATAGACAAAATCCCACCCGCGATCCCAATTCCTGATTTTGGGCAACGGCAGCCATCCCCAGGAGAGGAGCCGGTTGGGAACATCCCAGGCCAGCGGCCCGCCCTGCTGTGGACCCAGGATAGAAAGCGTGGGGGAGTAGTCGAGTGCCGCATTGGTATGGGCCGAGGAGCGGGTGTAGGAACCGAAGAGGACGTATCCGTTGGAGAAGGAATGCCGCAGGCTGAGATCGATCGAGTGATAAGTGAAGGTGCGGCCGTTGGTGAGCAAGTATGTTCCCGAGAGCGCCGGACTATTTTCGTTGGCATAGACAAAGCCGTTGGAGCCGCGCTTGTCCAGCCAGTTCATGGTGGCATAGATGGAACCGGGAAACTTGTGCTCAATCCCTGCGCTCCAGTTCAAGACATGCGGCTGGTGAAGCGCGGCGGCCTGAGCCACAAAGGACGTTCCCTGTGGCGGCCCCAGGGGCGTCACGCCGTCGGCGGCATAGTTGGTGTCTTCGCGCAGCCCGGCCAAAGCCTCTTCCAAGTACTCCAACTGCGTGTGCTCGTAGTAAAGCCCAATGCCGGCGGAGAGCTTGGTGCGGGTTCCGGAGCGCGGAACGTAGGTCATCGCCAAACGGGGCGAGTAGACGGGACGGCGCAGGATCTCATCCCAGTCGAAGCGCAGTCCGGGCTCGAGCAACAGTTGCTTGGAGGGAGACCATCGATCCTGAAAATAGGCGCCAACCTCGAGATTGCTCCGCGTAAAGGCAGGCTGCGCAGGAAAAGTGCTCAGACGCAGCAGCGTTTTATCCTCGCGCAAGTAATGAACGGGCGAGCGCGACCACTGCTCGTCAAAGCCGATCTGGTCAAGATCCAGACCGGCCTTGAAGTCGTGCACACCCAGCCAGCGGCGCGGAGGAAGGTACAAAGCGGCGGTTTCCTCAGCCCGGCGCGAGTGCCCGGTCAGGTTCTCAAAGTAGCTTCCCTGCGACCGCTCCGGCGTAATTTCAAAGGGCGCGTCCCCGCGCGGCACGTAACCGTCACGGATTTTTTGCACGGCCACGCCTGCTTCCAGCAAGGCGCCCCCGGCGAAGCTGTGCTGCTCGCGAAGGTACGGCAGCCATGCGATGGTGGTGCGTTTGGTGGTGCTCTCTTGCGGCGTAAGCGAGGAGAGGCCGTCGTAGGGGGAGTGGTAGTTGTTGAAGAGCAGGCCGCCGATCAGGATGTCGCGCTGGGCGAGGTTCACTTGCGCCTTGATCAGGTTGCCTTCCCGCCAAAGCTCGTTGGTATTGGCTCCGCTGGGTAGTTCGGGGATGTAGATGTTGTCGTATTCCAATTCAGCGCCATCGAAGAACCAGGCGCGGTTGCGCGCCAGCGGACCGGAAAACGTGACGCGGGGCACAAATTTGTCAAAATGGAGGCCGTTCTTCTCCCGCCAAGAGGGAACAAAATTGGTGGCGTTGAAGCGGAAGCGATTGTCGCCCATTCCGGTGAAATAGGCGATCACGCCGCCGGTGGCCCGGCCAAACTCCACCGGATAGCGGGTATTCTCCACTTCGATCGAGCGGACCGCATCGGCGCTGACCCGCATCGCCAGTTCTCCGCTCACCGGCGAGCGCATATCAAAGCCATCCAGCAAATCCAGCGTGGCATAGGTCTCCGAGCCGGCGACGTGAACCTGTCCGCTCTCGTCTTGAACCACACCCGGGATGAAAGGCAGGAGATTGCGAATGTCGCGCGACGTTGGATAGGGGATATTGACGATCTCCGGCGTGTTCATGGCGATCATGCCGGAGGTCTGCCGGCGATCGATCCCCGGGGCAGAGGCCGTCACGCTCACCTGCTCACGGATGATCTGCTGATGGGTCAGAACCAGCCGCACGCCGGCTACTTGCGGATCGATGTCGCCGGCGACCGTCTGGTAGAAGCCCGGCTTGTCGACGCGAAGCTGATATGGGGCGCTGCCGCGCGCCAGTGAGTATCCGACGCGGCCGGCATAGTCTGTCTGCAATGGAAGGGGAGGCCGGCCCGGCTGTGTCAGCGTGACCTGCGCATCGGCAACGGCGATGCCGTTCTCATCGACGACTCGGAGCGAAACCGCGGGCGGCGCGGCGGCGGCATAGGCTCGCGCAGGCGCCACACTCCATACGGCCACACTCCATACGAAGAGAAGCGTAAGGATGACGTGGCTCGCCCGGCGAGAACGCGGCATGCCCAAGTGTAGCGTGAGGGCCAGGCTACTTTCTTTAGGCCGCCGTCCACCCGCCATCGATGGGCAAGATCGCTCCATTGACGAACTCGGCTTCCTTCGAGCAGAGATAGCGCACCATGGAGGCGATCTCTTGCGGCCTTCCCAGCCGCCCGATGGGCTGGCGAGCGTTCAACTCGGCGCGCACCTTGTCTTTTTCATGGGCGTGGTATTTCTCCAAATAGCCCTCGACAAAGGGCGTATCGACGGTGCCTGGGCAGATGCAGTTGACGCGCAATTCCTTGGGATAGTCGACTGCAATCTGCCTGGTCATCGCGATCACCGCTCCCTTGCTCGCGCAATAAGCCAGGCGCTGTTTCACGCCGATCAGGCCGGCGACCGAACCCATGTTTACGATGGAGCCGTGGCTTTGCAGCAGCAGTGGAAGCGCGGCGCGGGTAACCAGATATACGGATTTGACGTTGACTTCGAGGATGCGCGAAAAGTCTTCGGGCTCGGTGTGAGAGATGTCTCCAACCAGGCCGATGCCTGCGTTGTTGACGAGAATGTCCAGTTGCGGCAAGGACTCGATGAGGCGGGCGACGGAGGCCGGATCGGTGACGTCGACCTGAGCGGCACGAGCGTTTGCCATCTCCGAAGCGGCCTGCTTGGCCCGTGGCAAGTCGAGGTCCGCGATGCAAACGTGCGCGCCGGCGGCGGCGAGTTCGCGGCAAGTTGCCTTGCCGATGCCGCTGGCGCCCCCGGTTACCAGAGCATGTCTCCCGTCCAGGCGGAAGGCCTCCAACCCCGATGCAGAGTTCACTGGGTTCTCCACTCCTTGCGATGCAGCACTTGAATCGCCCTTCCAGAGTATCGTCCAGGTCCTTCCGGCTCAATGCCTGACGCGGGAAAGCCACCCGCGCGAACCGAAGTGCCGCCGAAAAGCGGCAGCGGGCTGGTACTATGAGGAACATTGCCAGCAAAACTGTGAATGGGGTAGGTTTGCTGGAGCCATCTCTCACCGCAGCACGCGGAAGTTCAGTAGGAGGGCGCCGCGGTTCCGCAAAGGTTCTTATGGCCGACGAAACGATTCAAAGCCGCGTTTTGAAAGTGATTGCGAATACCCAGCGCATTCCGCTGGAGAGAGTCCAGCCGGACAGCACCTTTGAAGAGCTCGGCATCGACTCGATGGACAGCATCAACATTCTGTTCGATCTGGAGAGCGAGTTCGATATCGAGATCGATGACGAGGATGCAAAGAAGATTCACACCATCCACGAGATGGTCGAAGGCGTCACCTATCTGGTGAACGCGAAGCAGAAAGCTTCGCAGCAAGGCTAGCGGCTCTCCATGCATCGAGTTGTTATCTCAGGACTGGGCACACTTAGCGCTTTAGGCGCGGATGCTGAGAGCTTTTGGCAGGCACTGGCGGAGGGCAGGTCGGGCATCGGCCCGTTGCCGGAAGACATAGGCCCATCTCCCGAGGCGGGGATGGCTCTTGTGCGCTTCAAGAATGGCGCCGCGCTGCATGGCTACGATCCGGAGATCCACTTCCCCCGCAAGAACCTTACCTTCATGGATCGCTTCGCCCAGTACGCGGTCATCACGGCGCGGCAGGCGGTGGAGATGGCGGGGATCGAGTGGACCGAGGAACTGCGCGAGCGCGCGGCGGTGGTCACCGGTTCCTGCATGGGCGGAAGAACGGCGGAAGAGGCGGGTTATTGGGAGCTGTTTCATCACGGCCGCAGCCGGGTACACCCGCTCACCATCCCGTTGGGAATGAGCAATGCCGGCGCCAGCCATATCTCTATCGAGTTCGGCCTGCACGGCCCGGCATTCAATCTCTCTACCGCCTGCTCCTCGTCCTCGCACGCCATCGGCCAGGCATTCTGGATGGTGCGTTCCGGCGCGGCCCCCTTGGCAATTGCCGGGGGAAGCGAGGCGCCTCTTTTTCTGGGCGGTCTCAAGGCATGGGAGGCAATGCGCGTGGTCAGCACCGACACCTGCCGGCCCTTTTCCGCCAACCGCACCGGCATGATTCTGGGCGAGGGCGCGGCAATGCTGATTCTGGAGCCGCTGGAGAGCGCGCTGGCTCGCGGCGCGCGCCCCATCGCGGAGATTGCCGGCTTCGGCATGTCCGCAGACGCCTGCCACATGACCCAGCCATCGGCGGAGGGCGCGGCACGCGCCATTCGGGCGGCCCTGCGCGACGCGCAGATGGCGCCGGAAGAGGTTGGCTACATCAACGCCCACGGAACGGGGACGGAGGCCAACGACCGTATGGAGGTCTGCGCCATTCGCACGGTCTTTGAAGGGACCGCAGACCGGCTCCTCATCAGTTCCACCAAGTCCATGCATGGCCACACCCTGGGAGCCGCTGGGGCGTTGGAAGCAGTCGCCACCGCCCTGGCGCTGCAGCGGGGGGTGCTGCCGCCAACCGCGAACTTTACGGCCGCCGATCCCGCCTGCGACCTGGATGTGATTCCCAACCTGCCCCGGGCCGTGCAAGTGGGCGCGGCGCTGTCCAATTCCTTCGCTTTCGGCGGATTGAATGCTGTGCTCGCGCTTCGCGCCTACTCATAGGTTGGGGCGCGCGGCCATCGGGCCGCAGAGGCTACCGCAGAGGCTTTCGGCAGCCGACTCACTGTTTCGCAGATTCACGATGGCTATGCCCCCCATGTTCGGGAAGTGCGGCTTTTGTTAACGGAAAAGCCGCGTATGGCGCATTTGCTTCGGGGTACGCCTATCGTGCATCCGCTCCAAGGGGAAACCGCTTCTGTCCAGTAGAGGACTTCGCCCCGCTTTAGTTACGCGCCATCTTCTCAAAGACGTCGAGCGCAAATTCCAGATGAGAGCGAGTGTGGGCGGCGGTGACGCAGAGCCGCAGACGGGGCGAATCCTGCGCCACGGCCGGGAACAGCACCGGTGCGGCCAGCACGCCGTAGTCCCGAAGGCGGCGGGCGAACAATCCGGTTGTCGCCTCGTCGTCCAGAATGACCGGGATGACCGCGGTTTCCGATAGACCGGTGTTGTATCCAAGCTCGCGCAGACCCCGGCGCAGGAACTCCGCATTCTCGGCGATCTTCACCACCCGCTCCGGTTCGCGCGCCAAGATGGCCAGCCCTTCGCGGATGGCGGCCACGGAAGCGGGATTGAGCGCGGCGGAAAAGATATATGGCGAGGCGGCATGCTGCAGAAAGATTGCCAGTTCGCGGGAAACCGCCGCGAAGCCCCCGGTGGAGGGAATCGCCTTGGCCAGCGAGCCGGTCCAGATATCCACTTCAGTCGCAGGCACGCCGTAATACTCGTCTACGCCGCGGCCGTGGGCTCCGAGCACGCCGGTGGCATGCGCGTCGTCTATCAGCAAGAAGCAACCGAACTCCTTGCGGACCTCTAAAATCTCCGGCAGACGGCAAATATCGCCATCCATGGAGAAGACGCCTTCTGTAACGATCAGGGTGCGATTCGCCGGCGGCCCGTGCTTGATCTCATGGCGCAGCGATTCGACGTCGTTGTGGCGGAAGCGCTGGAGCTGAACGCCGGCAAAGCGGCAGGCGTCAGTCAAGCTGCGGTGGCAGAGGGCATCCATCACGACGCGATCGGCGGCGCCAAACAGGGCTCCAATTACTCCAACATTGGCTAAATAGCCGGAACTGAAGGTGATTGCGGCCTCGGTTCCCTTGAAGTCGGCGAGCTCTTGCTCCATTAATTGGTGCTGGTTGGTGGTTCCGGTCAGCAGGCGGGCTCCGCCGGTACCGGTACCAAAGTTCTTCACCGCTTCAACGGCCGCGCTGGTGATGCGCGGATCACCGATCAGGCCCAAATAATCGTAGGAGGACAGCATCAACATCGTGTGGCCGTCCGCCTGGACTTCAGGACCCGTCATCGCTTCCAATGGGATTTGGAAAGGATAGGCATCGACGCCGCAGGCCAGTGCGGTGGTTTCAAAAAGCCGTCGTCCGCGCGCATCGATCAGATCGCTTTTGCGGAATTTCCAGTTTCGTTCAGTGGAAAAGTATCCGTTGAAACCCTGGCCAGATGACGAGGGAAATCCGAGCGTGTTCTCTTGCACCACTTTCATTTCAGTTGAGGTGTCCATCCGTGCTAGTGAATATAGTCGAGGAGAGGGGGCTTGGGAAGCACTGAGATGGGTCAGCCTGGGCGACTGGGGAGCCTGAGTATGTAACCCCAGGCGCGGAGGCCCTGTTGATGGAGGACTCGATTTGCTGCCATACCCCATCTCGACTAGGCTCTAAGACATATTAGCCCTTCCGCGGGAGGCCTGCGGCGGGAGGGCACGCTCCGGTGGCCGGACCACACCCTGCGTGCAGGCCCCGGCATTGGGCATCTAACACGTGGTGAAGCATTTAGCGATGACGCCTGGAACCTTCAATCCGGCGGTTATGGAGCGGCGCGAGGGTTCCGGCACAGCTGCCGGCTCCAAGACCAGCGAGCGGCCCGTCCAGGCGCGGTTGAAGGACAAGTTCGGGCGCACGATCACCGATCTCCGGGTCTCGGTAACCGACCGGTGCAACTACAAATGCATTTATTGCCGAACCGGCAACCAGGGGCCGCAGTTCGCCGAACTGGGTTCCGAAGAGTATCTGCGCATCATCCGCGTCTTCGTCGGGCTGGGCATAGAAAAAGTGCGCTTGACCGGCGGTGAACCTCTTTTACGCAAAAATCTTGTAGAAATGGTTGCCGCCCTGGCGAAGCTGCGGACCGCATTTCCGCGGGCGGGGAGCGAAAGTGGCGAAGGCTCGCCCTTGGACATCGCGATTACCACCAATGGGCACCTGCTGGAGGGACTGGCCGAACCCCTGAAGCAAGCCGGGCTTCATCGGATTACCGTCAGCATGGATGCGGTGGAAGCGGAGGCCTTTGCCCGGATTACAAGGGTTCCCGGCAGCTTCAATCACGTGTTGGCAGGCATCCGCGCGGCCCGGCGCGCCGGCCTTGACCCGGTCAAAGTGAATTGCGTTCTGCTGCGCGGATTTAACGAGGATCAGATCCCGGGCTTCGTCCGCTTCTCGCGTGAAGAAGGTGTGATCGTACGGTTTATCGAGTTCATGCCCCTGGAAGAAGGCCGCCTGTGGACGCCGGAGGCGGTGGTGGGCTTCGATGAGGTGGTGGAACGGCTTAGCCGCATCGCTCCTCTGGTTCCTCTGCCCCCCAACGCCCCGGGGGAAACGGCCGTGCGCTACACCTTTGAGGATGGCCGGGGTGAGATTGGCATCATCGCACCTGTCTCCCGCGCCTTTTGTGGCGCCTGCAGCCGGGTCCGGCTCACCTCGGACGGGAAGATCCGTACATGCCTCTTCTCCCAGTTCGATCATGATCTCTATGGCGTGCTGGCGCGCGGCGGCTCGGATGAAGAGCTCGCTCGCTTTATTCAAGGAGCGATTGCGGCCAAAGAGGACCGCCACCATATTGGCGAGCCTGGTTTTCTGAAGCCATCGCGCAGCATGGTCCACATCGGCGGCTAGAGCGGATTC
>JANWJB010000044.1 GCA_025449575.1 Acidobacteriaceae bacterium
ATGTGCTGAAGGCGCTAGCGTGGCCGGGATTCTCACAGCGGGGCTGGTTGCCGCAAGACCCCACGGCGGCCGGCGCCGGCGTTCAGGAATGGTTTGCGCGGGTGCTGGCGCTCTGGCTGCCCGCCGTGGATCGGCTCGACCAGTTGCCGCAGAAGGCGGCGGCGCTCTGGAGCTGCGATCCGGCCGAGGCGAGGCGCGATCCGGAGAACGCGGCGCTGCTCGATTCCGATGCGGGACGCCAAGTGATCGCCGCCTTGCGCAAAAGCATCGAAACATCAGCGGGAGCAATTACCGCGGAGAGCTTCAAGTCCATGGTGAACCAGGTGAAGGCGGAAACCGGGGTGAAGGGCAGGGAACTCTTTCACCCTATCCGAATCGCTTTGACCGGCGCGCACTCCGGACCCGAGTTCGACAAGCTGATTCCGCTGATTGAAGACGGCAGCAGCCTTCGCCTGCCCACTCATGTGCGGAGCGTGCGGGAGCGCTTGGAAATGGCTTGGACGGCGCCCCGGGCGGCCAGCTCCGCCGGGGCGACCTAGAGCTTTCATTCCTCCTAACCAGCTCTGCCACCGCGGGCAGTCAGCGTTACCTCGATGTTGCCTCGTATGGCGCGCGAGTACGGGCATGCACGGTCGGCCTGAGCAACCAGTTCTTCGGTTTCTGTCTGCGTGAGGTTCGGCGCGGCGATCTCCAGGCTCACGCCCAGCGTGAAGGCTCCCGTGTCGTCGGGGCCGATGGCGACTTGGCTGGCGATCGCTATCTCCCCGGTTGAAAGTTTTTGCTGGTGAGCGATGTAATCCATCGCGCCCGCAAAGCAAGCGGCATAAGCGGCGGCGAAAAGCTGCTCCGGATTGGATCCTTCGCCTTTCCCCCCGAGCGCGGGCGGCGCCGCCAGGCTAACCCGGAGGGCGCCATCGGAGCTTTCCACGCGGCCATTGCGGCCGCCGACGGAGGTTACGGATGCGGTGTAAAGTGCTTTCATTGTGGCGAATTGCCTCGCTGGTAAAGTGGGAGTTGTAACAAAAGTATTGCAGAGGACCTGTGATCGATTCTAGCTTCGAGCACGAATGGCAGGCGGAAATTCTGGCCGCGCGGCCTATGATCCTGCCCGCGCGGCAGTATGTTTATCCGGCCCGAGTGGAGGAGGTGGAGGTCGGCGCGCTGGAGGTGCTCGTGCGGCCGGCGAAGAGCGTGAATGGCGCTGCGCCGCAAGCTCCTTTTCTGGCCACTTGTGCTCTGGGTTTCGCTGATCCGCTAGCCCCGACCGGCGTCTGGGCTTGTCCCCACCCGGCTTGGCTGTGCGCGGTGGCCGGCGGCTATGCCTATATGCTAGATACCCGCGATCCCGCGAGTTGGGAGCAGGTGGAGTACCGCCCCGTCACGAAGGTTTGTCCTGTGCCTCAACACGGCTTGCTGATCTTTGCCGGCTTCAATGCGCTCGCCGCCTGGGGAAGTGAAGGGAAGCGATGGGAGACCCACCGGCTGAGTTGGGAGGGCCTGCGCATCAGCGGCGTGCAGGGGGACACCTTGGCGGGGTATGGCTGGGAAATGATGACCGATCGCGAGCTCGAGTTTGAAGTCGACCTGAAGACGGGCGCGCATCGCGGCGGCGGTTACTTGCCGGCCAAGTGAAGGTCAGAGCCGCGAGCGCCTGGAGCATTCTCATCTCAGGTGCACACAAAAGGACTGAGCCAAACGCGGCTGTTTCGCCGAAAAACGGCCGCTCCTAACCAATCTCGCCCACGCACAGTAAAGGTAAAAATGCTTTATTCGCGTTCTTCCAGGCGGTAGAAACTTAATGCCGCGTCGCCTTGCCGAAGAACCCGATAGCGGATGAGGGCTCCATAGCGCTCCGCCGGCGCCTCCGCGGGCGGCGTTCCCAAGTCCCCGGTTGGTGGTCCAGAACCCGCGGCCGGTCTTCCAGTAAAAGACTGGTGTTCCGCTACCACCAACGCGCCCGGCGCCAACAAGCTCTTTGCCTGCCGGCCGAGCACCGTTAAAACTTGGTCGCGGACCGCCCCATCCTGGTATGGCGGATCGAGGAAGACCAAGTCCCATGGGCGACCGGCGGCTGTTCCCGCCTCGGGGCGGAGCGCGGCGGCGGCCCCGCGGGTCTCAATGGAAAAGCCATCCTCGATTTTGAGCGATGCCAGGTTGGAGCGGATTGCCGCGATGGCTCCGCGCGCATCCTCGGCAAAGCAGACGTAACGCGCTCCGCGGCTGAGCGCCTCAATGCCAACCGCGCCCGAGCCCGCGAAGAGGTCCGCGAAACTCGTCCCCTCTACCTGGCCTGCGAGCACATTGAAAAGCGTCTCCCGCAGTCGGTCGCTGGTGGGCCGGGTGGCGCGCCCGGCCGGAGCCGTTAGCGGTCTCGAACGGTATGTTCCCGCGATCACGCGCATTGTTCTCGATGGTAGAGCAATTTGAGCCTGAGCTTGCCATGCCCTGCGGAGGGCCGGCCCTACGGATTTCATAGCGCAGCGGGTCATCTATGGCAAAGTGCCCGCAACCTCTACAATGCATGCAGGAGCGGGTATGCGTGACTGGTCATTCCCACTGGGACGATGGATGGGCGTCGAGTTACGCATTCACATGTTCTTTGTGCTGCTTCTCGGCGTCTGCCTCGCCTACACGGCAAGCACCCACATGTCGGCGTTTCGCGGCATTGGTCTCTGGTGCCTGCTGGTGGTCGCCGTGGCGGTGCGCGAAGTGGCGCGGCTGATCGTGGCGGCCTACCACGGCCTCCGCTTGAGAAACATTCTGCTGCTGCCCATCGGCGGCCTATTGGCGTATGCCACCGCCGAGAGCGCGGAGAAGGCCAACGAATCCAAAATCCAGTGGCGCATGGCGCTGACCGGCCCCATCGCCAATCTCAGTTTCGCAATTCTTGTCGCCCTGCTGGTGGCCGGCATGTCGCCCACGCTGAACCTGATGCAGCGGCCTTGGGTGACGCCCGCCCATCTGATCCGCAGCATCGTCTGGCTGAACCTCTTCCTTGCTGTTCTGAACCTATTGCCGGCACATCCTTTGGATGGAGGCCGGGTGGTGCGCGGCAGCTTTGCCAAAACCCAAGGCCGCGCGCAGGGAACGCGGATCACCGCGGCGCTGGGGCAGATTCTGGCTTTGGCCGCTTTTGTCGCCGGCGTGTGGATGTGGAATATGTGGCTGCTGATGGCCGGATTCTTCATCCTGATCGGCGCTCAACTGGAAGATCAGGGCGTGCTGCTGCAGAGCGTGGTGGACACGGTACACATGCGCGACGTGATGCTGACGGAGTTCTCCATGCTCTCGCCCTCCGACACGCTGGAAGATGCGCTGCACAAGTCCATCCACAGCTTGCAAGACGACTTCCCGGTGGTGCGCGGCGACAACATGGTCGGCGTCATCTCGCGGCAGAGCATTCTGGAGGCGCTGCGCAGCGAGGGCAACGGCTATGTGCAAGCGGTGATGTCGCGCAGCTTCCACGTCGCGCAGCCGCAGGATTCGCTGGGAACCACCTTTAGCCGCTTTGCGGGCCGTGGCCTTTCATTGGTTCCGGTTACCGAGGGCGAGCGCATCGTGGGAATCGTTACGTTGCAAAACCTGATGCACTCGATGAATCTGCTGGCCGAGAGCAGGAGATTGCAGCGGCAAAGCGAGCAATGAAGCAGCAGAAGAAGCTTCCGTCGGAAGCCGCGGAAGTGACCGGGCTTGCGCCAGATGAAGACGTGCCCACCGGCCCTATGCAAGCCTCCTCCGGACTTGCTGAAACAGGGGACGATCCCCATGCGGCGCCGCTTGCCCCCGGTCTCTATCTGGTAGCCACGCCCATCGGCAATCTCGAAGACATTACGTTGCGCGCCATGCGCGTGTTGCGTGAATCCGACTGCATCGCCTGCGAAGATACGCGGCAAACGCAGAAGCTCTTGAACCACTTTGGCATTCGCCGCCCCACGGTGAGTTGCCACCAGCACAATGAGCGGGAGCGCTCGGAGGAGATACTGCGTCTGCTGCGGCAAGGCGGCCGCGTTGCGGTCGTGAGCGACGCCGGAACGCCTGGAATCTCCGATCCAGGCATGTACCTGGCGCGTGCGGCGCTCGAGGCCGGCATCCGCGTGATACCGGTGCCGGGAGCCAATGCCGCTCTCGCCTCCCTGGTGGCCTCCGGACTCGACGCGTCACGGTTTCTGTTTGTGGGCTTTCTTCCCGCCAAGGCGGGCGCCCGGCGGGCGGCGCTGGAACGGCTCTCCGCGTTGCCGGACGCGGAGGAGCCCCTCACTATGGTTTTCTACGAGGCCCCCCACCGCATCGTGGAGACGCTGGCCGATATCGAACGAGTCTGGGGCGGCGCGGTGCGCGTTGCCGCCGCGCGCGAGCTGACGAAATGGCATGAAGAGTTTCTGCGCGGAACCGCGGCCGAGGTGCGGACGGCCTTGGCGGCGCGCGACCGCATTCGGGGCGAGATCGTGCTGTTGGTGGAAGCCCGGCGGCCGGCTCCGGATGCATCAAAAGGCAGCATCGCCCAGCGCGTCGAGGAACTAATAAGCAGCGAAGGATTAGAGCGCAAGGAGGCATTGAAGCGCGCAGCGCGCGAGCGCGGTCTCTCCCGCAGCGAGGCCTACCGGGAATTGCAGAGAAGCTAAAACGGATTGACGATCGGTGTACCCCCGAGGCAGTGCACCATAGGCGGTTTTTCCGTTGAGAAAAGCGCACGTCTCGAACCACGGTGGGGCATAGCAATCGTGAATCCGCGCGAATTGCAGAGAATCTAAGAGCTGGTTTTTGCCCACGCCGGCTTGGGGCGTTCCGCGGGAGGAAGATCGCGTCCGCGCACGCGATCGTACCAATAAACATCGCTCGTGGTGCCCAGCGACTCGTTGTACAGGCTGGGATCGCCGATCGTCTCGCGGAGCTCCTCGGCAAAGCGGTGCACTGATTTCAGCGCATCAGCGGTTGCCGGGAGCTCCAGGCGCGAGGTCTGCCAGAATTTCTGATACCCGCGGTCCAGCAGGACGCCGATCTCGCCGCCGGCCAGAAAGCCGGGATGATGGATCCACACCATCGGATGCGGAGGCACCCCCTTGTATTCGCTCTTGCGCTCCGGATTCCGCGCCAGAACGGCTCCCGCACCGTATTTCCTTACCTCCACGCGGTTTGCAAGTTGATCTGCGACCGCCGGCAGCTCTCGAACATCAAATGCCTGATCGCGCAGGGAAGCGAGAACCTCTTCAAAGCTTAAGTACTGGACGTTGGTGCGCATTTTCTCCCGATTGCTGGTGACTTGCGGAGCTTTCCCCGCGGGACGCTACACTAGATGTATCCCCTTTTCACTGTCGCACATGGCAGTCCATGCTGCAACGCGCGAGAACGGGAAGCGGAGAGCGGCGACGAAAGAGGGCGTAACTGAAAGGTGGATGGGAGAGCCGTGAGCAGCGTTGAGACCATGACGGGAACGTTAGGCAGCACGATACTGGAGCGGATTGGCAACACGCCGATGGTGCGCCTGGAGCGAACGGCTGCGCATCTGCCTGGGATTCAGTTGCTGGGCAAAGCGGAATGGACCAATCCGGGAGGCTCGATCAAAGACCGTGCTGCGGCAGCGATTGTCGCCGCGGCCGAGGCCAAGGGCCTGTTAGGCTCGCGCCGCCTGCTGGATGCCACCAGCGGCAACACCGGCATCGCCTATGCCATGCTGGGCGCCGCCAAGGGGTTTCCCGTCACTTTGTGCATGCCCTCCAACGTGTCGCTGGAGCGGAAACGCATCCTGTCTGCGTATGGGGCGGAGATTGTCTGGACCGATCCGGCCGACAGCTCCGACGGCGCGATCCGGCGGGCGCAGGAGCTGGCTCGCGACAGCGAACGATATTATTACGCCGACCAGTACAGCAATGAAGCGAACTGGAAAGCGCATTACGAGGGTACGGGGCGGGAGATCTGGGAGCAGACCGAAGGCAGGATCACCCACTTTGTCGCCGGCCTGGGCACCAGCGGCACTTTTATGGGTGTTACCCGGAGGCTGAAGGAAAACAATCCCGCAGTCCAGTGCATCGCAATGCAGCCGGACTCCCCCTTTCACGGGTTGGAGGGGTTGAAGCATATGGCGAGCGCGATCGTACCCGCCATTTATGATGCACGGCTGGTGGACCGTACGGTGGAGCAGGCCACAGAAGGCGCATACACCATGGCCAAGAGATTGGCGCGAACCGAAGGCCTCTTAATCGGCATCTCGGCGGCGGCTGCGGTGGCGGTCAGTCTCAAGATTGCTGAAGAAGAGGCGGCGAAGGGCAGGGCAGCCGTGATTGTCGCCATCCTTCCCGACTCGGCTGACAAATATCTCAGCGAGCGGTTCTGGGAGGACGAATGAACGATAGCCAGCCAGACCGGGGCCGCAAACTCTGCGCCGCAGGAGCGCGCCCGGTTACCATAACGATATGGGCGATGGGCAGGGAGCGATTTGGGATGCCGACGGAGCGTTCGTCGTGATCGAGCTGAGCAGCGTGCACCATTCGGCATTGCGCCAGCACGGGGAAGAAACCTATCCGCACGAGTGCTGCGGCGTTTTGCTGGGCCATGCAGCGGAGGCGCTGAACCGGGTAGAGGCGGTAGTGCGTGCGGGCAATACCCGTACGGACTCGGCACACAATCGTTACAACATCGCGCCTCAGGAACTGGTGCGAATCCAGCGTGAGGCGAGGGAGAGTGGCCTGGATATTGTGGGCTTCTATCACTCCCATCCGGATCATCCCGCGCAATGGTCGGTAACCGATCTGGCAGAGGCCCACTGGATGGGCTGTTCTTATGTGATTACCAGCGTGGAGCGTGGCGTGGCCCAGCAGACCAACTCGTTTCGGTTGACTGGCGAGGGTGAGGACGACAAAAAGTTCAAGGATGAAGAGGTTCGGGTAGTTTCCGCCGCGGCATCCTAAAGATTCGCGCCCCGGTGGGGGCGCCGAGCCAGTGAGAAAGTGAGATCAGACCGATGAAGATTCATATTCCGACGCCGCTCCGCCCTTACGCGGACAAGCAGGCCACGGTTACCGTGGAGGCTTCCACGGTTGGCCAGGCGCTGGAGGCGCTAACCAGCACGCACCCGGAATTGAAGAAGCACTTGTATTCGGATGGGGGCAAGCTGCGCGCCTTCGTGAACATCTATCTCAACGACGAAGACATTCGTTACCTGGCGGCGAAGGAAGCCACGCCTGTGAAGGAGAGCGACAGCCTCACCATCATTCCCTCCATCGCCGGTGGCCGCCCAAGCATTTCTCCACGGGGGAAGAGAGGATAGCTGCATGCCGACCCTGATTGAAAGACCACCTTTGCCGGAATTGACCGACGACGATCTGGCGCGTTACTCGCGCCACCTGCTGCTGCCCGAAGTGGGCGTAGAAGGACAACGGAAGCTGAAAGCCGCGAGAGTGCTGTGCGTGGGCGCCGGAGGCCTGGGTGCGCCACTGGCCTTCTATCTGGCCGCCGCCGGCATCGGGACCCTTGGATTGCTGGATTTCGACGTGGTCGACGTCAGCAATTTGCAGCGGCAGATCATCCATAGCACCAACGATATTGGCCGGCCCAAGCTCGACTCCGCAGCGGAAAAGCTGCACGCGCTCAACCCGGATATGAAGATCGTCAAGCTAAACACCATGCTCACCAGCGCCAACGCGCTGGAGATCTTCAAAGACTTCGACATGGTTGCCGACGGCACCGACAACTTCCCCACCCGCTATTTGGTGAACGATGCCTGCGTGTTGACGGGCATACCCAATGTCTACGCCTCCATTTACCGGTTCGAGGGGCAGGCCAGCGTCTTTGCCACCCAGGATGGGCCGTGCTATCGCTGCCTCTATCCGGAGCCGCCGCCGCCGGGGCTGGTGCCCTCCTGCGCGGAAGGCGGCGTGTTGGGCATTTTGCCGGGATTGCTGGGCGTGATTCAGGCGACGGAAGTCATCAAGCTGGTGCTGGGCAAAGGCGAGCCGCTGATCGGGCGCCTGCTGTTGGCCGATGCGCTGGCGATGCGATTCCGCGAATTGAAGCTTAGGAAGAATCCCGATTGCCCGGTTTGCGGCACGCATCCGACCGTCACCAAGCTGATTGACTACAACCAGTTCTGCGGCATTCCGGCCGTGCCCGCGGCTCCCGCCGAGCAGGTAAACGGCGTGCCCCAAATCTCGGTCACTGAATTCAAACAGCAGCGCGATGCCGGCAAAGACATTTTCCTGCTCGACGTGCGCGAGCCGTTTGAGTACAGAATGGCGAACCTTGGGGGACACCTGATACCCCTGGGCGACCTCCAGAAGCGGGTCCACGAACTGGATGCGGACCGCGAGATCGTGGTGCAGTGCAGGAGCGGCGCGCGCAGTCAGCAGGCGGCCGAGTTCCTGCAGAAGGCAGGGTTCAAGAAAGTAAGGAACCTCGCCGGAGGCATTCTCGCCTGGAGCGAGAAGGTCGATCCGACGGTGCCCAAATACTGAAAACAGGGTTAGCGAACTGCATTTTGTAACCAAGGCGGGGCTGCCGACAGCCCCGCCTTGGCTTCGCCCGTGTCCCTGGGGTTTGCACCCCATAAGAAAACAATTTTGACAGCGGGCGGCGGACGGGTACAATCTTGCCGAGAAACCCTGATTCCAGAAGCCCCCATTCCCATGACCACGGTATGCAAACACCCCAAGGTTCGCGTGGTAGCTCGCGAAGAAGACGCGGAATACGTCGAATGCCAAGATTGCGGAGAGGTCTTCGACTCCACCGAATTTCACGATATAGCAATTGAAGAGGATCCCGGATCCGAGCCTGAAGAAGAAAAGCCATAAAGTCGACTTCTAGAGGCTTGAGCCATACAACTGCATCAGATCGCGCATGCGGCTGCGCGTCAATTGGATCAGGCAGCGGGTGCGCGCGCTCGGTTGGCTGCTGCCTGGGTGCTTTACCGTGCCGACGTCATACATGTTGCTCACCGCGTCGCAGGTCGTAGTGCGCGCTATCTCCCATGCCCTCTGCGCAGCGTCCAGCGCCAGCGCATTGGCATCGTTGGGAGATTCATCGATGAGCGCCTCGCGCAGCCCGTCGAAAAATGTCACAAAGTCCTTGTAGGTTTGGACGCGAACGTCGTTCAGGCATTCATTGCGGTCGAGAAGATCGACCTGGGTCGGGCAATCATGACCTATGTCGCCCATCTCCATCTGATATGCGAATTTGGCCGCGCGGCGGGAGGGAGCTTCTTGCGCCCGGAGTACTCCTCCTGCGCACAAAAGCATGAGTAGCGGCAATCCAAGAGCTGACCAGGGCATCGAAAAGCCGGCTGTGTTTCGCATGCAGAAACAATAGCCGAAAATCCGCTCTCGCGGAGCCTGGGTGCTCCGAGCCCGTTATGCGCCTTCAATACCCAAGAAATTTGCCGAAGGTGCCGTAGGTGGGCTCCCGGCGTTCCGGCGCGGGAGTCGGTTCGGCGGCCGGAGCGGGAGCTTGAGTTACTTGGTCGCGCCACCGCGCCTGCACTGCCGCCGGTTTCTTCGCCGGCGCGTCTAACTTTTGCGACCAGTCTCCGATGGCCGCCACCACGCGCGCCGCCGCCAGCCGTCGCGATGCCGCATCCGCCTTCACGCCTCCGTTGTGCTCTCCCAAAGCCTTCGGCTCTCTGCCCTCCTCAAGGACCGAGAGCATCCACCGCTCCTCCCCTTGAGGGATCAGGGTAAAGATGGCGCGCACGCTTCGCACCACAAACTCCACCTGCGCCCTACCCTCTTGAATGTCCAGGCGCTGATCCAGCTGCAGCTTCTCCCGGCTGGTGAAGTCGAAAGCGGCGTCTACTTTTACCGCCAGCTCGGTGAGGCTCGCTTCCCGTTCCTTTTCGCGTTTGCGCTCCTCGGCCTCCGCGAGTTTGCGGTCGGCTTCTGCCACCAGCCCCCTCGCTTGCTCGAATATTTCTACCAACGGCTGGTCCATGCAAGCCCTCCCTGCGGGAAATGCGGAAATGCAATGGTGCGCCGCAGACCCAACAGTATTGCCCGCCTCGCTCTCGGATCGCCATACAACTATGTGGCTACGGCACGCGCGCAGGCGACCTTGGCGCGCCGCAGCTTCTAGAGCTTTCGTGCCGGGGTGCCGTGGGGTCAGACTCGAAGCTGGCTGCCGTTACAGCCTGAATGGCCGCACTGGCAGGCAAGGCCGGTCACGCCCTTCGCATCCCTGCAGGTGTTGCTGCAGTAGCCATCGGCTTCCATGGTCGTGCAGCTACAGGAATCATGTTTGCATTTTTGAGAGTTCATCGCTCGCTCCTGACAAGTCGCGGAATCACTACTGGAATTGCTATTACTGCGATGCTTACCG
>JANWJB010000045.1 GCA_025449575.1 Acidobacteriaceae bacterium
ATCCGCCGAACACGCAGCATTCGCCCAAATGGGCGTGCGTATCGACAATTTTCGGCTTTGCCACTTTCACCTCCGCTGTTTCCTCCATACTCTAACGTAAACGAACCCGCGTTGGCTCCGGGAAATGCGAGCCCCGGCCCCGGACTGAGGCAAAAGGCAAATCTCCGATGTAAGTTCCGGGAATTCCTCCGGAGCTATCCGCGTCGCTCGCTTGACAGCCCTCGTAGCGGGAAGGTACATGAAACTTACAGAACAATCCGGCAAAGGAGCAATGATGGCGTCAACCAAAAATCCGATTGTGCTTTATTGCGATCTGGCGATCGACCCAGCCCGGGAAAAGGAAGTGATGGAAAAATTCCATCGCGAATTCAAGCCTGCTGCGGAGCAATTTGACGGCTATATCGATGTCAAAATGCTGAAGTTTCGCCAGATCATGCAAGGCGGACCGCCCCCGCCTCAGGGGATCAACTATCGCTTCCAGCTTACCTACGAAAGCGAAGAAAAGCGTCAACGATGGATTGCCTCAGACGTTCACAGCCGGGTGTGGCCACTCATTGAGAAATTGGTGACGAACCAGGACTACATCGTATTGCTCACCGACAGCATGTGAGGAGAGGCGAAGCGGACTCGTTTTTCCCGGTCGGCCGGACCGGCGCCGGAGCCTTTGGCGCCGGCCGTTCCGGGAAGAGTCCACGTTGACTGTCCGGCGGCGTGACTGCGGATTGCCATACCGCGCGGGCGTTCAGCCCATGCTTTTTCATTGCCATGTCGACGCGCGCCGAGATGCGTTTCCGATAGGCGGCTGAGACGAATCCCTCCGGCGAGAAGCTTTGCCGATACTCTTGCTCCAGCGCAGGGAAATGATTTCGGATGAACTCGAGATAGACCGTCTTTGAGCAAGGCTTAAGGAAGAGCGGCTGCGCAGAGAAGAAACTGGCCCCGGCCTGCTTCGCCCTCTTCGCCATCCGGTCAAGCGCCTGCTCGGTATCGGTGATGCCGGGCAGCACAGGCGAGCATAGGATTCCGGCAGTGAGTCCGGCTTGGCGGAGCCGGGCCACCGTGCGCAGCCGCAGATCGGGCCGCGGCGCCCGCGGCTCGAGCAGCCGCGCCAAATCCGCATCCGGAGTAGTGATGGTGAGGTTCAGCACCAGCGTGTTCCGTTCCGCGATTCTGCGCAGCAGAGCAATGTCGCGCTCGATCAACGTCGATTTGGTCACCAGCACCAGCGAGAGCTCCTGCCGGGTCGCCAAAACTTCAAGCAGTTGCCGGGTAAGTCCCGCGCGCCGCTCGATGGGCTGATAAGGATCGGTGGCCGTGCCGAGCGCGATCTGCTCGCCGGGCCGCACCTTTTTGAGCTCCTGCTCCAGCAGCCATGCGGCATTTTGCTTGAGAAAGATCTGGCGCTCGAAATCCTCCGGGCGGCGCAGCTCCATGAATTCATGCGTGTACCGCGCATAGCAGTAGCGGCAGGCGAACTCGCATCCGCGATAGGGATTGATGCTCCAGGCGAAGGGTAGTCCGCGCCGGGAAACCGTTCGGTTGAGAAGGGTGCGCGCCTGCAGGGAGTGGAATTCAATTTGATGCCCCTCCGAAACGAGCGCACCTTGCGCGGCGAGGCGGGCGATCCCCCGCGCCGCCGTAGAACCGGCCGTCGCATCGGCGCCTTTATTCGCAAAGGCATGCTCCGGGAAGGCAGGCGCGGAGAGGACTCCGTCATTGGGAAAGAGCGGCAGACCGGCCTGGATATTCGCCATTTGTTCGCCTCAGAGATCTCAGCGTATGCCGATTTCGCCGGTATGGCAATATCTGATCCATGGCGTCTTGTCGCGCCGGGTGTGGTCGCGCAGCAGGAGGGCTCTTAGCGCGTGCGGGATGCCGGCACGTCCGCGGCGGGCCCTGCCTGGCGATTGTTGCTGCCATTGCGCCAATTGACCCGGGGTGCAAAGAGCGTGGGATCGATGCGGTCCCGGTAGCGAACGGCGATGCCGATCAGGGAATCCAAGAGCGACTCGGACAAGTAATGGGGAGCCAGCCCTAAATCGATGAGCTTGGAGTGGTGGGCGTTGTAGTAGTGCTCCGGCGCCTCCACTCGCGGATTGGGCAGGAAGTCTACCTCAACCTTTAACCCCATCTGTCCGCCGGCTGCGGCGACCATGTGCGCGAGTTGCAGCACGGAAAACTGCTCGGTGAATTGGTTGAATACGCGGAACTCGCCGCTGGCCGCCGGGTTGAGACAAGCCAGTTCGACGCAGCGGACGGTGTCGCGAATATCCAGAAATCCGCGCGTCTGCTCTCCCTTGCCGTAGACGGTGAGTGGGTGGCCTAGCGCAGCCTGCGCGCAGAAGCGGTTGAGCACCGTCCCAAAAATCTCGTCGTAGTCGAAGCGGTTGATCAGCGCTTCTTCCATCGCCGCCTCTTCGGTCACCGTTCCATACACCACGCCCTGATTCAGGTCGGTCGCGCGCAAGCCCCATATCTTGCAGGCGAACATAATGTTGTGGCTGTCATGCACTTTGGACAGGTGATAAAAGGAGCCCGGCTGCTTGGGATAGGGCAGCAGATCTTTTCTGCCCTTGTGCTCGATGGTGATGTAGCCCTCTTCAATGTCGATATTCGGCGTGCCGTACTCGCCCATGGTGCCGAGTTTTACCAGGTGGCAGTTGGAATCGTATTCGCGCAGCGCGAACAGCAGATTCAGCGTGCCCACCACATTGTTTACCTGGGTGCTCACCGCATGCTTGCGGTCGATCATCGAATACGGCGCGGAACGCTGCTCCGCGAAGTGGACAATGGTGTCCGGCTCGAAGTCGCGAATGGCGGAGGAAAGAAAGTCATAGTCGGTCACGTCGCCGGCAAACAGTTCGACATTCTTGCCGGTCAGCTCCTGCCAAGCCTTCAGACGATCGGCGATGGGCCGGATCGGAGTGAGGGTCTGCACCCCCAACTGGTGATCCCACAGGCGGCGCACAAAATTGTCCACGATGGCGACGGAATGGCCGCGGTTGGAAAGGTATAGAGCCGTCGCCCAGCCACAGTAGCCGTCTCCGCCTAACACGGCAATCTTCATCGGTCCTCCGTTGAAATTCCTACTTCGTACAGACGTTCTCCGCCGCTCGCCGGTTGCAACAGATGCGCGGCGGCGGTTCTCAGTACGCTTGAGTCGAGTCTAGATCGCCGGGCTTGGGATGGAAATGCGCCCCCTGCGATTACAATATCGCTTGAAAAGGTTGAAACCGGCTTTTCCATCGCGCTTCCCCGCAGGGAAGGGCCTAGTGAGGCGAATTTCCGGCTGCGCGCCGGCGTGCGGGCATTTCTACTCGATACAATCGAAGCATACCTGAATGAGCACCCACCAGCCGCTCCACCTTAAAACGTTTGCTCTGCTGACGGTGATCGTGGTGGCGGGGCCGTTGGGAAATGTATTGCTGGGCAAGGGCATGAAGGCTGCCGGCAGGGTTCACCCCTGGCCCCCTTCCGCTCTGCTGCAGGAGGGGATGCGCGTCTTCTCTTCGGGAACCATCTGGGTGGGAATCGCCTCCCTCATTACCTTCTTCATAGCCTATATGCTGGTGCTCTCCTGGGCGGACTACAGCTATGTCCAGCCTGCTTCCTCGATCTCCTATGCAGTGGTCGCGCTGCTGAGCTACTCCGTGCTGGGCGAGAAAGTCTCGCCGCTCATGTGGGCGGGCGTCGCGATTATCTGCCTCGGGGTTTTCGTCGTCGGCCGCACCGGCCCCAACACCCGGCGTAGTACGGAGCGCGGCCAACCGTGAGCTCTTTCCTCCTGCTTGCATGGATCATTGTGATCGGCACCTGCGGGGAGATGTGCGTCTCCCGCGCCATGAAGGTCGTCGGCGAGGTGAAGGACTTTCGTCCGCTTGCCATTGTGCGGGTGATCGCGCGCGCTTTGCGCGTGGGGTGGATGTGGCTCGGCGTAGGAATGATGGCTGCCGCCTTCTTCGCGTTGCTGGGGGTGCTCTCGGTCGACAACGTGAGCTTTGTGGTTCCTGTGACCGCGCTGAGCTATTTAGCCGGAGCTTGCGGCGGCGTCTTCTTTTTGGGCGAGCGGGTAACGCGGGAGCGCTGGCTCGGCGTACTGCTGGTGGTCATTGGAGTGAGCCTGGTGATCCTCGGCAGAGCGAAGTGATCCTCGGCTTTTCCGCTAAGAAAGCCGCGTATGCTGATTCTGTTCTGGAAATGAGGCTCTTTGCGATGATCGACCGGCGAACCTTTCTCAAGACCGGCGCGGCTGCGCTGCCGCTGGCAGCCACACTGGAGTCCCTGGACCCGGCCTTTGCACTGGCCGCCGGCCCGGCAGTCACGGCCGGCGGTTCTACCTCGAAGCTCGTCCCTCTGCCGGCGCGGCTGGGGCCGCTCGATCCGGCCGACGAGCCGTGGCAGAGAAAGGTTCGCCGCGTCGGTCAGACCAACATGACCGAGCACGATCCGGCGGTCATGAATGTGGAGGAATGGGCCGACTACTGGCACTCCGCCGGCGCGGACATTGTCTTTGTCAGCGTGACCTGCATCCTCGCTTTCTATCCTTCGAAAGTAAAGTTCCATCGTCACGGGAAGTTTCTGCATAACCGCGACTTCTTTGGGGAGTGTGCGGCCGCCGCGAAGAAGCGGGGCATGCGCGTCGTGGCGCGCATGAGTCCCGACCTGAACTGGGGCGACGCTCTTCAAGCCCATCCGGAATGGGCGATGCGCTTGGCCGACGGTTCGCCGCTATTCAGCAGCCAGGATCCGCGGCTCTTCAAGACCTGCATGTTCTCCACTTACATGGACGACTTTGTGCCGGCCGTCATGCGCGAGGTGAACTCGCTCTACGATGTGGACTGCTTTTACACCAATGCATGGCCGCCGGGCGGGCTGCCGGAATGCCACTGCGCGATCTGCAGCAAGCTGCCCCCGGCGGGTACGCCGGCTTATTGGGGAGCCTTCAACGACCGCGTCTTCGATCTTTGGAAGAAGTATGACGCCATCGCCAAGGAGAAAAAGTCCGACAACTTCTACTTCGGCAATCTGGGCGGCAACGTTCACGCCTCGCCGAATCTGGCGCGCATGGGCAAGACCGCCGTCTGGTTCCAAGCCGACAACCAAGGCCGCAGTTATTACGATCCCGAGGTCTGGGGTTGCACGATCCAGGGCCGTGCTTGCAATGCCGTACTGGACGGCAAATTCGCCGCCAACGTCACCGGAGCCTACTCAACCGGCGCGGTGGTTTGGCGCAACGGCTCGAAGACCCCGGACGAGGCCCGGATGTGGCTCAACGAGACGCTGGCCAGCGGGATGGCGCCCTATTGGCACTTCGTCGGAGCCGAGGACGGATTGGGCGAGGACCGCCGCTGGCAGAAAACCGGCGCGGATTACTTTCACTGGGCCGCCAAGCATGATGCTCATCTCCGCGGCCGCCGCACCATCGCCAACATCGGTGTGGTCATGGGCCAGAGCACGCAGCTCTTTTACAAAGGGCCCGCGGTCGCCCATTCCCGCGCCTACACGCGCGAGACCACATATGGACTGTACGGCGCGCTGCTGAAAGGCCGCTACGCCTTCGATTTTGTGCATGAAGACCGGCTGGAGCCGGAGGATCTCCGCAAGTATCGCGTGTTGCTGTTGCCTAATATCGCCGTGCTCAGCGACCGGCAGTGCCGTCAGATCGGCGATTACGTGCAATCGGGGGGATCGATCATGGCCAGTTTCGAGACCGGGCTGTATGACGAGAACCTGAAGAAGCGTCCCGAGTCTGGACTTGCCGGTCTGTTTGGCATCCACTCGGCGGCCGGCGTTGTCGGCGCCAATGGCAATGCATACTATGGCCGCATCGAACGCCGGCATCCGGTGCTGGAGGGTTTTGCCAACACCAATTGGCTGCCGGGTACACAAAACCGCTTGCCCCTTCAGCCCATACAGGAGCCCGTGCTCACGGTCGTGCCGGGCTTTGTGGCCTATCCACCGGAGCTGGCCTACCCGCCTGTCTCCCATACCGATGAGCCCGCCGTCGTCCTACGCGAAAGCGGCTCCAGCCGCATGGCATATTTTCCTGGAGATATCGAGCGCACTTATTGGATTACCGGTCACGGAGATCTGCTGCGGCTGTTGGATAACACCATCCGCTGGCTGACCGCCGAGGAGCGCGCGGTCGACGTCCGGGGCGATGGCATGGTTGAACTCTTCGCGTGGGAGACGGCCCCGGGATACGCGGTGCATCTGCTCAACTACACCAACCCCAACAGCCATCATGGCTGGATGCACTCGGTCTATCCGCTGGGACCGCAGACCGTGAGCATGAAGCTGCCGGCTGGGGTGAAGGTGAAATCGGTCGAACTGTTGCGGTCCGACCGCGTGGCGCCTTTCCACCTGACCGGTGAGAGCCTCGTCTTCACCATTCCCAGCGTCGAAGACTACGAAGTTGCGGCCGTCACTACCGCATAGATATGGCCGGCCCTGTGTCTTTTTTGTCCGTGTGGAGCGAGATGCGGGCATCCTTCCGTGCGATTCGATCGCC
>JANWJB010000046.1 GCA_025449575.1 Acidobacteriaceae bacterium
ACTCATCGATCTGGCGCATCCGCCCGAGGTCCGGCTCGGAGACCGGGCGCGGCTGGTAATAGACGCTGCTGCGGCTGATCGCCAGCGCTTCGGCCTGTTTTCGAATGGAGAGCTCATGCTTCGGGTCAATTGTTTACATTTTTAAGCGTTAGGCCGCGGGCAGGATTCTCAAACCTTCGGCGCTGTCGCAGACGTCACGGCCCTTGTGAGGTAAGCGCCCCTACGCGCGCCAGCGGCAACCGGCTGCGCATGAAAGAGCGGCTTGCCGCCAACCATCAGGGCGGCGGGATGATCGGCCGGTATCCCCAGAAGCAAGATCGATCCGGGCTGCAGGTGGTTGAGCACGTGCGCGCTCACCGCAACCGCCGGCAACTGCAAGGTCGCTCCATATTGGAAGCGCTGTGCATAGTGGCGAAGCTGCTGCCGGAGAGCCGGCGAAGAGGCTCGCGTCGCACTCTCAATGGTAATGGCCCGAAGCAGCGCATCGGAAGCCAGGCCGGAAAAGACAAACTGCAAGGTGCCCTGCACCTGACCGATCTGCACCTCGAAGCGGAGACAGAGAGCATTGTCTCGCACCGGCATCACCTGTCCATGGTAGGAGGAGAGCAGGCGCTGTTGATGGCGTATCTCGATGCCAACCGAACTCCAGGCATTGCTCAGTTCCAGGCATACCTCTTGCATCACGCCGGCCAGGATCGAGACGTCAATCGCTGTGATTTCCGCCGACTCTGGGCGCAGGCTGCTGGAGCCGGTCCCTCCCAGCAGTAAATCGATCATCGGATCCACCAGGGAAATGCCCAGGTATGCCGAGCACGGGGCATCGACCGGATACATTCGCAAAGAGACGACGTAATGATCGTCCGGCGTGATATTGCCGAGAAATTCTCCGAAGAGAACGCGCTCGATCGAGATCATGTTCACGCGCACCGCCGCGCCGAGCCACGCGCCCAGACGAAAGCCGACTCCGCGGGTGAAGAGTTGCACCAACGAGGTGAGCGCCAGCATCTGGCTGGAGCTGATGGAGTTGGTGGAGCCGAACTTGGCGGGCGTTACATGAGCGGGCTTGCCCGGCACGGTGGCCACGCCGTGGTTACTCAAAGATTCATGCTCCGCCCCAGCCTCGGCGCCTTGCTTCTGTTCCCGCGTCTCCATAATCTCCGCATTGGGGCAAATCGAGGGCCGCTCGCATAGCGCGGCGGATTAGAACGTCCTAAGATTCCAACTAGCGAGTTAGGAGTCTTCAGAGCTCGGCGGCAATTCTGTCATCTCGACCGGAGGATGACAGCGATTGCACCGAACCAATATTCCACTTCCAGCCCTTGCTTGCATCCACCCACACGCAAATGCAACTTCATGCGGTCATGGGCCTCTAGAGCATTTTCTCTTTTACCGCGGTGTGGTGAAGCCGGCTATGGGCGGCCGTTCTTGGATGAAACGGCCGCGTTCGGAGCGGCTCCTCCCTCCAAAAGGAAAAATGCTCTATTGGACCTGCTTCCAAAGCAGAATCGCAACCGCGAAAGCGACAACTCGAAAAAGCAGGCCACAAAGCCTTTTGACACGGACTGACATGAGGATCTCCACTGGGGACAACTTGGAGGGTTTATCGGCACTCCCGATTGAAGTTCAAGCGAACAGATATCGGAGCTGGCGGCGTTGCCGCGGCTGGCGGCTTCCCACTCGGGAACTGGAGTACACGCTTGCCGCAAAATGCGGCCATGCAGCCTACTTGATCCACGGCCGGACGAGCGGCAGGCGTCTATCGAAATAACACTCCAGTAACGTTCTATTGTGAGACATTCACTGATCGTTATCCACTTAACGGCCGAAATACCCACATGCGGGGCATCGTTGCATAGACCCAAAGTGGCCTTTCGCGTGCTTTCGCAAATCACAATTAGTCCCAAACAACGCAACAACCTTGTTTTACAACTGTGTATTTTTCTGTCGGGGTTATTCGTGATGCAAGTACTCGTAGTTGAAGGGGAGCGTGCTCTCGCCACGCTTTTGAGCCGCCGTCTCCAAGCCGAAGGCCATCAGGTCGAGGTGGCAAGCGAGGCGGAAGGTGGGCTCGTCAAAATCGCGGAGCCTGGCTTTGGCCTCTTAATCCTGGATCTGGACCTCCCCGAATCCAATGGCGAGGTTTTTCTGCGCGCCGCCCGAATCGCCGGAGACACGACTTCCATCATGGTCCTGAGCGGCACTGCCAGCGCCGACGAACGCCTGGAGTTCTTCGATCTTGGCGCCGATGACTGCATGGCCAAGCCATTCGCGCTCCGTGAGCTGATGGCTCGACTGCAACGGCTCACCAGGCGCCCCCGCACCGCTCCAGAACCTGTCTTCCATTGCGCCGACCTGGAATTGAATGCTCTCCGCCGCTCCGTTGCCCGTGGCGGCAAGGCCATCGACTTGAGCGCGAGAGAATATGCCCTGATCGAATACCTCATACAACACAAGGGACGCTGCGTCCCTCGCGCCAAGCTGCTCCAGCAAGTTTGGGACATGCCGGAGCAGAGCGGAACCAACGTGGTGGAAGTATATGTCAACTATTTGCGGCGCAAGGTCGACCAAGGTTTCGACCAACCGCTGATCCACACTGTCCGCGGACAGGGCTATGTCCTGCGGGAGAACACCTCTGCTCCGGCTTCCAACTAGGTCTCGGACCGCATGATGTCTATCCATGCGGGGGGGTAAGCAAACATGCGGTGGATTCGAAAGCAGATTCCTACCAGCCTGTGGCGGAAGGCGAAATTTGGGCGGAAGTGTCCCTCGGGAGCTAAAGCCCCATTGATTTCCCGGGCCCTACGGCACGACTAAAGTCGTGCTCTTTCCAAACCAGACGTCCACCACGGGCTGCTGCGAGAATGACAGACAAGAAAAGCAAAATGCGGATCGCGCTCAACTGGAACATAACCATGCGGTCACAATACTTAGGTCCACCTAACGCAACGAGGGCTCCCTTATGACTCAGCTTGCCGGCCTCCACGCTCCCCTGGTAAAACATTCCGCAACTGTGCTTGTGGCAAGTGCGGACACATCGTTCCAGCATCGAGTCCGGCAAGTGTTGGAGGATCTGCGCTGGCAAGTTCACCAGGCCGCCGGAGGCGCAGCAGCGCTTCTTTACCTCGACGATCATGACTGCGAAGCGTTGATCCTGGACTCCTGGCTTCCCGACCTGGAGGTCGACGATCTGATCGCCGAGTGCCAACGCAAGTATCCCCACACGGATCTGCTCACCGAAGACATGAGCGCGCCACAGGAGGCCGAAGGGAAGAACCGGCGGCGCCAGGAGCTGCTTTATGCACTTCGCCGCAGCAGCGGCAAGGGAGAAACCAAAGATGCCGTTTCCAGCGGGGCACAGCACCCGGCCGCAGACGGCGCCCTATCTGCGCAAGCCAAGCCATACGCCGCAGAGCTGTCCCCTGCCCCGGGTGGTTCCCGGAAGAGCACAACCGAGGCGACTGAGATGAGCGCCGCGAAAGGCGAAAACTCGCCCGCGCCGGCGGCCAAGAGCAGCCAAGAGCAGAGGGAAGACGAGCTTCGGGAAAAATCATCCAAACTGCCGGAATTGATCGGGTCCAGCCCGGCGATGCTGGAGTTATGCCGCGAGATCAGGCTGGTCGCGCCGCGCCACGCCAACGTACTCATTGAAGGGCCTACCGGTAGCGGCAAGGAATTGGTGGCGCACGCCATTCACCGGTTGAGCCCGCGCGCGGATGGCGCGTTTATCGTGATGAACTGCGCGGCTATCCCGGAAACGCTGCTGGAAGCCGAGCTTTTCGGTTACGCCAAGGGAGCCTTCACCGGCGCTTTGCAGAGCCGCGTTGGCCGGCTGGAAGCGGCCCGCGGCGGAACCCTCTTTTTAGATGAAATCGGAGAGATGCCCCTGGCGCTGCAACCGAAATTATTGCGCTTCCTGGAGCAGGGCGAGCTGCAGCGGATCGGAGAAAACGAGTCGATCCGCGTTGACGTGCGGGTGGTGGCGGCGACTCACCGCCGCCTGGAGCAGTCCATCGAGGAGAACAGCTTTCGCGCCGATCTTTACTTTCGGCTGGCCGTCTTTCCCCTCTCCACCCCCAGTCTGCTGGAAAGGCTGGAAGATATTCCCGAGCTGGCGGAGCATTTCCTTCACCGGCTGGCGGCGGGCCAGCCCGTCAAGCGGCTTCAGCCTGCAGCGCTGGAGCAACTGCTGAGTTATGACTGGTTGGGCGGGGTACGCGAACTGCAACACGTTCTGGAGCGCGCTTGCATCCTGGCCGAAGATCGGCCCGAGATTGCCCCGGCCGAGATCCGCTTGCGCAACCGCCCTCGCCCGGAGCGCAGGCCGCGCCCGGAAGAAGCCTCTCTTGCCGCCGGGTAGGCAGAAGAATCCGTTCTAACCTGCATTTCTCACAGCCCGGCCACAATTCTGTCAACGCGGCTTTCTGCCAAGGAAAGCCGCGCATCGCAGACCTCGGTGGGGCAGCGCAATAGGAAATCCGCCCAAGCGCGCCGCCCGCGGTCGAGATGACAGGATTGCGCGTCATGGCCGGGTTCTTGTGAGAAATCCAGGTTCTAAGACCTTTCTTACTTTGAACAGCGAGAGATTGGCCTTTCTCTTGCAATCACTCCCGGCAAGGAGCCGAGCATGGAAGTAACCACGCCTGTTGCCGATGAGCTTGCCCGATATCTCACGCTGGCTACCGATCGGATGCAATTGATCTCAAGCAACATGGCCAACGTCGATACCCCGGGCTATCGCACGCAAGACATCGACTTTGCAGGCGAGTTCTCGCGCGCCGCGAACCATGCGATGGCGGAACGCCGGGGCATCGACGAGCCGCTCGCCGCCCCCAAGGTCGTTGAGGTGCCGGGCTTGCTGGAGCGGCCGGATGGCAACAATGTTTCCATGGACCGGGAAAGCCTGGAGCTGGCGAAACTTCAGTTGCAGTTTCGCACCGCGACCGCGCTGTTGAAGAGCGAATTCGCCCGGGTCTCCGACGCGATCCACGCCGACAAATAGACGGGATGGGGAGGGAGCAGCAGGCCATGAATCTCTTTGGTGTGATGGAGCTAAGCGGAACGGCGTTGCGGGCGGAGCGAATCCGCGCCGAGGTGGTCGCGGCCAACATGGCCAATGCCGACACCACGCGCACCGAGGCCGGGGGGCCGTATCGACGCCAGCATGTCGTCTTTGCCGCCATGCCTATGAACCAATCCGCCTTCGGCAACACGCTGGCCCAGAAGATGGGCGGCGAAAGTGGCGCGGAAGGCGTAGCGGTAACCGCGGTGGTGGCCGATTCCGGCGCCCCTCTGCGGCGCTACGAGCCGGGTCACCCCGACGCGGACGCCAACGGCTATGTCAGTTTTCCGGACATCAATCCCATGACGGAGATGGTGGACCTGATGGGAGCAACTCGCTCCTACGGCCTGAATGCCTCTGCGATTCAGGCCGAAAAGGGCATGCTCCAGAACTCCATCGACTTACTGAAGTGAAGACGAAATGGTGAATCCCTTGGCTTCCCTCCCCTCCTTGACGCTTGGCCCGGCGGCGACCGCTGCTCTGCAAAGGGGCGGCGCCTCAATCAGTACTGGAATCGGCAGCGGGATCGATACTGGCTCTGCTTCTGCCGCTCCCCAAACACCGTTTGCCGGCGTGCTGGAAGATGCGCTCCACAAAATGGGGCAACTGGAATCCGATGCCGCCGCTAAAGTCGACGGGGTCCTCAGCGGAACCGGCGTGGATGTGCACGCCGCCATGATCGCCACGGAACGCTCCGACCTCGCCTTTGAAATGGCCTTGGCGGTTCGCAGCAAAGCGGTTGCGGCATACGAGCAATTGAACTCCATGCAGTTCTAATGACAGCAGACTCGCAGTGAGAGCTTTTTACCTTTCGTGCAGGAGGGAAATTGCTCCGAGCGCGGACGTTCCTTTGAACGGAGTTCCCAACAAGCACTGCTTGCTTGCTGGGTGGCGAGAACGACCGCACCTGTCGGCTCCAGCCACACCAAAGTAAAAGTGAACATGCGATAGAGAGCAGAGCGAATGCCGGATGCCCTGAAGCGATTAGGCCAAACCGCCCTCGAGGTGCGGCAGTGGTGGATGAACAGCTCCACGCCCCGCCAGCGTTGGTGGATGGGCATGTCGCTGCTGGGCATGCTCTTGATTACCGGCAGCCTGGCTTGGCTTTCCACCCGGGTCGACTGGCGCCCGCTCTATACCGATATGGATTCTCGATCCGCACAGCAGGCGGCAACCGAGCTTGCGGCGGAGAAGATTCCCTACCAGCTGGATGCCAGCGGAACCACGCTGCGCGTCCCGGCCAGTCTGGTCGACAAGGCGCGGCTGGGCCTTGCCGCCAAGGGCCTGCCGCAATCCGGGCGGATGGGATTCGAACTCTTCGACAAGCCTAACTGGGTGGGATCGGAGTTCGATGAGCACGTGAACTATCAGCGGGCGATGGAAGGCGAGCTGGAGCGCACCATCGACAGCATGGAGCCGATTGAATCCGCGCGCGTCCACCTGGTGTTGCCGCACGATTCGCTCTTTCAGGACCAGCAGCGGCCGGCCAAAGCGTCGGTCGTTCTCAAGCTGAACCGGCGCGGCCTCTCCGACGCGCAAGCGTCTGCGATCCGGACGCTGGTCGCCAGCGCCGTCGATGGACTGGATCCCAACAATGTCACGCTGGTCGATGCCGACGGTCAGGCTTTCTTCGGTCAGAAAGACGCGCAAACCGAAGCCGCGACTTACGAACAACAACTTACCGACCGCCTGCTGGCAACTCTGGAGCCGATTGCCGGCAGAGACAACATCCGGGCATCGGTGAACGTCGATTTTGACAGCTCCAGCCAGGACGATACGCAGGAAACCTACGACCCGAACGGAACGGTGATGACCTCGACCGAGCGCTCCGGGCAAGGCGCGGCCGCCCCTCAGGGCAAAGCGATGGGCATTCCCGGCACGGCCAGCAACGCACCCAATGCAGGAGGCGCGACCAACGGCGCCGCCTCTCCCGCCGCACCTCTCTTCCCTCCCGCATCCAGCGCCGGCACGGGCTCCTATCAGGAAGATAACAAGTACGCCGTCTCCAGGCGCACGCGTCATGTGGTGCAAGGGCCCGGAGATGTCAAGCGACTCACCATCGCCATCCTGGTCAACGACAAGCTCGTCCCCACGCAATCCGGAAAGAAGACGGAGATGAAGTTCGTCTCCCTCAGCTCGGACGAACTTGCCCGGATCGACGATCTGGCCAAGGCCGCAGTCGGCTTCGACCCGGCGCGCGGGGACCGGATCGCGGTCGAGAACATCGCATTTGCCGGCAACGCCACGGCACCGCCGCCGACGCTCTTCAAGCGCCTCATGCCGCACGCCAGTCAAGTCACCTCGGAGATGTGGCTGCTGGGTCCGATGGCCATGTTCCTGGTTCTCTTTTTCTTTGTTTTCCGGCCGGTAGGCCGCAGCATGCAGCGGCAATTGGCGCGCGCCGAATTGTCTTCGGGAGTTGACGCCAAGGTCTTTGCCAAAAATCTGGCCGCGAACCTCGACGAGCCGTTCTCCAATTCGTCCGCCGCCCGCCCGCCGAGCCGGGGGCAGCTGCTGCGGGATGCGGTCCGCGAACAAATGATAGAGGAGCCGGCTCCGGTAGTGCGGCTGGTGAAGAGCTGGATCGCAGACATCGGCAAGCCGCGTTAGGAGCTCGTTTCATAAACCCGCTCCGTACCAGAACACAGGCGAGACCCGCCGCCAAAGTACTGGATGATCGAAGCGGGGTCAGGATGAAGCGAATAGCAGATTCCCTGCGGGAATGACAGCAAGATAGGCCAATGGAGGCCGGCGCCGGCTGCTTACAGAATCACGCGGTCGCGGTACTGAAAGAGGTCACATGGAGAAAAGAGTGGAACAGAAATTGCCCCCGCTGCCTGCGCTGCCCGCGCCTCACGAACCGCCGCCCGGCATGCCCTCCACCGGCATAGGGAAGGCCGCGGTCCTGATGGTGGCGCTCGGCGACGCGAACGCAAAGGAGCTCTACAAGCAACTCAACGAAAACGAGATCGAGCAACTGACGCAGGAGATCGCTTTGCTTGAGACGGTCTCTCCCGACGTCTCGCAGGCGGTGCTGGAGGAGTTTCACGAGCTGATCGAGACGCAGCAGTACCTGGCCTTCGGCGGCCTGGAATACGCCAAGCGGATCCTGGTGGAAACCTTCGGACCTCAGCGGGCCGAGGCGCTGTTGAGCCAGGTGGAGCGCTCGCGGGAGGCCACCGACAGCAACCTCGCTCTGTCGCTGTTGCAGAAGATGGATATGCAGCAGTTATCGAAGTTCCTGCAAGATGAACACCCGCAGACGGCCGCCTTGGTGCTGGCTCACCTGGATCCGCGCGCTTCCTCGCAGGCGCTGCTGGCGCTGCCGGAGGAGATGCGCATCTCGGTGGTCAAGAGGCTGGTCGAGATGCGGCACTTCTCCGAGGAGACCGCGCAAAAGGTCGGCCAGATCCTGCGGCGCAGGATGGAGTCTCTGGGCCGGGACCGCAGTAAATCCTACTCCGGATACAAGGTCGTCGCCGATTTGATGAATCGCATGGATGCCATGGTCACCAAGCAGATTTTGGAGTCGATCGAGCACGACAATCCCGAGATGGCGCTCAACATCCGAAACTTGATGTTTACATTTGAGGATTTTGTCACCGTCCCCACCTCCAGCATGACCGAACTAGTGCCGCAAATCGACAAGGCGCTTTTGGCGACCGCGCTCAAGGGAGCCAAGGAGAACCTCCGCATGCATTTCTTCAGCGCGCTCTCCTCCCGCGCCGTGGAGATGTTGATGGAAGACATCGAAGTGATGGGACCGGTACGTGGGCGGGAGATCCTGAAGGCACAAAACGAGATTCTGAACATCGCCCGGTCGCTCGAGGCAGAGGGCAAGCTCTTTCTGAAGCCGGAGGCCGACGATGAATACGTTGCCTAAAGAGCATCCGCGAGACCGCGCCCAGCGCCTGCGCTTTCTCACTCCGGAACAGCTTGGCCGGTCCGCTGCGCCTCGCGCGCCGCACCCGGCCTTCCTGTTCCCCTCCGAGAGCGACCCTCTGCAGCAAAAGCAGGATCTTGCCGCGGAAAAGATTGCGGGGCTGGAGCGGCGGGTCGCGGAGCTGGAACAAGAACTCGTCGTAAAGACCGAGCGAAGCAGGCGGGAAGGGCATGAAGCCGGCCGCGGGAAGGCGGCGGCGGAGTTCGAGCGGGCGCTCGCGGAGAGCCGCCGCGAATTGGCCGCCTCCGAGGAAGCCTTTGGGGAGGAGCGCCGGAAATACTTTCGCCGGGTGGAGAGCGAGGTCGTCAAGCTGGCGCTGGCCATCGCTAGAAAGATCCTTCACCGCGAAGCGCAGATCGACTCTGCGCTTCTGACCGGGATTGTCCGCGCGGCCCTGGATCGCCTGGAGGAGAGCAGCGGCGCCGTTCTGCGCGTGCCGGCGGCGGAGGCCGGCGGCTGGAAAGACGCGCTGGCCAGTCTCCCCAAACCGCCGGCGTTGGTCGAGGATGGCCACATGCCCCAAGGAACCGCGGTGCTGGAGTCGCAGACGGGAACCATCGAATTGAGCATCGATGCTCAACTGCAGGAGATCGAGCGTGGGTTCTTCGACCTGCTGCACGAGAGCCCGGCACGGGCCGCCGGCAATGCCACCGCGGCGGCGGCAGGCCGGCGGAGCAGCCGGAATGCCTGAGGCCAACCCGCCCGATCGGGAAAGCGATTCCCTGCCGGCCGCGGCTCCCGGCCCGCCGGAACCGCTCTCTCCGGCAGTCTCGCCTGCCTCCGGCGAGCCCTCCGGTACGCTGCGATCCTATTTCGAGGTGCTGGCGGAACGGCCGGTGTGGCGTTGGCACGGAAGGGTGGTGGAGGCTCTGGGGCAAACAGTCAAATCCGTGGGGCCGCTCTGCGCCCTGGGCGAGCAGTGCGAAATCCTCGACAGCGGCGGCCGTTGGCGGTTGGCCGAGGTCATCGGCTTTCGCGGAAACCAGGTGCTTTCCATGCCGCTGGACCGGGTGAGCGGCATCCGGCATGGCAATGCTGTAGCCGCGTTGGGCACCCGGCCCCGAATTGGCGTGGGCGACGGACTGCGTGGCCGGGTCCTGAACGCGCTGGGCGAGCCGATCGATCAGGGCCCCGCGATTGAGAGCAGCACGACCTGGATGTTGGAGCGTCCGGTACTCGCGCCCATGAGCCGCCAACTTATCGAGGAGCCGATCGGAACCGGAATCCGCGCCATCGACGGCCTGCTCACCACCGGCTGCGGCCAGCGTGTCGGCATCTTCGGCGGCAGCGGCGTCGGCAAGAGCACCCTCATCGGTATGATGACGCGCAACACCTCCGCCGACATTACCGTGGTGGGGCTGATCGGCGAGCGCGGGCGCGAGGTTGGCGAATTTCTCGAAGGCGTCCTCGGCGAAGAAGGCCGAAGAAAATCCGTGGTGGTTGTTTCGACCTCCGACGAATCGCCGCTGCTGCGCATCCGCGCAGCCTATGCAACCACCGCGGTTGCCGAATATTTCGCCGCTCAGGGGCAAAACGTGCTGCTGGTGATGGACTCGCTCACCCGCTACGCCATGGCGGAGCGCGAGGTTGGCCTGGCGGCCGGCGAACCTCCCACGGTCAAAGGGTACACGCCGTCGGTCTTCGCCAAGCTAGCCCGCCTGGTGGAGCGGGCGGGAAGATTCCATCGCGGGTCGATTACCGCATTCTACAGCGTGCTCATGGAAGGGGACGATCTGCAGGATCCCATCGTGGACGCGGCACGCTCTCTGCTGGACGGCCACGTCATCCTCAGCCGCGCCATCGCCGCCGAGGGGCATTACCCTCCCATCGCCGTTCTGGATTCGGTGAGCCGCCTCGCCTCTTCGGTGACCACCCCGGAGCATCGCCAGCATGCCGTGCGCGTACGCCGTCTGCTGGCTGCCTACACGCGTTCCGAAGATCTGGTGCGCATCGGCGCCTACCGGCCAGGCACGGACGCGGAACTCGATCAGGCGCTGCGCGCGATGCCCGCGATCCGGCGATTCCTGGCGCAGAGCGCCGAGGAGCGGGTGGGATTCGCCGACTGCCTCAAGCTGCTCGAAGCGGCGGGCAAGGGAGCATGAATTGACCAGCCCCAAGCGGCGCCTCGGCCGGTTGCGGCGGATTCGCGCGCTCGAAGAAGACCTGGCGCGCACGGCCGTAGAGACCGCGGTCGCCGCCGTGCGCCAAGCCGAGAGCGGAGTCGCGCGGGCGCTGGCCCAGGAGCGGGGAGCCCGGGGCCGAAGAAACGCGGCTCTCCTGCAGGCCAACTCCGACTCTGAGCGGTGGCGACAAGAGGAAGCGGAGGCACAGATCCACCGGGTTCTCGCCCTTCGTCACTCTCGCGCCCTGCCCGCGCTTGAGAACGAAGCCGCCGCCCGGCGCGAGGAATATCTGGAGCGGCGAAGAGAGCGGCAAAAGCTCGAGAAACTGCTGACCAAAGCGGCCGAGGAAGAGCGCATCGAGGTGGAGCGCAGAAGCGCGGCCGCCGTGGAAGAACTCTTCCAGGGGCGCCGCTGGCACGAAAGCCGGGAGAACCAGCGCGGAGACAGCGAGATAAGTTCTCGCTAATCTCCCCATCGGGCAAGATGGCAAGCGAAATGCTCAACCATCGCTGCATGAATAGCCCCATCGCTATGACAATCGCCGCGAGCGCCCCGGTACAACCGTTGGCGCCGCACCCCGGAACGCCGCCGTTCCAGGCGCGTGCCGGCGTCGGCGTTGGAGGCTTCCCCCATCAGCATTTTTCCCAGCAATCTTCAGAGGGGCAATTTTCCGGGGTGTTCAAGGCGGCGCAGGGCAACGCAGATTCGGCAGCGGCCGGGCAGAGGCTTGCCGCGGCAGCGAACGCTCGCCCCGGAAGCACCATGGGCGCCGCTCCGCGAGGGCAAATCCTCGCCGGCCTCGACGTCAATCAACTCAAGCTCAATCTCCCGGCCGGTCTGAACCTTCCAGCGCAAGCGCAACTGGAGACAAACACGAAATCCGGCACGAGTGCCAAGGCTGCCGTGAATCAAGCACCGGCCGCAGCCGGAAAAACAGCATCGCCGGAAGCGGCGAAATCGACAACGCAAAAGAAAACAGCGAAGCATCCGCCGGCCGCTGCCGGTAAGGCGCAGGGTTCCCCAGCAGACGGGGGCACGATGGCAACGCAGGCTCTACCGACGCAGGTGTCACCGTGGATCCCGACGAGGCTGACAGCAAAACCCCCGCTTCCTCCACCGGCTGCGGAACTTGCGGCGGCAAGCCTCCCCGCAGCGGCGGGAACCCAACAGCGCATCCTCCCCACCGGCCCGGCTTCTCTCCCGCCGGAAACCGCGGCGCCGGCAAAAGCAGCCGGGCAACCGGCCATCGCAGCAGACATTGTTGCACCTCCGGCGCCAGGCGCGTCTCAGGACGGCGCCGCCGTCTCCGCGAACGCGGGCACATCCGGAAAACTTCAAAGCAGCACGAGCCGGCAGGTTTCAGCGGAACCGTCTCCAGCGCAACTCTCCCCAGCGCAACTTGCCGTGCCGAAACCGGCAAGCGGGGATGGACCGGCAGATCAGAAGGCCGGCTCACAATCCAGCTATTCCTCCGGCCCGGCAGCGGACAAAAACGCCGGCCCGGAGAAAGGCAAGGCATCTGCCCCGAGTGACGCCGGCACAGCTCATGATGCGGCGGCGGCGCGCTTGGCCGCGGCACAGCGCGCGATTCCGGTATCCCCGGCGGTTGCGGGGCCGGCAGCAGCGGTTTCAAGTAACACGCACGGTCTCATTTCCGCGCCGGCTGGGCTGCCGTCCGCGCACGCGGTCTCCACCCCGGCCGGAAATGCACTCTCCAGCAACACAATTGCGGCAGCCAACCCCCATGCACTTCTGGACTCTGGCGGAGTTGGAAGCTTGGGCGCGCGGGATGCGCAGTGGCAGCTCTCGCCGAACCGCGTGGAGGCCGGCTTCGTCAGTTCGCAGAACTCCTGGGTATCGGTGGTGGCGCAGCGGCAGGATGGACATTTAACGGCGGCGCTCACCTCCGGATCGCTCTCGGGAAAGGACGCGCTGCAGTCTCTGCTGCCGCAGTTGAGCCAGCATCTTGTGCAGCGTCAAATACCGGTGAGCCAGCTTGGAGTCTCCGTACAGCAGCAATTCTTACCTGGAGGAGGATCGGGCGGCTCCGGCTACGGGCAGGGACGGCATTCCGAATCAGGCCCGGCGCGTCTTCCGCAGAACCGGCGGCCATCGCCAATCGGAGGATCCGGAGCAACGGCGAGCCTGGCCGACCCCGGTCCCCCCCCCGCCGGACGCAGGATCAGCCTGCGGGGTTAACGGCCACTATTGAAATCGTCACTGTATCTATCTTGAGAATGATGGAGGGGCAAAGAGATGAATCTTAGCAGCATCGTGCAGCAGCTCGAATCGGAGCAACAGCATCGGGCGTTGGCGCGGCCAGCCGCGTTGGCGAGTTCCCCAAGCGCCGGCTCCACGGCGGGAAGCTCCAGCTCCAACAGCGCCACCGGCGCGGCAACCATTACGGCGGACGACTTTCTGAAGCTTCTCGTCAGCGAGCTTCAGAATCAGGACCCCACTGCGAATACGGACCCCAACCAGTACGTGAACCAGCTTGTCAACGTCAACAGCCTGCAGCAGCTCATCTCCATCAATCAGGAGGTAGGAGATATCACGCCCGCCTCAAGTGGGCCTGGAGCAGCTTCAACCAGCGTCGTCAATGCCCCGGCCGCCACACCGGCTTCCTCTCCCACGGCGCAAACCGCAACCGCTCGGGCGGGCTACACGGCGTTCGCGCCTCAGGCTGCTTCCGCCGCATCGTCCCCCGCCGCTCTCCCGTCGCCCGACAAGGCCCTGGGGGTCTTCGACGACATCGCGTCCAAGCTCAACAATCCCGCGATACCGGCGGCGCCGAAGAGCACAGTCGTGCATTAGAGCATTTTTCCCAATATTGGGGGGCGGCAAGATCGACTCTGTGCGGCCATTCTTCGATGGAACGGCCGCGTAGGGTTCGGTTCCCGACCCGGAGCCATTTAGGAAAAATGCAGTAAGGCCCAGGGGGGAAACACATCCTCCGGATTTCGGGGCAAAGTTTTTACACCATCGACGCCCGGCAAGTGCTGGCTCGGGCGGCCGGTTTTTATAGCATTTCTCCCGATCCTGTGGAGTGGCGAGGTCCGCTATGTGCAGCCATTCTTTGATGGGATGGCTGCCCTACACCATCGGGAAAAATACCTTAGGAGAAGAGAGATATGGCATCCTTTTCGATTCCACTCACCGGGCTGGTGGCCGATTCCACCGACCTCAACACCATCGCCAACAACCTGGCCAACATGAACACCACCGCGTATAAGGACCAGACCACCAGCTTCTCCAACCTCTTTTATCAGCAACTGGGCATCTCCGGGTCCGGCGACCCGATCGAGGAAGGGCTGGGCGTCCAGGTGAATTCGACGCAGACCGATTTCTCTCCCGGCACCATCAACTCGACTCCCGGGGTGGACACCAACATGGCCATCAACGGCAACGGTTTCTTTGTCGCGCAAGACGGCGAGGGGCAGCAATATCTCACTCGCGCCGGCGACTTCACCACCAGCGCGGACGGCCACCTGATCACGACGAATGGATTCGACGTCTTGGGTTATCCAGCGGTGAACGGAGCGATCAATGCCAACGGCGCGCCCACTCCGATTATGATCCCGGTAGATTCCGCACAGCCGCCGCAGGCCACCCAGAATATGAGTATCGACATGAACCTCGATGCGACGGCGGCCACGGGAACCGCGGTTCCCGTGCCGGTAACGCTCTACGACTCCCTGGGCAACGCGCAACAGGCCACGGCCACCTTCACCGCCCAGGGCGGCGGCAAATGGAGCTATCAGATCGCGGTGCCGGGAGCGACCGCGAACGCGGCGGCATCGGGCACGCTTCAGTTCAACGGCTCCGGCGCGTTGACCAGCCCTGCCGCAAATGTCAGCGGCGTCGCCTTCTCCAATCTTCCGGACGGCGCGAATCCTCTTACCTTCAACTTCAACCTCTTCGACGCCAACGGAAACCCAACCATCACCCAGACCGCCGCCGCCTCGGCAGCGACCGGAACTCCCCAGGACGGATACGCGAGCGGCCAATACACGGGGCTCAGCCTGAACCCCAGCGGCATCCTGTCGGCCACCTACTCCAACGGTACAACTCAGCCGCTGGCGCAACTGGCGATCGCCTCGGTGGCCAATGAGCAGGGTCTGACGCCGACGGGCGGTAATAACTATCGGACGACGGTGGCCTCGGGCCAGGCGAGCCTGGGAGCCGCCGGAAGCGCGGACCGGGGCACCATCGAAGGCGATTCTCTTGAGGCCTCGAATGTGAATATCTCCACCGAGTTCTCCAACCTCATCGTGGCGCAGCGGGCCTTCGAGGCCAACGCCAAGTCCGTAACAACCTTCGATACAGTCATGCAGGACACGATCGGCATGGTGCGCTAGCAGCATG
>JANWJB010000047.1 GCA_025449575.1 Acidobacteriaceae bacterium
CCGCGCTCATAGGCGGCCAGTCCATCCAGCACCGCCTTATTGGCGGCGTCCTGCAGATCCAGGTCTAGTGTGGTGTAAACCCGCAGCCCCGCGTCATGCGCCCGCGTCACGCCAAACTTCTGCTCCAGTTCGCGCCGCACCTCTTCAATGAACCACGGAGCCACATTATTCGGCGGAGGCTCTATATGCAGTCCCAGCGGAGCCGCCTTCGCCGCATTGGCTTGTGTATCTGTAATCAGGCCATCCTCCAGCATGGAGTTAATGACCATGTTCCTGCGCCTGAAGGCGCGTTCAGGATTCAGAACCGGGGAGTACGCCACCGGTCCTTTGGGCAAGCCGGCCAACAGAGCCGCCTCCGGAAGTGTGAGAGCGTTAGCGTGCTTGCTGAAGTAATATTCCGATCCCGCTTCGAAGCCGTAGACCCCTTGACCCAAATAAATCTGGTTGGCGTAAAGAGCAAAAATCTGGTCTTTGGTAAAGTGCCTCTCTATCTGAACGGAGAGGAAGACTTCCTGCAGCTTGCGCGCCAGGGTGCGCCGCGGCGAGAGAAACAGATTGCGCGCCAACTGCATGGTCAGTGTGGAAGCTCCCTGCACGCGCCCGTTGGAGACCAAATCGTGGTAGGCCGCTCCGGCCACGCGCATCACGTTCACCCCCCAGTGGCTCTCAAAGTTCTTATCCTCGATCGAGATAACCGCTTCGCGCAGCAGCGGAGAGAAGGCGCCATAGGGGACCACGACGCGGCGTTCTAGCGCGAAGGAGCCGAAGACACGCCCATGAATATCGAGCAGTTCCGTCGTCGCATTGGGATGATAGCGTTCAAGCTCGGCGATCTGCGGCATATCCACCGAATAGATGAGCAATAGGCCAAGCAGTGAACCGGCGACCGCGGCCAGCAGCAGCAGGACGGCAAAGATTGCGCGGCCAGTGAACCCCTTGTAAACAATACGAAAGCGTCCCGCAGGGCCGGGCGGGCGAAAGCGGCTGGCGTGGGAAGCGGGGTCTGGATCGCTAGAATTCAAGGGGGATGTCCGCTAGAGCAAATTTCCGATGTGGCTCCTCCAGCAAAAGGGCCGGACCGGCAGTCTCACCACAAAACATAGAGGTGAAACGCTCTTAGCACTGAACATAGCACGCGGCGGCGCTGCTGCCACGCATCTTTCTCTGCCACTGTTGCGGGATTTGCCGGGCCGAACCGCAAGCCGCTTGGAATCCGGTGGGCCGACCGGCGCTTCCATCGCTGCTTAGGCTGGTTTTAGCTTGAGCACGTCGAGAGCTTTGGCCAGTTGCACGTCCGGATGCGGTCCGCTTTCATCGTCCAGATCGTCAGCCGGCGCAACGAAGATATTCGGAGTGACTGCGTCGTCCTGGATCTTCTTGCCCGAGGGAGAAGCGTACTTGGCGACAGACAAGATCACTGCCCCGCCGTCAGGCAGATCGATAGTCTTCTGCACCGACCCTTCGCCGAAGGTGCGATCGCCCACCAGGTCACCCCGGTGATTCTCCATGATCGCAGCCGCGGCGATCTCCGCGGGGCCGGAGGTGCCCTGGTTGACCAAGACCACCAAAGGCGCGCTGGTGACGAACTTTGACGGATCGGCAGTGAAGGTCTGGAGCGGATATTTTTGACCCGACAGGGTCGCAATCGTGCCTGTCTTTACGAAGAAGTTTGCCAACCGGATGCCCTGCGCTTCGTCGCCCTCCGCCACATCGCGCAGATCCAGGCAAATCTTCTTATTCCCATCCTTGGACATGGCGCGCAGACGATTCTCAACAGCCTGCACCCGGTCCTTGGTAATCACTCCCGGCTTCAGATAAACAATGCTGCCATTGTCGTACTGCTCCACGCCAAGAGGCGGCGTTACCTCCGGGGTCCGGACGAGACTCACCTTGTCTGGTTCCGACCGCCGCGGCCGCACCAGATCAAAGGTGACCGGGGTCCCCGGCTTGCCTTGCAGCAGCAGGCGGATCATGGCCAACGACATCTCCCGCGTCGACTTGCCCTCGATGGACTCCAAAATGTTGCCGTCCTGAATGTGATCCTTATCCGCCGGGCTCCCGGGTTCTACCGCAACCACGGTGGCGTACCCATAACGCTTGGAGACGTCAATGCCGATCTGCGCTGTGCCTTCATTCTGGCGCTGCTTGTAGATCTTGTACTCCTCCGGTGTCAGATAGCTGGAGTCGGCATCGAGAGATTCGAGCAGCCCATGCAGCGCTCCGTCGGTCACCTTCGTGACGTCAGGTTGTACCACATAGTCAGTCTGAATCTTTTTGAGTACCTCGCTATAGACTTCCATCTCCGGGTAAGCGCCATCGGCCTGCGCGCCGGCGTTCACGCCGGTGGGTCCGAAGCCGCCCAAAAAGGCCAGAGCGATCAGGAAGACGGAGAGGGCAAAGACAACGCGCTCAAAGGTTTTTGACATGGACAGGTTCTACTTTGGACCCAAACGGGCTTAAAGCCAATGATACTCCAGCGTCACAGCGTTTTTCAGGCGATAGAAGCAGAGACCCCGGTACGACGGCAGGCTTCCCCGCTGCCCTTTATTTATCGCCAGTCGTCAATCACATAGACGCCGGGGCGGTTAAATCCCGCCGCGTGGGGGCGCTGCATCGCGACACCCTGCATTGTCGGCCGATAGCCGTGGGAGCGGACACGGCGGTAGGCATCTACCCTGGCCATGTTCACGCCGGTCTCCAGATCGACCGCCCGTGAGCGCGCAAACGTCTCGCAGGCGTCGAGCAATCGATCGAAGCGGGCGCCTCCGCCCGGGCCGCCGCGCGCTGCGCCGAACTTGACGTAACAGGTATTCTTGCCACCTTCCGATCCTGGTCCCGTCAGGCACACGGCAAAGCCGTCGAGAACCGCGCGCGTATAAATCAGCAAGGTCTCTCCCCGATCCGGTTTGAGCGAAGCCCGGATTTCGTCTCCCAGATCGAGTCCTTTCTCGATTTTCCCCGTCAGATTCGCGCAGGCCTCAATTGCCGCTTCGCGCCGGCTTCGGGAAAAGGACGAGAGCCTCATTGGAGCATCCGCAGAGCGGCCATCCCGCGGCAAAGCCGGTTCCGGCGTGTACTTCACCAGAGCTGTAAGGTAGCCGGGCCAATACCCGAACTTCTGGTAGAGTCCGACGTGCTTGGCGCTTTCCGCAAAAGTAAAGAGTCCGGTGTGGCGCAGGTCCCAGCGATCGAAGACAGCCATGGTTGCGCCGAGCAGCCGCTGGGCCACGCCGCGGCCCCAGTACTCCGGCAATACCGTCAGCGGCCCGAAAAAACCGAAGGAGCCCCAGCGCGTCACCACGTTCGATCCAATCAGCCGCCCGCCGTCACGCGCTGCGATCATCTTGACGTTAGGCATGCCCCAGCGCGGCACAACCAAGCTGCGGTCACCCATGAAATCCAGCGGGTTCGGCATGCGCAGGGCCGTTCCAAAAGCCAGCCGGACGATCCGGTCCGCTTCGTTGAGTTCCTCACGTTTGAGCGGGCCGATCTTTATGGGGTCGTTCGTCGGCATTCCGTCGGGCTCCAGTTTCTCTCAGCGATCTCGTCGCGAGGGTGTCGGCGGAAGCATCTGGTGGCGGCGAGTGGAATCGAACCACCGACCTACGGGTTATGAGTCCGTCGCTCTAACCATCTGAGCTACGCCGCCAAGGGGTGGGACAAGTAGCTGCGGCGCCCGTAGTACAGCTCGCATCGTCCCATGAAGTCGTGTCTCTCGATGATACGAAGCCCATTCTTATGAGTCAATTTACCGAAGGAGCCATTATGCTGAGCTCCGGCCGCCACTACGACTCGGCACTGCGTGCTCCGCACACTTCAGGAAGATGACCAAGCCCTCTCCGGGCCCCTGGGCGCCTCGATTGAAAGCCGGCATCGCACAAAGCAGCGCGCCACCCTCAATGCCGGCGGCGGCGGAGGCAGTCTTGCCCCCGAGAATCTCGCCCTTGGGCCGGCGCGAGGATACTTCTTTCCGCTTGGCATTTATATTTAGGTCGTATCTCGGGGTGTCGGCAAAATGTCTTCGCTGTCACTGTGGTGTGACATGCCGCGACGCGGCGCAATCGGTTGCGGACGATCAGCCGTCCAGGGCGGCCCGTCGCTATGCTGACCGGGATGTGGGGCCACTTTTTCGCCCGTGTGCCCCACCGCCTGAGCTCCTTCGATCTGCTGCTGGTGGCGCTTTACCTGGCCGCCATCACGCTCTACGGTCTCCGGTTTCGCCGCCAAGACCGATCGCTCAAAAACTACTATCTCGCAGACCGCACCATTCCCTGGTGGGCGATCGCACTCTCCATCGTAGCCGCGGAGACCAGCACGCTCACCATCATCAGCATCCCCGGTCTCGCCTTTACAGAAGATTGGGGATTCATGCAGGTTGTCCTCGGATACCTGCTCGGCAGAGGGGTGGTCTGCATCCTCTTCTTGCCGCGCTATTTTCGCGGCGATCTGCTGACCGCCTATCAAGTTATCGGCCAGCGCTTCGGTCCGCGCCTGCACCGGCTGACGGCAGGCCTTTTTCTCTTTCTGCGAGCGGGCGCCGAGGGAGTGCGAGTCTTCGCGATCTCGATCGTCGTCGGCATGGCCATCGGCGCCGGAGATGTGGTCGCCATCGCGGTGATCTGCGCCCTTACGCTGATCTATACGCTAGAAGGAGGCATGGCTGCCGTGATCTGGACCGATGTGGTCCAGATGTGCCTGTATATCGCAGGAACGATCGTGACCGCCGTAATGCTCGGCCACTTGGTCCCCGGAGGATGGCACACCATCCACGTTCTAGCAGCGGCGGGCGGAAAGATTTCCATTTGGCATTTTGCCTGGAACGTCACGCAGAACTATACCTTTTTGGCTGGGGCGCTGGGAGGCTGTTTTCTCACCATGGCCAGTCATGGCACCGATCAGCTGATGGTGCAGCGGTTGCTGACCGCCAGGAACTTGCGCTCCTCCCAAATTGCGCTGCTGGCCAGCGGAGCCGTGGTTGCAGTGCAGTTCGCCCTTTTTCTAGCCATCGGAACCGGTCTCTACTTCTTCTACAACACGCCGGGCAATGGCGCGGCCGCGGCCGACGCCGACCGCATCTTCCCCGCCTTTATTGTCGAGCATCTACCGCGCGGAGCGGCCGGCCTGATGGTGGCCGCGATTCTGGCTGCCGCCATGTCCAACCTGAGCGCGGCCGTCAATTCCCTGAGCGCAAGCAGTATGGTTGACTTCTATCTCCCCTGGCGGCCCACTCTCAGCCTTCGCGGGCGCTGGCTGGCATCGCGTTGGCTCACGTTGTTTTGGGCTCTGGTACTCTTTGCGCTTGCGCTCCTCTCGCGTGGAGGAGGACACGTGGTCGAGACCGGCCTCTCCATTGCTTCTGTAGCCTACGGGGCGATGCTAGGCGTTTTTCTGCTGGGCACGCTCACCCGCGGCGCGACCGAGGCGGGCGCGATGATCGGCATGATCTGCGGTTTGGCTGCGAATCTCCTGCTATGGATGCAGCCGCACGCCCTCACCATAGGCTGGGGCGCACTCCAGTTCACGCTACCCAAGATTGCCTGGACATGGTTCGTGCTCGCTGGATCGTCGATCACCTTCGTCATCGGCTGGACGGCGAGCATAATTCTTTCCCGAGGAAAGGCGCGGTTGAAGATGGACGCCGTCCCTTCACGCTAGGGTGTTTGCGGGTGCCTTTGCTATGCCCCTTCGTCTCACTGCCGCACTGGCTCTGCTGATCGCTCTCACTCCGGCCTCCTGCTGGCCGCAACAACCGGCGCGAGGTCTGAGCGCCATCGACGGCATCGTCGCGCACGCCATGCGAGAGAAGAGGCTGCCCGGCGCTGTCGTGGAAATTGGACATGGCGGCCATGTGATCTTCGAGCGCGCCTACGGCCTGCGCTCCTTCGCGCCCAGGCCGGAGCCCGTGACCACGGACACGATTTTCGACCTCGCGTCGCTCACCAAGCCTCTGGTGACCGCGACAGCCATCATGCAACTCTGGCAGCAGGGCAAGATACGGCTGGACGATCCGGTGGCGCGCTATCTCCCCGCATTCGCCGCCCATGGAAAGGAGCGGATCACCATCCGCGAACTGCTGACCCACTACTCAGGACTGCCCTCCGATCTCCCTCTCTCCGCACCCTGGTCAGGCAAGCGAGAGGCCCTGAGGCTGGCATATGCCACAGTTCCGGTTGCAGCCCCTGGCTCTCGGTTTCTTTACAGTGATGTCAACTACATCGTGCTTGGCGCACTGGTTGAGAAGCTCTCCGGCCTCACCCTTGACCGGTATGAAGCCGAGCGTATTGCCCGTCCCCTGGGATTAACGCACACCCGCTTTTTGCCCCCCGTATCATGGCGAAGCCTGATCGCGCCGACTCAATATAGCGGCAGAGGCGTGCTGCTGCAGGGCGTGGTGGATGATCCCACTGCGCGCCGCATGGGCGGCGTCGCCGGCAATGCCGGCCTCTTCAGCACCGCTGGAGATGTGGCCATCTTCGCTCAAGCCCTGCTGGACCGCCTGGCCGGGCGTCCCAGCGATTTTCCGCTGCAACAAGCGACACTGAAAACTATGATTGCGCCCAGCCAGCCTCCGGGCGGCAAGGACGTGCGTGGCTTGGGCTGGGACATCGCCTCGCCGTTTTCGAGCCCCCGGGGAAAACTCTTTCCGCTCGGCTCGTTTGGGCATACAGGTTATACCGGCACCTCGCTCTGGATCGATCCCGCGAGTGACACCTATGTCGTCATCCTGTCGAATGCGGTGTATCCCCGCGGCCACCGGAGTCTCTCCGCCTTGCGCTCGGAGGTGGCCGACTGCGCCGCGGCTGCGGTAGGTATAGGACGCGCGGAGCCAACCGTTGCGATGGGTATCGACGTACTGGAGGCCGGCCACTTTGCTCCGCTGGCCCTATTAGCGCATCGGCATGGAGGTCGGCTGCGCCTGGGCCTGCTGACCAACCAGACGGGCCGGGACCGCGAGGGGCGCCGCACCGCGGAGATTCTGGCCCACGATGCCGCTGCCGCCGTTCCCGGCCTCCAGCTCAAGCTGCTCTTCAGCCCCGAGCATGGAATCCGTGGCGTTCTTGACACCGAGAAGATCAACAACTCGGTCGACGCCGCCACCGGACTCCCAATTCTCAGCCTCTATGGAGCAAGCGACGTCCAGCGGCGGCCGCCGCTCTCAGCTCTACGCAACTTGGACGCGGTCGTGATCGATTTGCAGGATGCGGGCGTCCGCTTCTATACCTACGAGACGCTGACGCTCTATTTTCTCGAAGCTGCGGCGCAAACCGGCACGGAAATCGTCGTGCTCGACCGGCCCGATCCCATCGCCGGTGCCGTTCAGGGGCCGCTCTCCGATCCTGGCCGAGAGAGCTATGTCAATGCGATGTCCATTCCCGTTCGCCACGGCATGACGCTGGGCGAGTTAGCCCGCTATTTCAACGGAGCGCGGAATCTGCACGCGCCCCTCACCGTGGTTCCCATGCGCGGCTGGAAGAGAACGGATTGGTACGATTCCACGGGATTCACTTGGGTCAATCCTTCGCCCAACCTCACGTCCCTCGCCGCTGCGACGCTCTACCCGGCGATCGGCCTGATCGAGACAACGAATATCTCCGTCGGCCGGGGCACCGACCATCCATTTGAATATGTGGGCGCGCCCTGGATCGTCAGCCCGCGCGACGCCGTGCGGCTGGCCGAGGCGCTCAATGCCCGATCGCTTCCCGGCGTCCACTTTTCCGCCGTAAGCTTTAGGCCGCGGCCACCGAACCCCTATGGCGGCCAACTCTGCCGCGGTATCCAGATCGCAGTTACAAACCGCAATGCGATGAATGCTCCGGAGATCGGGCTGGAAATCGTCGCGGCGCTCCATCGTTTATACCCTGCACAGTTCGAGTTGGCGAAGATGGATCGCTTACTGGTGAATCGCGGCGTGCTGGAGGCCTTGCTTGCAGGAAAAGATCCCCGGCAAATCGCCGCCGCATGGCAGAGCGATCTGCGGCGATTTGAGACGGCGCGCCGGCCCTACTTGCTCTATTAGGAAGAGCCAAGCCCAGAGAAATGGAGAAATGGAGAAATAGAGAGCAGTAGCGAGGACGACGCAGATTGGGCCGCGCAGCCGCGCTCACTCCGGCTCGCTTTCTCCACGCCGAGGGTTGCACACCTTCACTCAGCGCTGACAACGCTCTTAAAGATGCGCCTGCATAATCTCATCGAGCACCCGCCGGGGCGGACGCACGCGATCTTGAGGGAGCGTCGCCAAGGGTTCCGGCGCGAGATTCAGAGAGTCGATAAAGCTGGGACGCTTGGCGTCGATATAAAACACGCCGGTGAGTATCTCGCCTCGCTCCTCAGCCTCCATGAGAGCCTTCACCGCGCCGATGCGGTTGGTGGGATCATATCCCTCATGCAGCTTGCGCAGCTTGAGGTGTGACCCATCGTGCATCTGGACGTCGTAGGTCGTTCCCGGATCATAATCGACCGAGATGTCATCGAAGAAAGGCACAAAGCCTACTTCTCCGATCGAATCCTCGTGCTCCTGAACGTACTTGTAGCTCTTGGTTGAGCCTTCATGGTCATTGAAGGTAACGCAAGGCGAGATGACGTCGAGCATCACGGTGCCATTGTGCGCGATGGCCGCCTTCAACATCGACAGCAGTTGCTTCTTATCCCCGGAGAAGGAGCGTCCGACGAAGGTGGCTCCCAAGTCTACGGCCATGGCGCAGGTGTTGATGGCAGGCAGCTCATTGATTACGCCGGTCTTGAGTTTGGAGCCAACATCGGCGGTGGCGGAGAACTGGCCCTTCGTAAGGCCGTAGACGCCGTTGTCTTCGATGATGTAGATCAGGGGAAGATTTCGCCGCATCAGGTGCGCGAACTGTCCCAGCCCGATTGACGCGGTGTCACCATCGCCGCTGACCCCGATCCCCAGCATGGAACTGTTAGCCAGCAAAGCGCCCGTGGCGACCGATGGCATACGTCCGTGGACGCTGTTGAACCCATGAGCGCGGCCGAGAAAATAAGTGGGACTCTTCGAGGAGCAGCCGATACCGGAGAGCTTGAGCACCCGCTCCGGCTTCACCCCCATCTCATACATGGCATCGATGATGCGTTCCGAGATTGCATTGTGGCCGCACCCGGCACAAAGAGTCGTTTTGGCTCCGCGATAGTCGACGGCCTGCAGACCAAGACGGTTTGTCTTGGGGGCCGGAGTTTTTGGAGCCTCAAGCGTGGTTGCCATTTATATTCCCTCCTGCAGAACCAGCCCGTCGGTTACCGTTCGGGCGTCCAGCGGCATTCCGCCGAAGTAGCGAACGCTCCTGAGCTTGCTCAATTCCTTGACCGGAAGGTCCAGCTTGAGCAGGCTCAGCATCTGTGCATCGCGGTTCTGTTCAATTACGTAAATTCGATCGTGCGCGGCGACGAATTCCAGCACCTCGCGGGAAAACGGGAAGGCTCGCAGACGAAGATAATCCGTTTCCAATCCATGTTCTTTCTTGAGCTGGTCGCGGCTTTCCCGCACGGCAAAATCCGAGCTGCCGAATGCAATCAAACCCACCTTCGACTTACCGTTCTGCACTAACTCGGGGGCAGGAACCATGCCGCGCGCCGTATCAAACTTGCGCGCTAACCGCTCCATCACTTCCTGATATTCGTCCGCACGCTCGGTGTAGAGACCCTTTTCATTGTGTCCGCTGCCGCGGGTAAAGTAGGCCGCGCGAGGATGGTCGGTGCCCGGTAGGGTCCGATATGGGATCGCATCTCCATCCACGTCCTTGTAGCGGGCAAAACCGCCCAGCCTGTCCAGATCTTCCTTAGTAAGCACCTTGCCGCGATTGATCGGCTTGGTGGGATATTCGAACGGCTTGGACATCCAGTTGTTCATCCCCAGGTCGAGGTCGGAGAGAACAAAGACCGGCGTCTGCAATTGCTCCGCCAGATCGAAAGCCTCGATCGCGAACTGGTAGCACTCCTCCACCGAGGCGGGCAGCAAAAATACATGTTTGGTGTCGCCATGAGAGAGATAGGCGACCGAGAGCAGATCACCCTGCATGGTACGCGTGGGCATGCCTGTGGAGGGCCCCACACGCTGAATATCGAAGATCACGCCCGGCAGTTCGGCATAATAGCCAAGCCCGACGAACTCGGCCATCAGCGAAATGCCTGGTCCCGAGGTTGCTGTCATCGAACGAGCTCCTGCCCACCCGGCTCCCAACACCATGCCGACCGCGGCCAACTCGTCTTCAGCCTGCACCACCGCAAAGGTGGCCTTCCCGTCCTGGTCCACGCGATACTTGCGCAGATAACCAATTAAATTCTCCACTACCGACGAACTTGGCGTGATGGGATACCAGGTCACCACTGTGACCCCCGCGAACATGGCTCCCAGTGCCGCCGCCGAATTCCCGTCGATGATGATCTTCCCTTCCGTGGCCTGCATCGGCTCCAAGAAAAACGGATCGGCCTTGACCAGAGACTGAGCGGCATATTCGTAACCGGCCTTGACCGCATTCCAATTCAGGTCGGCGGCCTTCGGCTTGCGGGCGAACTGCCGCCGCACCGATGTTTCGGCCGATTGCAGATCGATGCCGATCAGTTGCGCCACTACGCCGACATAAACCATGTTCTTGACCAACTTGCGAAGCTTGGCTTCCGGGCACACGGCTGCCGTCAGTTGGTCGAACGGTACCGGATAAGATGTCACGTCCTGGCGGTATTGCTTAAGGTTGAGCGACTGGTCGTAGATGGCGGCGCTGCCGGCAGGCAATGAGAGCATGTCCTCCCGCCCTGTCTCCGGATTCATGGCAACCAGAACATCAATTTCCTTCTTGCGGGCGACATAGCCATGCTTACTGGCGCGAATCGTATACCAGGTGGGCAATCCGGCAATGTTGGAGGGAAACAGGTTCTTGCCGCTTACCGGAATTCCCATCGAAAAAATGCTTTTCAGCAGTACGCTATTGGCGGACTGGGATCCGGAGCCGTTCACTGTCGCTACTTGAATGCTGAAATCGTTCACAACTTTTTTTGTTGTGGACGGCTGCGACGCCGCCAAACTTTCCGCTGCGGCGCCCGCGGGCTTGCCCAGCGCCACTTCTCCTGTCGCCATGTAACCGTGGTCCCTTCTCTTTGGAGAATAAACGAGAGGGTTGTCGCCGATCTCAACATCCGGCCCGATCAAAGATCAATCGATCCTCAAGATGACGGCAGTCGCCTTTGCGATCCCGCTCATTGACATTATAGAGCAGCGGTTCCAGCCAGCCCTGGCCGCGCATTGTGATAGTGGATACCAGAGGGAGCGCGATGAATACTGCACTTCCGAGTCACCGTGCTCTGCGCGGCAACGGAAAGAGCTCGGCAGTGCTGGAGCATTATCCAGATCCCTTAATTTCGCAGATCGAGGAGCAGCTCCTCGACACGGCGCTGCCGGTCTGCGGTCAGCGGCAACAGGGGCAGGCGCGCTCGGCCACCGAAATAGCCATTCCAGTCCAGCGCGTACTTGATGCCCGGAATCCCCATGCCTCGGCAAACCTCATCTTCGGCGCCGGCGACTCGCTGCTGCTTTTCCTGCGCCAAAGGCGCGTCGCGATCCTTCCAGGCAGTATAGATCTCGTGCACCGCTTGCGGGGCAAACGTTGACAGAGCCATCACGCCACCCGTGGCGCCGGCTGCGAGCGCAGCATGAAAGGACTGCGCCCGGCTGAAAAGAACTTGAAAGCCCACCTCGCGGGTACGCAGCGCAGGATGCTTTTCAACTGCGGCTGGCTCAGTCAGGGCTGCCCCGCCCCCGGAACCCAGCCGGCTCGCAGCGATCAAACCCGCGGCGGAATGCGCATCCTGGCGGCTTTCCGCCAGCATCCTGCCGGTGAC
>JANWJB010000048.1 GCA_025449575.1 Acidobacteriaceae bacterium
TCAACCACCACCAGCGAGGTGATCTTGTGTTCTTCCATTATGCCCAGCGCCCGGGCAGCCAATTCCTCGTCGCCGATCGTTTTAGGATCGGCGTTCATCGCCGCTCCGGCGGGCAAGGTCATCGCCTGCGGGCCTTCTCTCTCCAGCAACCGGCGCAAGTCGCCATCGCTGATGATTCCGCATAGAGATCCCCGATCGGCCACCACTGCCATTCCGAGCCCCTTGCGGCTCATCTCATAAATCACCGCCGGCATGGCGGTCGCCTGCTCTACGAGTGGAATCGCGTCGCCGGAATGCATCAGCTCTTTTACGCGCGCCAGCTTTTTGCCTAGTTTGCCTCCGGGATGAAGGTTGGCGAAATCTTCCGGACGAAAGCCCTTCTTGAGGGAGACGGCGATCGCCAGAGCATCGCCCAGCGCCAGCATCGCCGTGGTGGAGGCGGTCGGGGCCAGGCCCATCGCGCAGGCTTCGCGCTCCACGCTGGTGTCCAGAACGATGTCGCTGGCCCGCGCCAAGGTGGAATCCATTGCGCAGCAGAAACTGATCAGCGCGTCGCCGGTTCTCTTCATCACCGGTAGCAGCCGCAGAATCTCCTCCGTCTCTCCGCTGGAGGAAAGGGCGATGACCACATCTCCCTTCGTCAGCATCCCCAGGTCCCCATGCAGCGCCTCTGCGGGATGCAGAAAAAGGGCGGGCGATCCGGTGGAATTCAATGTCGCGGCGATCTTCTGGGCAATGATGCCGCTCTTGCCCATGCCGGTGGCCACCACGCGGCCGCGGCCCTCTCCGCAATGCACCACCAGATTGACGGCGCGGTCAAAATCGGCCGCCATCGTCCCCTCTAGCCTTTCCGCTAACGCCAAGAGCGCCCGTGCCTCGATGCGGATAAGTTGAGCCGACGCCGATGCGTTCATAGGGTAGAGACAGAAATCCCTGAAGATTCCCTGGAAGATTTGATCCTATCAGCCCCGGCGGGCTCCTCGCTCCCGTGACGGCTGCCCCGATCCTTTAGAATGAATGGGGGATTCAACGAGCGAATGAAACGCAATCATTGGGTTATTGCGGTCGTGCTGGCCGCACTGGCGCTCATGGCTTGGTCTGGGTACGTCAACTACAAGAGCAGGAAGCGGATTGCTTCCGCCCCGCCCTCCGCCATGCTGGTGCCGGATAGTGGAGGCAACCAGTCGGTGCAGCAAGACGTCGCCGGCGACGAAGGTCTCCCTAAATTCCAAGGACACGACGCTCCCAACTTCACGCTGCAGAATGTGGACGGAAAGAAGGTCACTCTCTCCGACTACCGCGGCAAGGCGGTTCTCATTAATTTTTGGGCTACGTGGTGTGCGCCGTGCAAGATCGAGATGCCCTGGTTCGTCGCCCTGCACAACCAATACGCCCATGAAGGATTCGAGATTCTCGGCGTCTCCGAGGACGACTCCAGCGTCACCCGCGCGCAGATCGCAAAGTTCGGACAGGAAGAGAAGATCAACTATCCGCTGCTGATGGGCAACGATGCCGTTTCACGCAAGTATGGCGGAGTTGAGTTTCTTCCTACCTCCTACTTCGTGGGCCGCGACGGCAAAGTGGTAGCGGAGACCGCCGGGCTGGTTCCCAGAGCGGAGGTCGAAGCCAACATCAAGAAGGCCCTGGCTACCGGCGTCAAAGGCAGAAAATAAAATGCGGCGCACCGGCTCTGCCGCGAACGGAATTGTCATCTTCGCCGTTGTCATCGCGGTGGCGGTCGCGGCAGCACTGGTTGCCGGCCTCCCTTCGGTCGCATTCGCGGCTCAATCGTCATCCGGCGGCGCTGCCCCGCAACCCTCCGGCGCGATCCGGGATCTGCCCCTGCCGCTGCCTCGCGGCGCGGCCGCGCGGGTTGACAAAGCGGACGCCGCGATGCAGTTTCTCGGGCCTGCCCAGGTCACTGTAGCGGCCCACCGGCCTGCTGTCATCAATCTCCGTTTCCGCGTGGCCGACGGGTTGCACATCAACTCGCACGCGCCGCACGACAAGTATCTTGTTCCGGCTCGGCTCGCGGTGGTCGAAGGCGGGGGAATCAATGTGACGAAAGTGGACTTTCCGCCCGGCGAGGACTACGCTCTGGCGTTCTCCCCTCACCACAAGCTGAGCGTCTATACCGGTGAATTCATCTTGCACGCGCATCTTACCGCCGCGCCCGGTCGGCGTGCGCTACAGGCGGAGCTGCGTTATCAGGCCTGCGACATGAACGCGTGCCGGCCTCCCGCCGCCTTTCCGGTCACCGTGATAGTGATCGCAAAGTAAGCTGTGGCCGGCCCGCCGAAAGAAAGGGTGAGAGGCAATTGCATGCTCAAGAGCGGAATTCTGAATCCCGCCATCAATTCATTGCTCAGCAGGGTTCGGCACACCAACTATCTGGTCATCGCCGATCGCGGATTTCCATTCTTCCCGCAGATCGAAACCGTCGATCTCGCGCTGGTTGACGATATACCGCGCGTGCTCGATGTGCTTCAGGCCATCCGCGCCAACTTCTCGATCGGCCGAGCATACATGGCGGAGGAGTTCCGGGCGGCCAATGGAGAAGGCGCACAGGCGGCTTTCGCGGCGGCGCTCGCCGGAATTGCAACAGTCTTTGAGCCGCACATCGGCCTGAAGAAGCGCGTGCCGCAGGCGATTGGGCTCATCCGCACCGCCGACAGCACGCAATACGCGAACATCATTCTGGAGTCGGCTTAAAGCGGATTCGCGATAGGTGTATCCCGAGGCAGATGCGCGAAATGCGGCGCAGATGCGCCAAACGCGGCTTTTCCGTTCAGAAAAGCCGCACTTCTCGAACCGTGGTGGGGCATGGCCGGTGCATCGCGCGCGCGCCGGCCTGAACGATCCACCCGCGGGGAGCCCTTCACCCTTCAGGCGGCAGCCGCAATGATGAATACTCCTGCCCTGTCTCCAGACAGAGGGCTTCGACAACCAGCTCATGGTCTTCCCGCTCGGTGAGGCCAGAGATAGTCGCCGCTCCCACGATTCCGGCAGAAGCGACCGTAAGCGGGAAGCAACCTCCGTTCGCCGCATATTCGGATGCAGATACTCCATGGCGCTCCGCAAGGGTCGTCTTCTGGTGTCGCATCTCCAACCCCACGGCATAGGAGCTGCGCAGAAATCTCGCCACAACGTTTTGCTTGCGGCGAATCCATTCGGCGTTGTTCGGAGTGCCTCCGGCCAGCGCGTTGTAGAACAGCAATTGGCCGAAGCGGCGCACATCGATCACCACGGCGTGATTGCGGCTCAACGCCAATTCACGCAGACGCATCCCAATGCGCCACGCCACCTCATTGTCCATGAGGGGCAGCACCAGCTTCTTTTCCTGAACTGCAATCTTTGCCAGATCGTCAGTCACCGCCATCCTGATTTTCCTCTCTTCCTCGCCGGTAACCGGGCGCTTCCCGGCGAACGAATCCCATCCAGAGCTTGAATATGCTCTGAGAGATGTTACGCGGTTATGCGCTTCTGCGCCCGGACGGTCACGCGCTCTCCCTCTTCCGGTCGGCGCAATACCGGAAGGTCGTATGGCTAGCGGTATCTTTGCGGTGCCAAGATCACGCCACCATGAGAATGAACATCCAAGCCCGTCTGCCTAAGAGGCTCTCCCATGATTTCCGTGGACTGCCGCTCTTTGTGACCATCGAGACTGCCCGCGGTATCCGAGCCAACTATCAGCACTCCACCACCGCCCAGGAGCTGCTCGATCTGCTGGACAAGCGCACCGACCTGAATGCGGCGGTGCTCGACCGCTTCCGCGAGGAGCTTCGCTTCGCGCAGATCGCGAAGCTCTCCGACGTGGAGATGAGCGAGGACCTGCTGGAGACAATGGGCTTCTTCGTCTAAAGCTGTTCTCCATCAGGTGTGCCTGGCGAAGATGCTATCTAAGCACCTTCCTGCCAAGCAAGCGAGTCTCCTCAAATTGGGATTGGCCACGACAATAGCGGAAGCGCTGCCGAAGGTCTTTCTAAGCGTGCGCCCGGGGCGCCGCTGCCTTCTCCCTCCACATATCCCGACCGGCATCTGCACCTTGCGGTTCTCGTAATTCCCCAACCAACAGATAGCGGAGACCTTGCATCTAGCTAGCAGATCAGGGTGCAAAATTCATCTTCGAGATACCCCGTGATGCGAAAGTATTCGAGCACCTTCGCAATGCTCTTTGGGCTCACCATCGCCTTGCTGTTCGCGCCCGCCGCCTTTCCCGCCGCGCTGCAGCAACAAGGTCAATCGTCCAATCAAGAGGAGCATCCTTCCCGGCCGCAGCCGACCAGGCGGCAAAAGTCTTCTTCGCAGCCGGCGCACCAGCCCACCGCTCGACCTCAGAACCAGCCCACCCGCCAGCCGGCGCCTTCTCACGCCAACAGACCTGCGGAATCGCAGCGCAACCGGCCCACGAGTTCGCAGCGCAACTATAACTTCCGAAGCCAGGACGTCTCCCGGCTTCGGAGCCAATACCGCTCGAGCTATAGTCACATCAACCGCGGCCGGCGACCTCACTTCTATCGCGGGCGGCCTATCCCCCTGTCTTACCGGCGCCGCTTTCAGCCGGTGCCACCCGGGATTATCACCTATTTGCCCCCGGTTCCTCCGGGATATGCGGTGGGCTATTACGACGGCTATGTAGTTGTGTACAGCCTCGCCACTTTCGCCATTCTGAACCTGATCGACTTGATGACCCAATAAAGCGCCTCCGCGGCGGAAGCTGCCGCCCCGCCTTGTGCCAATGGGCCCCGCTCCATGAAGATGGGAGCGGGGACAGGTGGACGAAGATGGGGGCGAGCTTCCAAACAACATGAGCTGCATTCTTAGCGCCCAGCATCTGCTGGGATGCAATGAAATCGTCGATCGGCCCGTCGTCTCTGTGGAGGACGGGCGCATCATGCGCATCCGCAGCAGGGCAGGCGAGGAGAGGCCGGCCGCGTTCCGAGGTACGACGCTGGACTTTCCCGGAGCCACTCTGGTTCCCGCGTACCTTGATATTCACGTCCACGGCGCCGCCGGACACGACGTAATGGAAGATGCCCCGCACGCTCTGGAAGCCATAGGGAGCTTTCTTGCTTCGCGCGGGGTAGGAGCGTATCTGCCCACCACGGTCACCTCCTCCACCGAGCAAACGCTGCACGCGTTGGACCGGCTTGCCGGTGAAATCGAGCGCCCCGCCGCACCACCGGCCGCCGTGCCTCTCGGCATTCATCTCGAGGGACCTTTTCTGTCGCACGCCAAGCGCGGAGTACATCCGCCCGATCTGCTGCGTCAGCCATCGGTTCCGCTCTTTGAGAGATTCTGGCAGGCGGCGCGGGGCAGAATACGGCTAATGACGATTGCGCCGGAGCTTCCCGAGGCCCTCACCTTGATCGAGCATGCCAGCGCTCTGGGGGTCGTCTGCAGCCTGGGTCACAGCAACGCCGCCTATGCGGAAGCCGAGGCGGGCTTTGACGCCGGTGCGCGTTCGGCGACCCACACCTTCAATGCCATGCGGGCGCTCGGTCATCGCGATCCCGGAGTGGCTGCCTACGTTCTGGACAATGAGGATCTCTTCTCAGAAATCATTTGCGATGGCATCCATGTAGATCCGGCGATGGTTCGCCTGTTCTTCCGCAGCAAGGGCCCCGAGCGGTCCATCCTGATCACCGACGGCATAGGCGCGACCGGCATGCCGGATGGCCGCTACAAACTGGGCGACCTTGCCGTCACGGTCGAGAAGGGGCGCTGTACGCTGGATGGTTCCCCCGGCACGCTGGCGGGCAGTGTGTTGACCATGGACCGCGCGGTAGCCAACTTCTCCGCGTTCACCGGCTGCGGAGTGGGGGCGGCCGCTGCCCTGGCGGCGAGGAACCCCGCGCGGCTGCTGGGCTTGGAGGATGAATGGGGCACGCTGGAAGAGGGACGCGAGGCTAACCTCGCGGTGCTCACGCCCGCCGGCGAGCTGGTGCAGGTCTTCCGCGCCGGCCAGCCGATTCTATAACGTACTCTTGAGCGGTTTTTCCAACCGGAAGGGATATCCAGATCTTCACTATGCGCACGAACTGGGCAGCAAACTACGCCTTTAAGGCGAAGCAATCCATAGAACCGAGGGCAGCGGAGATTGAGAAAATCGTCGGCGAGACGGCGCATGCGAAGGCCCTGGGGACAGGGCACTCTTTCAATGGCATTGCCGACAGCACGGGCGCTCAAATCTCCACGCGTCAACTGCAGCGGATGGCGCTCGACCGCGAATCCGGCGTCGTCACCATCGGCGCTGGAGTCACTTACGGCACGCTGGCTCCGTGGCTCGATGGGCAGGGTTTCGCGCTGCATAACCTGGCTTCACTGCCGCACATCTCCGTGGCCGGGGCCTGCTCCACCGCCACCCATGGCTCCGGCTCCCACAATGGCAATCTCGCAACGATTGTCTCCGCCATCGAATTCGTCGATGGCTCCGGCGCCCGCGTTACTCTCTCCCGCGCCGGGAATCCCCGCCAATTCGAAGGAGCGGTCGTGGGATTGGGCGCCTTGGGCATCCTCACTGCGATCACACTGGACATTCAGCCCAGCTTCCAGGTAGCCCAGGTAGTCTATGAAAACCTCTCGTTCGATGAACTCGAGCACAACCTCGACGCGATCTTTGGCGCCGCTTATAGCGTCAGCCTCTTTACGGATTGGCTGGACCACCGCGCCACTCAGGTCTGGCTCAAGCAAATTGTCTCCGCCGCGGGCACGCCGCCTGCTCCGCGCAGCTTTCATGGCGCGACGCTGCAGAAGACCAAGCTGCACCCCATCGCCGGCCACTCACCGGAGAACTGCACCGATCAGCTAGGCGTTCCCGGCCCCTGGTACGATCGTCTGCCGCATTTCCGCATGAACTTCACTCCTTCCAGCGGAGCCGAGCTTCAGACTGAATATTTCGTGCCCCGCGACCGCGCCTACGAGGCTATTCTGGCCGTCGAGCAGTTGCGCGACACCATTGCTCCGCATCTCCTGGTTACGGAGTTGCGCACCGTGGCCGCCGATTCTCTGTGGATGAGCATGGCCTACAAGCGCGATTCGGTCGCCATCCATTTCACCTGGAAGCCGGACTGGGAGAGCGTTCGGCACATCTTGCCGCGGATCGAAGAGCAGCTCAGCCCTTTCCAGGCTCGCCCGCATTGGGGCAAGCTCTTCACCACGCCGCATGAAACGTTACGGCGGCTGTATCCAAAATTGCCGGACTTCCAGGCGCTTGCGAAGCAATACGATCCGGAAGCCAGGTTCCGAAACGAGTTTCTGGATCGGGCTCTATACGGCGGAGGAACATTGCACTGAGACGCCATTCGCCGGCCAGCCCAGCGCCTCCGCCAGCTGACCGGCGAGCTGCAGGGGATCGAAGGGCTTGCTCAGAATCGCCTCCACGGGAAGCCTGGCAAGCGTCCTCCTCTCACTCGGACGCACCCTCGCCGTCAGCAGCACCACCGGAATATGCGCCGTCGAACGAGCGGCCTTCAACTTCTGCAGAATCGCCGGACCGTCCATCGCCGGCATCATCACATCCAGCAAGATGGCATCGGGCTGGTTCAGCATTGCGCTCTCGATTCCCTGTAGGCCGCAATAGGCTTCCAGCACATCCCAGCCCGCCACGGTCTGCAGGCTCAGCGCGGTGACTTCACGGGCGTCGTCGTCATCATCAACCACTAGGATCGTTTTTTTCACAGCATTTCTCCGAGAACCAAAGGATGAGCAGAAAAGGAGAACGAGGCAATCGTGTAGGTCTTCCGCAGCGGCAGCCCTGCATAGGAGCGCCTGCTGTTAGCAAACAAGGTACATCACAGGACCCGGTTCGCCTTCTACCACTTGCCTGCTATTACCATCGATTGCCCCATGGGCCTCGGCGCGTTTCCGGCAGCATCAAGAAAGCTTAGTTAGAGCGGATTCACGGTTGCTGTGCCCCGCCGTGGTTCGAGACGTGCGGCTTCTCTTAACGGAAAAGCCGCCGTGTATCTGCTCGGGAGGTACGCCGATCGTGAACTCGCTCTAGGAGAAGGCGGAGTTATCGTCCTCGGAGGCGACGGAGCCGCGGGAGCGCATGGCGCCGTATCCGAAATAGACCATCGCGCCGGTTGCCGCAGCCGTCGCCATGCACCAGGAGCAGATGGTGCCAAAGCTTCTCCACTGCTTTGCCGCGTTCCAGCCGGCGATGGAACCATCCATAAGGAGCTTGGCCTTCAGCGCGGTCTCAAGGCCGCCGCTTGCCGCACCCGCCTCCACTGCGAGGAGCAGCAGGAGCGTGGCTCCATAACTCCCCAGCCCGAGAAGGCCGTCTGGGATTCCCAGCGGAAAGGCATCTTTGGAAGTCGTGATCTTAGCAGAGTCGAAGACCGATCCTGGCGGGTCGGGCAGCTTGTTCAGCAATCGCAGTTGAAACAGAGCAACCGGGACCAGCGGTCCCATTGCGGCGCAGCAGGAGAGCAGTGCGCGGCGCAAATCTCTATGTGCGTCTTGTTCTGATGTCGGCATAAGCGGCCGCAATCAATTCCGGAGCCGGCTCCAGCAACCGAAAGCTCCCACAGTCAATGCGAGGCTCGCCAGTGCGAGCCAACCTCGATGCAGATCGAGTGAAACCTGCGTGCTGCTGGATTTGGATTCGTCATCGAAAGGTCCGCGAGCGCTGTGCGTGCCAGGGACATAATCCCATAGGTTGTTGGGCCGATTGGGGTCGTCGGGTTCATCGGTCTGTTGCGCCTTGTACCCCGTATCTCCGAGGCGCCGGTCGAGCAGTCCCGGCGCGACCTTCTGTCCGACGATCGCCTCCACAGTGGGCGAGCCCACCCAATACTCCCGCCTTGGCTGTTTCGACCGGGCTGCGTGCACCACCACCCTTGCGGCAACCTCGGGCTGAAAAATCGGAGGCACCGGCTGCGGCTTATGGGGAAGACGGTTCTTTACCCACGTGAACTGCACGGTGTTCATCGCCGGCATTTGCACCACTGTGAGTTGCACATTGCTTTTGTCGTGATGAAGTTCGCAGCGCAGAGAATCTGTAAAACCGATGATGGCATGCTTGCAGCCGCAATACGCCGATTGGAGGGGAATGCTGCGCACCGCCAGCGCCGAGCCGACCTGTATGATCATCCCCCGATCCCGGGGAAGCATCCTGTGCAGAGCGGCCAATGTGCCATAGATATATCCCAGATATGCGACCTCGGTAACCCGCTTGTACTCCTCCGGCAGCATCTCCTTGACCGGCGAGAAAACGGAAACCATGGCACCGTTGACCCAGACGTCGATCGGGCCAAACTGCTCTTCGAGGCTGCTGGCCGCGCGGTCCACCGCGGCAGCGTCGCTAACATCCAGCGGCAGGATGATCGCCTCGCCGCCGAGTTCAACAACCTCCTGCCGCGCCGCCTCCAGCGCCTCGGCATTGCGGGCGATCAGGCCCAGGCGAGCACCATCCTTTGCAAAGGCATGCGCAATTGCGCGTCCCAGTCCAGCGGAGGCTCCCGTCACCATCACGACCTGTTTTTGCTTCATCCACTTCCCCCCCACAGCACAGCCCTGCGGCCGCGCCGATGCGCGGAGACCGAGGAACAAGCAGCATCTCCGGACAAGCATTGGGATGCCAAGGGGATGCGCTCGAGTTGGCGAAGTCTGTAGAACAGGTTCAGGCGGCTTTTAGCGCCTTACTCTTCGTCCCAATGCAGTCGATGAGATCTTTCCAGGATTTGACGAAGGCGGCCGCTCCTTCCGTTTGGAGCCGCGACCCGAGCGCTGCGATGTCAATGCCCGCTTTGGTAAATCGGGAGAACTCATCGTCAACATGCGTGGGCAGCGGCGCGGGGATCGTTCCATGATCTGCGAGCGCCTTCAGCGTGGCCTCGGGAATGGTATTGATGGTGAAAGGTGCGGCGAGCGCCTCCACGTACAGCGTGTCGGAAGCTTTGGGGTCCTTGGTTCCCGTACTCGCGAAAAGCAGGCGCTGGGCGCGAGCGCCGGCATTGAAGATCCTTTGCCAACGCGGCGCGTCGAGCAAGGTGCGATAACTCGCATAAGTCTGCCGGGCAATGGCGACGCCAAGCTGGTTCCGCAATTCCGCCGGAGCCTTTTCCGCGATCGCCACGTCCCAGCGGCTGACGAAAAGCGAGGCAACCGACCGCACATCCGGATTGAGCCCAGCGGCGATACGGCGCTCAATACCCCGCAGATACGCTTCGGCTGCCGCGACATATTGGTCGCGAGAGAACAAGAGCGTCACATTGATAGGCACGCCGGAGAAGATCGCCTCTTCAATCGCCGGCACTCCTTCTTTCGTCCCGGGGATCTTGATGAAGAGGTTCGGGCGCTCAGCGAGAGCGTGGAGCGATTTGGCTGCAGCGAGGCTGCCCGCGGTGTCCGTTGCGAGTTGCGGAGATACCTCCAGAGATACCCAGCCATCCACGCCATTGGTGAGGTCATAAGTGGGCCGGAAGAGATCCGCAGCCGCCCGAAGATCGTCGATCGCCAATTCAAAAAAGAGCGCCTCGCCGGTCTTTCCCTCTTTGGTCTTTTTGCGAATCGCGTCATCGTAATCGCTGCTGTTCCTGATCGCATGATCGAAGATTGTGGGGTTGGAGGTGAGTCCCGTAACCGAAAAGTCGTGAATATATCGCTGGAGTGTGCCGCTGGTAAGCAATCCTCGGGTAATGTTGTCGAGCCAGAGGCTTTGGCCCAGTTCGTGGAGGGTTTGCGTTGCCTTCATTGTTCCTCTCCTTGGCGGCTGCGAACCGCCCGTCTAAAGTTGTGATGTTCCGCCGGCCCCGCGGGTTCCTGCAAGCGGCGTCTTTGCGACCGGCATGCGCCGGCCGGAACTTGCCGGCGCCGGCGATGACTAGGCTCTCTCCAGTTCCGGCGCGTCCGCTGCAACGGCGCCCTAGTTGGATGAGGCATGGTTCGCCCTTCTCCGCCAGCTCGTGCCGATGCGGTCAGAGGCTTTGAAGATGGTTCCAGCCGTGGGACCGCCCAAAACGCGATGGTGCCCGACGGCGGCCAGCCCCATGGATGCGATACAGCCGCACTGCGCGCAGTCCGGATCGCCTCCAAACTGGCATGGGGTGATCTGCGTTTTCAGATCGGCGGAGATCGTCTGCGTCGTTCGAGCGAAGATGCACTCGGCTGGACTCGCGGGCGGAGAAAGCATCTCCCGGATCAAACTCTCGTGCATGTCCAGCACGGGGAAGAGGCTCCGAAGGCGCAGCAGGTCGTTCACTACGAAGACGCGCTGTTCCGGGGTCAGAATCTCGGGTCCGGTAGCGCCGCGCTGCGGAGTGAAGAGGCTGAACCAGATCTTGTTGATCTCCGGGCGAGCGCTCCAGAAGCGGAGGAACTCATCCAAATAGCCGGGGCGGGCAGCGATGTTGCCGGTGATCGTCGAGTGAATCGTAATCTTCGTCCCGGCAATGTTCTTCATAATGCGCTCATAGGTGGCCGGCTTCCGGCGCTCATCGTGCTCCGGCTGAAGTCCATCGATCGAAACCACCACGCTCAGACGCTGAAACCGGCTCCATTCCACGGGGATCACGCGAAAAGCGCTGGTGACGACCTGGGTATGTATCTTTCGTGCTTCCATCTCCGGCAGCAACATCTCCAGTTCGCGGTAGCGGACCAAGGGGTCCCCGCCGACCAACGAGACGTGCAGAGGCTTTTCCCTGTCTAAAATCGCCAGAATATTTTTCACCAGCTCAGAGCCCTTAAAGTCGGAGAGTTGCCGCAGTTCCCCCTCTCCTCCCAAATGCGCGGCATCGAATGCATAGCATCCCGGGCAGCGCAGCGGGCATTCCTTGGTGATCTCGATCGACATCGACGGTTTGCGGCCGGCCAGTATGCCGGCCCAAGCGTGCAAAACCTCGGTTGTTTTCATTTATGCCTCGGATCTATATTGCGCTCACGGTTGGACGGCCGTTACGCTGCAATTCCAGGCCGCCGTTATCTCCCATAGCATCATGAATATACAGATGCCCCCGTCCTCGGCTCGGTTGTGAAGAGGCTCTTCTCAGATGCTCCCACTCCACTCCTTGGTTGTGAACGCTCAATCATTCAGAAGTACGCCTCCTAAACCGATCGGGTAAAGAGGAGCAGCCATCGGGCCTCAAAAACGGTATCCTTCTGTGAGGCGGCGTCCCCGCCGCCGGCCCGGCCCGAGTTTACGGGCTTCAGAAGCCCACGGCTACGATTCTACATTTCTCATCGTCTGCGGATTCGGTTTGCCGGACTTCCGCTGGCCGCGCGGCGACCAGGTTTCGCCGCCCATCGCTATTCGAGATACAAGGGGGAGCAGATCGCGTTATGACCAGACATGAAGACGCCAGCCAGCCTAACGAATACCGTGAAAATCTAACCCGGCTTCCGCAACTTGCAAATGCGGTGATCCGCCGCAACATCCAGGGCGAAATTGATAAGTTGAAATCTGCGCCGGCTTTGGAGCAGACCGCCGGCCGCAGTTCGGAAACTCTGGTGAAATACGAAGACTTCCGAATCGTGATGGTAGTTATGAAGGCCGGTAGCCGCATGAATGATCACCACGCGGATGGCCCGATTTCCGTTCAAGGGATACAAGGCAAATTCCGTCTGCGGCTTCCGGAGGACCAGGACGTCGAGATGGGACCGGGCGATATTCTCGCTTTGGAAAGAGGCCTCAGGCATGATGTCGAGGCACTGGAAGACAGCGCGTTTCTGCTCACCATTTCCTGGCCGCGCCCGAAACCGGAAGAAGCGCGTTAGAGCGGCAGCTTCGCTTCTGATCACGCCGCGTCACGTGAAGGTCACAAATCCGCCCACGCCTTTTCGCCTGGCGACAGTGCCATTCGGCCATCCGGGCGTCTGTGGTTGATTTCAAATTTCACACGCGTTTGCAGTGCGCATCGAGTGCAGCGGTTATGCGTGTCCGGTCAGAAAATAATAGACCGCGGGCGTGACCACCAGCGACAGCACCATCGAGATCAGCAACCCGCCGATCACCGCGACGGCCAACGGCTGCAGCATCTGCGAACCGGCGCCCAGCGCAAAGGCGAGAGGCAGCATCCCGCAGATCGCCGCAGCCGCCGTCATCAGGATGGGGCGCAGGCGCCGCCGCGCCGCCTGCATCATGGCTTCGTGCGGACTCATACCCTGCTCGCGGAATTTCTGATCCGCGTCCAGCAACAGGATGCCATTCTTCGCCACGATGCCGATCACCATGATCAAGCCCATGAACGAGGAGACGCTAAAGGTGATTCCCGTGAGGAGCAGCGCGATCACCACGCCCGCTGTGGAGAGCACCGAGGAGATGAGAATGGCCACCGGCGCGGAGAAGTTGTGGAATTCTACCAGCAGCACCCCAAAAACCAGCACCAGCGCCAGCAGCAGCACCTGAACCAGTTGATGGAAGGATTGCTGCTGTGTCTGATAGGTGCCGCCGTATTCCACGCGCACGCCTGAAGGCAGGTGCGCGCCGTCCACGGCCCGCTTGACGCTTGCAATTGCGGAGCCCAGGTTTGAGCCCTGCAAACGCGCCGTCACGGTAATCAACTGCTGCAGATTGTCGCGCAGGATTTCGTTCTGCGGCGGCAACTGCACAATGTGCACCACCGATCCCAATGGGGCAATGTGGCCGGTACTGCTGTTGAAGATGGTGTTGACAATATTGTCGAGCGTGCTGCGGTGTTCCGGACCAAAGCGCACGCGTACCGTGTAAGGCCGGTTATTGATAATGATGGGATTCGGGGTCGGGATGCCGTCCAGAATCGCCGTCATGTCCGCCGAGACTTCCTGCGGCGTAAAGCCCAGCCGCGCCGCCACCGCGGGATCAACCTGAAAGCTGGTGGCCGGACCGCTGATGGTGTTGTCCACGCCGTTCTCCACATCCACGATGCCCGGGATCTTGGCGATGGCGTCCGCAACTTTCGGGCCCAGTTGATTCAAAAGCGCCTGATTGTTGGAAAACAGCTTAATTTGAATGGGCTGGGAAGAGGTTCCGGACAAGTCGCCAATGACGTCTTCCAGTACTTGCGAAAGTTCTACGTCGAGCTCCGGTTCGGACTGATGAACGCGGTCGCGCACCTCGGCCATTACGGCGTCAATGCCGCGCGTGCGGTTCTTCTTGAGCAGCACGCTGATATCGCCGGTATTGGCTTCGGTGACCGCGGCCAAGCCCAATTGCAATCCGGTGCGCCGGGAAATGTTCTCTACCTCCGGAATGGAAAGCAGAATGTGCTCGACATGGTTTAGCACGCGGTTGGTCTCGGTAAGCGAAGTTCCCGCCGGCATGATGTAGTCGAAGGTGAAGCCGCCCTCATCCATGGCGGGCAGCATGTCGGAGCCGAGGCTCTTGTAACCGAAATACGCGCCCAGCACCAGCACGCAGCAGCAGACCGCCAGCCATAGCGGCCGCTCGAGCGCCAGCCCGAGCAGGCGGGCATGCGCGGAAAAGACGTGCTGCATGATTGGACCGTGAGGTTCATGATCATGACCGGCCGGTGTTCGGGCGCCGGTTTCCTTCAGCGTTTCGTCGTCGGCTTCCTTCAGCGTTCTATCGTCGGCTCCAGAACGGCGGTTCCTCAGCAGCACCAAACTCAGGCTCGGGGTCCAGGTGAGGGCCAGCGCGAGCGACGTGAGCAGCGCAAACGACATGGTAATGGCCAGCGCGCGGAAAAATGCTCCGGTCACCCCGGTAACGGAAACCAGCGGGAGAAAGACCACGATCGGTGTGATGGTCGAGGCGATCAACGGAGGCGTGATTTCATGGAAGGCCTTGCGTACCGCCTCGGTGCGGCTTTCTCCCATGTCGCGGTGCATCACGATGTTTTCCACCACCACGATGGCGTCGTCGATCACCAGGCCTACGGCGGCCGCCAATCCTCCTAACGTCATCAGGTTGAAGCTCTCGCCCATCAGATGGAGAAAGATGAACGTGATCAGGATGGTGGAGGGAATCACCAGTCCCGCGATGATCGAGGAGGTCCAGTCGCGCAGAAAGAGCACCAGAACAATCGCCGCCAGCACCAGACCGATCAGGATGGCGTCACGGACGCTCTTGATGCTGTCGCGCACCAGTTGCGTCTGATCGTAAAAAGGACGAAGCTGCACGCCGGCGGGCAACGACTTCTGGATTTGCGCCACCTTGGCCGCCAAGGCATCGGCCACCGCCACGGAGTTGCTTGAGGGCTGGCGGACAACGGTGAGCAACACCGCCGGCTTGCCATTCGCCGTAACAATGGTGTATGTGGGCTGCGTGCCGGTACGAACATCGGCCACATCGCCGATGTGAACGGGGACGCCGCCGGCGGTGGTTTTCACCGCCAGATTCGCCAGTTGGGAAACGTCCTGGGCTTGTGCGCCCACCAAGGCGAGAACCAACTGGTGGTTCGATTCATAAAGACCCGGCGATTGAACCAGATTGGAGTTTTCAATGGCGCTGACCAGCGCGCTGATGGTAACCCCGGCGGCCTGCAGCTTGGCGGTTTGCGGAACCACATAGAACTCCGGCACCTGGCCGCCCATCACCTGCACGGTGCTGACGTCGGTCACCCGGTTGAGCAGGGGCTTTATGTTGTAAGTCGCCAGTTCCCAAAGCGCCGAGGGTGAAAGAGTATCGGAGGTGAGGCTGTAGCCCACCAGCGGAAAGGTCGCGAAGGTAAGCCGGTTGGTCTTGATCTGGACGGTGGCCGGCAGCGACTGCTGCACCTTGGCCAACGCCGCATCGACCAGTTCCAGCGTGGTGACCATGTTCACCTTCCAGTTGAAGAACAGATCCACTTCCGCCGAGCCGCGGCTGGTGATCGATTGCACGCTTAAGAGCCCGGGCACGCTGTTTACCGCATCTTCAACCGGCTTGGTGATCGTGACCTGCATCTGACTGACCGGCATCACGCCGTTGTCGATGCCAATGACCACGCGGGGAAAGTCTGTCGCGGGAAAAACGGAGGTGGGCATCCGGGTCGCCAGATAAGCGCCCACCACCGCCAGCACGATGGTGAAGAAGAAGATGGGCCGGGTCATGCGGACCATCCAGAATGTGTTGTCTCCCGCCGGGGCTTCTGTTGTGCCGCGCTTTTTCAGCGGGCGGTTTCTGAGATATTTCAGCCGGGCAACCAGGTTCACTGGGCGGCTCCCGCGCTTCCGCTTTCCTTTGCCATCTGCTCCGCGCCGACCACTCTCACCTTGGTGCCGTCGTCCAGCGCGAAAACCCCCGTGGTCACCACCTGCTGGCCGGCGGATAGGCCGCTCAATATTTGCACGTCGCTGGCGTCCGCGATCCCCGTCTTTACGATGGTGCGGTGAGCCACGCCGCCGGAGCCAATCGCCATGACGGTTTCATTGCCGTTGTCCTCTTTCAGCAAAGCGCTGGCCGGCACCATGAGGGTGTTCCCGATCGCCGGCGCATCCATCGCGACATGGACCGGGGTGCCCGGCTTGAGCGTTCCCTTCGGATTGGGGATGCGCACCCACACTTCGATGGTGGTGCTGCCGGGATCGAGCGCCGGGCTGATGAGGGAGATTTTGCCGTGGACCGGCTTCTCCAGACCGGGAACGGTGATGGCTGCGTCCCCGCCCGTCCTCAACATTTGCGCCTGGGCTTGCGCGATATGCGTCTTGGCCAGCACCGCAGATGTATCCATTACGGTGACGAGTGGAGAGCCTGCCGACGCGGTTTCTCCAGCGTAGAGAGGCCGGTCGGTGACCACTCCGGCAATTGGGGTATGTATCTCCGAATAGGCGAGGCTGGCTGCGGCGCCCAGGTATCTTCCCTTGGCCGACTGAAGCTGTCCTTCCGCGCTCTTGATCGCGGCTTGGCGTCCTACCGCCTGCATGCCCTGGAGACGCTTTTTCGCCGCATCGTAAGCGGCCTGCGCCTGCACCAGGGCGGCGTGAGAGGTGTCGAGCTCGCGCCCGGCAATGGCTCCTTGCGCCAACAGACGCTTGCGGCTGTCGTAAATGTTCTGATTCAGATCCAGATTGGCCTTGGTCTCCGCCGCGTTCAGTTCCGCCTGCTGATAGGCTTCCGGGATTTGTGTCTTGGTTGCCGACTGATAGGCTGCCTGGGCCGCCGTGTAAGCGCCCTGGCTGTCGATCGCGGCGCCTTGCAGGTCCTTATTTTCAAGTATCGCGACCAATTGCCCGGCCTTTACCTTGGATCCGCGTTGCACATAGAACTTCTTAACCGGGGCCGTAATCTTCGGTTCGATGGCAGCTTGAGCGATCGGCGAAAGCACGGCGTCAGACTCGACTCGGGGGGTAACCGTGCCTCGAGCCACCACGGCCGCCTCCACATCGACAACCGGTGTAGGTGCGCCCTCCTGCGGGGACGAGCAACCCGCGACGAGCAGCATCGCCGCGAGTGCGCCGAGCAGCGGAAACCGTAAGAAGCGAGTTGCGTTTGCCAGCACTTGCATTAGAGGATTCCTGTAAGAGTTTGCAGATTAGCGAGCGCCACGCGATAACGCGTGATCCCATCGGCTTGTGCCGTTTGCACTAAAACGAGCTGATCCTGCGCGGAAACCACTTCGAGCGCCGTGGCCTCGCCTGCCTGGTAACGCAGCGTGGTTAGGTGGAGACTCTCTTTTGCGTCGGCGACGCTCACGCTCAATGAAGCGAGCTGTTTATTTGCTACCATCACGGCGTCATATAGCTCGTCCAGATTGGCGACCAAGCGCTTTTGCGTATAACTGAGCTGGACCTGCGCCGCCTGCCTGCGGATCTCGCTCTGTTTCACGCGGTCGTGCGTGGCCAGCCAGTCCCAGACCGGAATGTCGAGGGTGGCGGAGGCGGAGTAGCCCAGATTGCGCTCTCCATTTGGCCCATTAATCGCAAACTGGCCGGCATTGATGCCATAGGTGTAATTCAGCGCCAGACTTGGCAGGTACGCTGCGCGGGCTGACGTCACCCCCTGCCGGCTGGCATGGAGCGCGGCGACCGCCGCCGCAAGATCAGGATTCTTGTGAGCCGCGGCCGCTTCCACATCGGCTCGCGAAGGAGGCGGAGGCGGCTGCGTCGAATTATCGGCAAGAGTGAAGCTGGTCCCCGGATCGGGAAACAGCAACACCGCAAAATCAAGACGCGCTTTCTCCGCCGCGAGCTTGGCATCGCCCAGGTCGCGCTCACGCTGCTGGAGCGTTAGGTTCGCCTTCACCACATCGGCGCGAGCCACTTCGCGGCCCTGCTCCAGTTTCCGCGTGAGGGAAGCAAAATCCCTCGCTTCGCCTTCTGCGCTCTCCATCACCCGGTACTTCTGATCCGCGGAAAGCAGCGTGTAGTAATAACTCACCACCGTCGCCACGAGCCCGCGGCGGGCAATTTCCTGTTGCGCCTCCATCTGCGCGGCGGTAAAGCCGGCCTGCCGGTAGGCGGAGAACGGGGCCAATCCTATCGTCTCATTGACCACGCCTTGGCTGTAGTACTCATGTACCGCATCGTTCGCGATGAAGATCGGAGCCGCCACGGGATGCTCCTGGCGCGAAGCGGAGTCGCCGGCCGCGGATGTGAGGAATGTCCCGTTCCCTTGGGTATACAGAAATTGGTTGTAGTAGCGGACGTTCGGCAAAAGCGCCGCACGGGCAATGCTCCGGTCCAGTGCTGCAATTTTGCGATTGCCTTTTGCCGCCGCGTAAGCCGGATCGTTGTTCTCGGCCCGCGCGATCGCATCCTGCAGCGTAAGGACGAGCTTTGGCGCTGCTCCTCCAACCGCCGTCTGCGGCGTCGAGGCCGTTTGTGCCAATGCTCCCGGAAGAGTCAGCAGGATTGCCGGAAGAATAGAGGCGGCACGGAGCAACGGAAAAAGCCGAGCCGCCTCAATCCGAAACATAAACGATTCCATGGGTCATCCTGCGTGATACGAGCAAATCGAAATGCCAGTAAAACACATTGAAAATTAGCCGAATTCGCCATCGAGCCGGCTCTCCCGGAATAGGTCTATGGGAAAGCCGCCTTAGCGCCCCACCACGAGAATTGTGAAAGAGCCCGGAACGATCGACCGTCTCCAGCGCTGACCCGCTGCCGCTCCCGTTGGAGGTGGTCCAAACTTCGCGGTGGCCAGATAGATCCTGCCCGTCACAGAATCCAACGCCATGGTGCGGGCGCCTTTCTCGGTTGTAACCGTCTGAAGAACCGGATAGCCCGGCTTCCCCGCGTCAACGATCGTCAGCGTCCCATCGCCGCCGTTGGACGAAAAGGCGAGCTTATGCTTCGCATCGTAGCGCGCCGCGTCGGGACCGGTTCCAATCGACGGCGTTGCCAGAACCTTGCCATTCCGGGAATCCATCACCACCATCTTTCCGTTGTGGCAAACGGAGAAGAGACGGTCGCCGGCGGCGTCGATGGCAAGCCCCGATGGAGACTCGCCGGGGGCTAAAGGCCAAACGGCGAGAACCGCGTGGGTTCGCGCGTCCATCTCCGCAATCTCACTCTTGTCCTCGATATTTGCAAAGACATGACCTTTGCCGTCGGCAACCGGAAATTCGGGCCGCCCCGGCAAGGTAATTGTGGCAACGACCTTCCTCGTTTTGCCATCAGCGACAGTGGCGCTGCTGCTCCTGCCGTTGAAGGCCCATACGGTTTTCGTGGTTGGCTCATAAACGATGCCATCGGGATTGCTCCCCGCTGGAATACTACCCAGCACGGCCAGTGAATGGCGATCAAAGACCACAATCGCGTTGGCCCCGCCATCGCTGATATATCCAGTCCGGCCATCGGGATCCAGCACCACTCCATGGGTGCCCTTGAGGCCCGTCACGGCCCCCACCCGTTTGCCGGTTTCCGTATTCACGACATCCACCTGAGAGCCATGCGCGATGTACAGCCGATGAGCGGGGGCGTCCATGTGGAGATAGTCCCATCCGCCTTCACCGCCAATCGTCCATCGGCTCACGACATGGTAGTTTTGGGCGTGAAGTTGAGGGGACAGGGCGAATAGAACAGATGCAAAAGCGATCCACCGGGCCGTTGAACGCAGACAGGACATAGGCATTGCTCCTCAAGGAACGATTTCGGCGCACAGCAGGTAGACGCCGGTCCGCCTAGTGTTACAAGGAAGCCTTAAGTGTAGCTGAAGGAGCCGGGTGGGAAATATGGATGACCGGCAAGCGGACCATAGCCTTGGCGCCGCAGTCCGGCAGATTGCCGACCGTGATGCTGCCGCCCGCCCCTTCGCAGATCGCTTTTGAGATCGCCAATCCCAGCCCGGTGCCCCCGCTGGCGCGGGCGCGGGAAGCATCGCTGCGATAGAAGGGCTCGAAAAGATAGGGCAGATCCGCGTCAGGTACCCCCTCGCCATCGTCCTCCACCGTCATCGCGACCTCATTGCCGCTCACTTCGACCGCCGCCTTGACTACCGAATTGGCCGGGCTGTGCTGTAAGGCGTTCAACAGGAGGTTGGAGCAGAGCAGGGTGCAATCTCTTTCATCGATCCCCACGATTGGATTCGCGCCAGACCGCAGCTCAACCCGTATGCTCTTCAGTTCCGCGAAGGACGCCATCTGGCGAACGCTTTTCTCCAGGCATTCTCGAAGCCCACAGCAAACCTGCTCTGCAGAGGGCGAAGGCGCCTCCCCCCGCTCCACTCGAGCCAGGGTCAGCATCTCCCCCACTGTTCTCTCCAGGCGGGTGCAATCGTCGAGGCAGAGTTCCAGCCCGCTCCGGTACTCCTCCGCCGTGCGAGTGCGCATGGCCAGCAATTGCAGGGACGATTTTGCAATCGCAACATCGGTCTTCAACTCATGCGCAGCGTCGCTGGTAAAGCGGCGCTGTTGATCGAAGGCGCGTTGCAGGCGGGCCAGCGAAGAGTCGATTGCCTGTACCAAGGGACGCAGTTCCTCGGTCTCGGCGATCGCGGGCGGCGCCTGGAAAGACCACCCGTTGGCGGAGATCTTCCCCGCCGCTATGGCCAGTTGGCGAAGCGGAGCGAGGCCACGGCGCAAGAGCCAGACCATAACGACGGCAGTCAAAGCCAGAAGGAACAGGGTGGTTAGGCCATAGAAGCGCACAGTCTCGAAGACCTCGTGCCGGATGTGGCTGATGCGCGCGCCATAGACAATTGTAATTTCATGGCGCACGCCACCATCCGCGTCGCCAGGGTCGACGACGCGCACGCCGGAGCTGCGAAGGATGCGATAGGGGTGCCCATCTATCTTTTCAATGGTCGGATCGGTCTTGTGCCGTAGCCGCTCCAGCACGGAGGCTGGTATCGCCGGCTTCGATTGGCCGAGAATGCGTCCTTTCTCATCCTGGACCTCATAAATGTCCTTCTCGGGCAGCGTCAAACCAGTCATGTCCAGGAGAACGTTATCGCCCTGATCTTCCGCATCGCCGACCGCCCCCAGCAGGGCATCTGCGCGTCCGCGCAGCATGACGTCCAAGGAGCCCAGATGCATTCGCCATTCATAGGCGGCGGACGCCGCAATCAGCACCGCGGCGGCGATCAGCTCCAGCAACAGAACCGTTACGGTCAGCCTTCGGGTCAGCGAGCGCCGCTTGCTCATGCCGGTCCTTTCATGGTGCGAAGACGGTAGCCGCGCTGGCGCAGGGTCTCGATCAATGGCTCCGCTCCGCCCGCGTCGAGCTTCCGGCGAAGGTTGGAGACATGGGCCTCGATAACGTTGGAGTGATGCTCCCAATCGTAGTCGTATAGATGCTCCAGGAGCTCGCGCTTGGATACCACCGCCCGCGGACGATGCATCAGATATTCGAGAATGCGATACTCAGTCGGCGACAAATCCAATAACTGGCCGCCGCGTTGCGCACTCTGCCGCAGAGAGTTGATTTCGACGTCCGCGACGCGGAGCACCGGATCCGCAATTCCCTTCCCGCGCCGGATCAGCGCTTTGACTCGCGCAATGAGCTCCCCCAAATCGAAGGGCTTGCTCAGGTAATCGTCCGCTCCCGCGTTGAGCAGCTCGACTATCGACGATTTTCCCTCCTGCGCGGTGAGGATCAACACGGGGGTCGTCTTCCCCATTTTGCGAAGGCTGCGCAGCAGGGCGAGACCGGATTTCCCCGGAAGCATCAAATCCAGAACGATCGCGTCGTAGATATCCTGTTGGGCAAGCTGCTCCCCGGAGAGACCGTCCGCGGCGTGATCAACCGCTAATCCTGTCTCTCGCAAGGCTTCCAGCAGATTCTGGGCAAGCCTCACTTCGTCTTCGACAAGGAGCACTCGCATAGGGCGAAAAGATCGCGTTCAGGGAGACCGCGCTTCCAGTTTAAGCCTCGCACAGATTGCTGAACGGAAGCTGAAGGCGGCCTGTTTTCCCGCCGGCAGTCGAGAGTCATTGCGCGGGAGAGCCCGTCAGCTATGCTTGAGGACCGGCGCACTAGCCGGCAAAGACCCGCAAGGCGGCAAACCGGCATCTCAATGGGCACGCACGCTGTCCGCCGGTGGGAGTTGCCGGCAGAGACCGGCGCGGCGACCTGCTTTGAGGACGCATGGAACGAAGAGACTTGTTGATCGCGCCGGCCGGCGAAGCCGCGCTCATCCTTATCGTGGGCATAGCCGGCTATCTGGCGCGGCAGCCTCTCATCTTTGCCAGCCTCGGGCCGACCGCCTATGAACTGATTGAGACGCCTCACCGGCGCAGCGCCCGGCCCTACAGCATTTTCATTGGCCACCTGGTCGGAATCGGCGTTGGCTATCTTGCCCTCTTCCTCACCGGCGCTTGGCGTCTCCCCGCGGTCACCTCCGGCGGAGTGCCGTTCACCCGCGTCTGGGCGTCTGTTCTCGCGGCCGGACTTACGGTCTTAGGTACTTTGCTGCTGCGCGCGAGCCAGCCCGCAGCAATCGCAACCTCTCTGCTGATCTCCACAGGGATCATGCAGAAGCCACATGATGCCGCCATTATCATGGTCGCGGTGGTGCTGATGATTGCGGCGGGAGAGCCGCTGCGCAAGTTGCGCCTGAAAGCGCAAGAGCGCCGCCGCGAACGAGAAGCTGCGAAGCACACAGAATCCCATTCGTGATCGCGTCATCGTGCTCGACGAATGCATCAAACTGCTACAAGATGTTGATCAGGCAAGTCCGGCTTGCAACAGGGAAAGAGCCGACGCCGATGGCTCGAATAGCACATCGTGAGAGCACGTTGAACAGTTCGAAGAGGAGACCGTTGGCCGCGCTCCGAAGCCCAGCGCAAAGACTATACGGCCAAGCGCCGCCAAGGAGTCCCGATGAGCAATGAGATGTCCGAAACCGGCGGGAGGGAGGCGCAGGCCTTCGACACGCTTGTCCGTTTAGCACTCGACCTGCGATGGTCGTGGAACCACTCGACCGATGAACTGTGGCAAGCGATCAATCCTCAATTTTGGGAACTCACTCATAATCCATGGATCCTTCTGCAGAGCGCTTCGCCGCAAAAACTACAGAGTGTGATGATGGACCCTTCTATTCAAACTCTTTTGACGAGGCTTCTCGAAGAGCAAAAGACTCTCGAAGCTCCAGCATGGTTTCATAATGAGCATCCCCATTCGGCACTCAAGTTAGCTGCCTATTTCAGCATGGAGTATATGTTGAGCGAAGCTCTCCCCATTTACTCCGGCGGCTTAGGGAATGTGGCTGGAGACCAGCTGAAAGCGGCAAGCGACCTCGGAGCGCCCGTCATTGCCGTGGGCCTGCTGTATCAACAGGGCTATTTCAGGCAACGGCTCTCCGCTGACGGAAAGCAGCAGGCACTTTACCCATATAACGAACCGGGGCAATTGCCAATTGTGCAGGTCCGCACAGCGAATGGTGAGTGGCTACGGCTTTCGATCCAGTTACCAGGATCGCGGCTGTGGGTTCGAGCATGGCAGGTACAGGTGGGAAGAAATAAGCTGTATTTGCTGGACACCAACGTTCCCGCCAATGAGGCCGCCGCTCGCGGGATCACCAGTCAACTGTATGGAGGCGACGAGGAGCTGCGCCTCCAGCAGGAGTTGGTGCTGGGGATTGGTGGATGGCAGCTCCTGCGCGCCCTAAACCTCGACCCCGAAATCTGCCATTTGAACGAGGGACATGCCGCGTTTGCAGTGCTGGAGAGAGCCAGATGCTGGATGAAGGATCACAGCAAGGATTTTGATCTGGCCATGACCGTCACCCGGATTGGGAATCTCTTCACCACTCATACGGCGGTGTCCGCCGGGTTCGACCGGTTTCCACCGGAGCTGATAGCAAAATATTTTCGGCAATATGCCGAGGCCGATCTGGGGATTTCTCTCGAGACATTGCTTGCCCTCGGGAGGCTGAATCCGGACGACGATCAAGAGCTTTTCAACATGGCCTATCTCGCTCTCCGAGGCAGCGGCAGCATCAACGGCGTGAGCCGTCTTCATGGAGAAGTCAGCCGCGCGCTGTTCCAACCTTTTTTCCCTCGCTGGCCGCAACAGGAGGTCCCAGTCAGATATGTGACAAACGGCGTGCACGTCCCCAGCTGGGACTCGGTGCATTCCGATCAGCTCTGGACGGTTTCATGCGGGAAAGAACGTTGGCGCGAAATGCCCTCGAGTTTGGAGCAAACTTTGCGCAAAGTGAAGGATGCCGACCTCTGGCAGATGCGTAGTTCCGCTCGCAAGTCGCTGATCGAAGAGACAAGAACGTCCTTCGCCAGGCAACTGGCAGCCCAGGGCGCCGCGGACGAGGAGATTGCCGCCGGGAAAGCTATTTTCGATCCGGATGTGTTCACCATTGGGTTCGCAAGGCGTTTCGCCACCTACAAGCGCCCCAATCTTCTTTTGCATGATCCCGAGCGGCTTCTCCGGATTTTGACCAACAGCCGATTCCCCGTACAGCTGGTCTTGGCGGGCAAAGCGCATCCTCATGATCTCGCCGCCCAGGCCATGATCCGGCAATGGTTCCAGTTCATGCGCCGTCCGGAAGCACGCGCGCATGTCGTATTTTTGGCTGATTACGACATGCGCAAAGCGGAGAGCCTGATCCAAGGCGTCGACCTGTGGATCAATACACCGCGTCGTCCATGGGAAGCCTGCGGAACCAGCGGCATGAAGGTGCTGGTCAACGGCGGGTTGAACCTTTCCGAGTTGGACGGCTGGTGGGCGGAAGCCTACACGCCCGAGGTAGGCTGGGCGATTGGCGATGGGGAGGAACATGGAGAGGATCCCGCGTGGGATGCGGCCGAGGCCAATACGCTCTACTGCTTGCTCGAGCAGGAGATCGTTCCCGCATTCTATCGGCGGGACGAGCACGGCATTCCATCCGCCTGGATCGCCAAAATGCGGGAAAGCATGGCGCGGCTCACTCCCAGATTCTCAGCCAACCGGGCCGTCCGCGAGTACACCCAAAATCATTACCTGCCGGCGGCAAAGATGTATCGGGAACGCACCGAAAGAGACGGCGCACTCGGGGAGCAGCTGCGCGCCTGGTCTCGGCAGATAGAACAGCGTTGGACAGGACTGCGATTCGGGGATCTCAAAGTAGAAAAGGAAAAGGATCTCCTCCTTTTTACAGTTCACGTCTACTTTGGGGAACTCGATCCGAACGCGGTGAAGGTGGAGCTGTATGCGGAGGGCGTCGCCGGCGGAGAATCGATTCACCAGGAAATGCAGCGCGATCAACCGCTGGTTGGATCGGTAAATGGTTACGCATATTCCAGCGTTGTTCCCGCCGATCGCTCCGCCAATGATTACACTCCGCGCATCATTCCTCATAAAGAAGGCGCGGCCGTCCCCCTCGAAGCCGGACAGATTCTGTGGCAGCGCTGACCTCCGCGCAAACTGTCCGTCGAGAACTGGGGTTGCTTGGTTTGAGCGTGATCTATCTTCAGCTTATTGGGAGCGGTCCACACTGCGCCGGCTGCTCTCCATTCGAGTCGAGTCGGCTAACCACGCCACCGGATACTTCACCACGCGTTCGGCGAGCGATCCAGAGCTGAACGCGCGGACCGCCGGCGCCTACCCGCGCGCGCCGATTCCCGCGAACCTGCACATCCTCGACAGTGGTGATGCACGGCAGCGAGCGGCGCTGCTCGCCGAGCGGCTGCGCGACTGGAAGGCGATTGCGAGCACCTGATCAAGCGTGATCAATCTTCTTCCGGTTTTACGCGCAGCCGACAACTTCGGGAGTTACGAGAAGGGCCGCGCTGGGGAACGGCCCGTCCCGGGTTCATGCACGGAATAGCTTGGGTGCGAACTCATTCAAGTCTCTTCTCCAGGTTAGCCACTCATGGGCCGTGCCCTGCGATTGATAAAAGTCATGCTTTATCCCCGCCTGAACAAGGTCATTTTGAAATGCCATCACCCATTGATGAATGTTCGCCATTTCCGTGGTTCCCAGACCGAGCCAGAGCAGGTGCACGCGCTTGGCGAATGCAGCAGGATCGGCAAAGGCTCCGTGAAAGGAGGTCTTCGCATCGAATTTGTTATTGCCGAAGAAGAACGGCGCTCCGCTGAAGCCTCCAATATAAGAAAACAGGTCTAGGTGATCCAACGTGATCATGAATGTCTGCATGCCTCCCATGGAAAGGCCCGCCATGGCCCGATGATTGCGATCGGTGAGGGTGCGATAATTCTTGTCCACGAATGGAATTACAACCTGGGTCAAGTCGTCTCCGAAAGCGGACGACATCATTCCCGCCATGGGATTACGACGCGCGCCTCCGCCGGGGGCAGCCGGGGAAGCGCCGGCAGCCTTGGCGTAACCGTGGGACATGACGATCACCATGGGCTTGGCTTTGCCGGAAGCAATCAGATTGTCGAGTATGAAATTGACGCGGCCCTGCTTCGACCATCCTGTCTCATCTTCACCGGCACCATGCTGGAGATAGAGCACGGGATACCGCATGTGCGTGTCATGGTCATAAGCGGGAGGCGTGTAAACAAAGATCCGCCGCCATGTTCCGGTGACGGTGGAGTGGTACCACCGCTCCCGCACCTGGCCGTGGGGGACATCGCGAATCTCATAGAAAGAATCTGACGCCAGCGGCGACGGGATCTCGATGCCGCTCATATCCCTGCTCTCGCCGAAAAATGTGTGGCTGCCTGGATCGGTTGCCGCAAAGCCATCGACATAGACGGGATAGTAGTGAAAACCTTCCACGATGGGCGGAGTAGTCAACGTCCAATTGCCATCCGCTTGCTTTACCAAGTCCATCTTCGGGGTCTCGCCTCCTCCGCCCCCCACCACGATTTGCACCTTCTGTGCATTGGGAGCCTTGATGCGGAACTTCACTCGGCGCGACTGGGCGTCGATACTTGGATATTCCGCTCCCTCAACGTTGGTGGATGCCGGTGTAAAGGCGCCCCCCTCCGCCGCCGGTTCCGGAGATGCCGCCGCTGCCATGGCCTGAGGCAATTGCGAGTTCAACAATGCTCCGCCTGCCACGAATGCAGCGGCGCCGTTCTTAAGAAAAGCCCTTCGAGATGATCCATCCATCGCTTCGTTATCCTTTTCAGTTGAAGTCGTCTAGAAAAAGTTCACTTATTCAGCAACTTGCCGGCCGCAGGCCCCCATCAGCCCTCCTGAATCGGACCAGCCTCTTCACGATCCCGCCCGTTGCATACCTGGAAAAACGGCATTTGGCCGGCATTCGATGGTTGATCCATCAGCAGCCAACCGCCTGCTCCTCTGTAGCGCTCACCATTGTAGTCGTCCGCTTGAGCTGTGCGAATAAGAACCGGGTCAGTGGAAAGCATCTATGCGATTCTTTGTGTCGGAGCGCGAGGATTCCATTACCCCAAGGCATTCCTCTACCGTCCACAAAGGAATCGCCCCGGCCCGGCCAGCGACGATCGCACCTAGGGCATTCGCAAAGGAAGCCGTCCGTTCCATTGGCCAGCCGAGTTGCACGCCCTGGAGAAAGGCTGCGGAGAAAGCATCGCCGGCGCCTACCGTATCGACGGTCTTCACAGGATATCCTTTGAAGTTCTGCAAGCCGTCATTGGACCAGATCGCGCAACCGTGCTCACCGAGGGTGATGCAAATAGTCTTTGCCCCATAGATCCTCGACCAATATCCGCAGAACTTTTCAGGTGAATACTGCTCCGACCCGCAGGAGAGGCGAAAAAGTGTCTCCGCTTCGGACTCATTCAATTTGATGATGGATGCCAAACCGGAGAGGCGCTGTACCAGCTCCGGATTCCAATGCCCTTCGCGCAGATTCACATCATAGAAACGACCGGACTTGGGGCTTCCGGCGACCAGGCGATGGAGCAGTGCCTCATTCCGAGCGCTCGTCTGAGCGAGCGTGCCGAAATAGATCCAATCCGGGTCCCTGACTGCAACATCAGAGAGCCGGGAGTCTTCAATATTGAGGAAATCGAAGGCCACGGGTCGCTTGATCACGAAGGTCGCATTGCCGGATTTGTCGGTTGTGACGATCGCCGTGCCGGTCTCTTGCTCTGGGATGACGCGGACAAACTTCGGGCTCAACCCCAGCGCTTCAATCGACTGGATGGCCAGTGCTCCCCGCTGATCGGCGCCTACAGCACTTATAAATGCGACCTCATTTCCCAGTCGCAGCGAAGATACCGAGAAGTTGAGCGGAGCACCCCCAAGGAACTCCTGATCGCCCATCACATCCCACAACAGTTCTCCGATACTTACAATACGCACAGCGCATTCCTTTCGCGAAGGCCCATGCATGAAGGGAAACGAAAGATAACAATCCCATGCGGTGCATGCGCTGGGGCTTCAACCAAACTTCGCCGCATAGCGACGCCATTCCAATCCGGAAGTTGCCGCGCAGGTGCTCAGTCTATGCTTTTGTAAAGCGTGAGCCCCACGCCGCCCTGACCCATACCCGGATTCGAGCTCAGGTACAAACCCTTGTTGAGAAATGCTCGCCGGCGCCCGAGCGTGCCGAAATAGATCCAATCCGGGTCCCTGACTGCAACATCAGAGGGCCGCGAGTCTTCAATATTGAGGAAATCGAAGGCCGCGGGTTTGCCTCGGCTTCGCGAAGATACACGGGCGCCTGCTCAGTTGTGTTCAATGGCCTCCTCCGCTTCCATGGAAAGAGGTTGGAAGGTGTTGGGGGATGAAGCGGCATAACGATAGACAGGGAGGGTTAGCATAGCCAAAGCTACGACTGCGGCGAGAATGGAAAATAGGGACAGAATGCGCGTGTACGATCCCGTAACGTCATAGACGTAGCCGAGCAGCAACGGCGCGGTTCCTCCGGCGACGGCATACATGCAGTAGGTAAGGCCGTAGACCGTTGAAAACGACTTCATTCCGAAATAACGCTTGAGCATGTATGGAATCAGATCAAATTCGCAGCCCATCCCCAGACCCGCGGCTAGCGAGGCAATCGCAGCGGCATGGAAGGAACGCGCATGGCTAAGAGCGAAGATTCCGCTGCCTGCAAGGAGCAAAGCGCACATGGCAATGCCGCGGCCTTCAAAATAATCCAGTATCCAACCGAGCAGTAACCGTCCTGCCACGGCTGCGCCGCCGAGAATGGAGACGATAAACGCGGCATCTTCCGCCCTCATTCCACGATCGCTCAACATTGGAGCCAGATGGACGAGCACTCCGTTCTCGGCAAGCGACACGCAGCCTACGCCCAGAACAATCAACCAAAAGCTGCGAGTCGCCAGTGCCTGCCGCCATGAGATTCCAGCCGCTACGCCGGCCTGAGGCCCGGCAGACTTGCGCGAAGGGTGGGTACGAGGTAAAGGGGCAAAGAAAAATGTGAGCGGCGCGCCCAAAAGCAGCGGTAATAGAGCCAGAATGAGGATAGTGAGACGCCATCCGTAGACCGTGATGCAATGCTGAGCCAGCGGAGGAATAAAGAGGGATCCTATTCCGGATCCAGCGACCACGACCGACAACGCTACTCCCAAACGGCGCTCAAACCAACTGGCAACGATGCGAGTGTAGCCCAATTGGTAAGTTCCGGTACCTGCGACTCCGATGAATACCGCCGTGGCCTCGAGACGGCCGAGATGCGAAGTCAGGCCGGCCAGCGAGGCGAACCCCAATCCGAAAGCCACCATCATTCCAGCAATCAGTTTTCGCGGTTCAAAGCGGTCAAAAAGCCTGCCCATGATGGGCGAACAGACTGCAACAGACATCGCCGCCAGCGTAAATGCCCGGGATATCTGCTCCCTGTTCCATCCGAAATCATGCCGCCA
>JANWJB010000049.1 GCA_025449575.1 Acidobacteriaceae bacterium
GTTCCGGTGGGCAGGGCGAAATGGTCCAGCGGTTGGAGGTTGGCGCGGCTCTTGGCCTGTTCGCGGCGCAAGCCGGTAAACCACAGCCGGTACTTCTCCAGTTCCTTGAACAGAGGCGCCACCTTGCGCAGTCCGCAGCAGCGGGAAGGATCGGTCTGGTGCAGGATGCCGAATTGAGCTTCCTGCTCGGCCACCGTCTGTTCCGGCAGCAGGTTAACGAGGTTCAGATTCCAGTCACGCGCCATGCGATCGCGATACTCATAGGTCTCCGCAAAGTGGTAGCCCGTATCTAGAAAAATCACGGGAACTCCCGGCAGAGACTCCCGCACCAACGAGAGGACAATCACGTCTTCCGCCTGAAAACTACTGGTGACGCATATATGCTCCGGAGCGGTGGCGGCGATATGTTCGCGCACCAGCGCGCGGGCGGCTTCGACCTTCCGGGCGAGTGGAATCGCGGCCGGATCGAGCGCCGCGGCAGCGACAATCTCAGGCCCGCCCAGCGCGCTCACGCGTGCCCCTCGGCAGCCTGCGACCGCAGGATGGTCTTTTGCCGCAGCCGGCGCGCGATCTCCGCCGCACGCTCCACGTCGGATGCTGAAGCCTGCTCTGCGGGCAGCAAGGCTTCAAAATGCGGCTCCGCATCGGAAGGCGAACCGGCAATGCCCGACCGGCCGCCGCGCGATGCATCCGGAGAGAAGATCGCCAGCTGAGCCCCAGTTGATTCACCGTTGGAACGGCCATCGGAGCCTTGCCGCCGCGCATCCCCCTCGACCAGCGTGATCACGCCTAGTCCCAGCAGCCCACGCCAGAGTCCTGAATCGTGGCGGCGCGTGCGAACAACGGAGCATCCAGCGTCGAGCAGCGTGGATTCCAACGCGCTGACCAACCCGTCCCCTTGCACCAGAATCACCGCGGAGGAGTGAACCGCCGAGGCACGTTCAAGAGTGGCCTGCGCATTGCCGCCGGCGGCCAAGCCCTCGATCATCCCGGCTGCCGCAGTGGCGTTGGTTTCCGCATCGATCAGAATGAAGCTGCCGGTGATGCGGTTCTGCCGGTAAGGATCGAAAAAGATGGGACGAAGCGTCTCCATCTCCACCCGCCCAATGTCGTTCATGGCCAGGCTGCTTGCTTGCTCGTGTTCCAGGCTCTGCATGCTGACGCGGTGGCGGATCCCGGCGATCCGTACGCCCACCGTCTGGCTGGCATGCTTGAGCAGGTAGTTACGCCTAAGGTCTAACGGCCGTCCGTCAAACCAAACCACCGAGGCTTCCAGGCGGCTGGCAACTTGAGGAGGGTGAGCGGCAGCGGTGAGAAAGTCGCCCCGGCTTATGTCCAATTCGTCGTCGAGAGTGATAGCAACCGACTGCGGCGCGCCGGCCTGTTCCAGATCGCCGTCGAAGGTGGAGATGGAGGCAACCCGGCTGGCGCGGCCGGAGGGCAGCGCGACTACGGAATCGCCCACATGGATACTGCCGGAGGCAATCTGCCCGGCGAAGCCGCGAAAGTTTGGCTGCGCGTGGCCCGGCAGCGGCCGGATTACCCGCTGCACCGGAAGCCGGAAACTGCTGCTGCCGCTTTCGTGCCGTGCCGGGACCGCTTCCAGGTGTTCCAGCAGTGTCGGGCCCGCATACCACGGCATGCGGGTGCTGGGCTCGACCACATTATCGCCATCCAGCGCGCTCAGCGGGATCGCCGTAACTTCGGCGTTGCCCAACTGCCCTACCAGATCGCGGAACTGTTGCTCGATGCGACGGAAGACCTCAGCAGAAAAATCGACCAAGTCCATTTTGTTGATGGCCGCCACCAGGTGCCGGATGCCCAGCAACGAGGTGATATAGACATGGCGGCGAGACTGCGTGACCAAGCCCTTGGTTGCATCGATGAGGATGATGGCCAGTTGCGCCGTCGAGGCTCCTGTCGCCATGTTGCGCGTGTACTGCTCGTGGCCCGGCGTGTCGGCGATGATGAAGTTCCTGCGCTCCGTCGAGAAGTAGCGGTACGCGACGTCGATGGTGATTCCCTGCTCGCGCTCCGCCCGCAGGCCATCGGTGAGCTGAGCGAAATCGATCGAGGCTTTGGCAGTGCCCCCCAGGTTTCGCGTCACCGACCGCACATGATCTTCGTAGACGTTGCGTGAATCGTAAAGGAGCCGGCCGATCAGAGTGGACTTGCCGTCGTCGACGCTGCCCGCCGTGCTCAGCCGCAGCAAATCCTTCCGCTGCTCGGCCTCCAGGAATTCCGCAATCGAAAATGCCGCCGGCGTGTCACCAGATTCACGCCCGCCGGGAGAAATCTGTGGAACCTCCAACAAAGTCGCCATTAGAAGTAGCCCTCGCGTTTCTTGATTTCCATGGAACCTTCCTGATCGTGGTCTATGACGCGGTTGGCCCGCTCGGAGGAGCGGAATGTCACCAGCTCGGCGATGATCTTCGGCACTGTGTCGGCGTCGGAGCGAATGGCCCCCGTGCATGGGCTGCAGCCCAGAGAGCGCAGCCGGCAGCGAACCCATTGCTCCTCCCCGGGAAGGCCCTTCACGAACGGCTGCTCCACAGGAATCAAGCTGTCGCCGCGCACCAGCATCCGCCGCTCCTTGGCGAAGTACAGCGGGACGATCGGGATCTGTTCCAGGTGGATGTAGTGCCAGACGTCGAGTTCAGTCCAGTTGGAGAGAGGGAAGACTCGAATGCTCTCTCCGGGGCCGATTTTGCCGTTGTAAATGTTCCACAGCTCGGGACGCTGGTTCTTCGGGTCCCATTGGCCGGCGCGGTCGCGGAAGGAAAAAATGCGCTCCTTGGCGCGGGACTTTTCCTCATCGCGGCGCGCTCCGCCAAAGGCCGCGTCGAAGCCATATTCGCGCAGCCCGTCCAGCAGCGCCGTGGTTTTCAGCAAGCCGCAGCAGCGCTGGGTGCCCAGTTTGATAGGGTTAGCTCCCCCGGCGATCGCCGCTTCATTGCGCCACACCCGCAGATCCAGTCCCAACTCTTTGGTGTAGGAGTCGCGAAAGGCGATCATTTCCTTGAACTTGAAGCCGGTATCCACATGCAGCAAAGGAAATGGGATGGGGCCCGGATAGAACGCCTTTTGTGCCAACCGCAGCATCACGGAGGAATCTTTGCCGATCGAGTACAGCATGACCGGATTCTGAAATTCCGCCGCTACCTCGCGGAAGATATGGATGCTCTCCGCTTCCAGGAGCCTCAGATGGCTCAACCGGGGCGTTGTCTGCGTCTCTTCGAGTGCGGTAGAAGTCGCCATTCACCCTTCTTCTGGCCTGGTTCTTGCTGCTGTGCCCTGCTCTGTTTGCTGCTGGTATCCGGAGGCTGCCCAGCCCCCGCATCGGCGGTTTGCGGGCAAAGAAAAAGCCCACATACCTGGATTGGCAGTGGGCAGCTTTATTCAGTCCTCTTACAATCGTCGCGTAGAGCAGACTACCGTAAGATTTCACGCCCATGCCGGAATTGGAACGGACAGCGACAACACTCGCTGATCATTCGACAACTCCGCGCACTGGCGGTGTGAACCATCCCCTAAATATCGTATAGAAATAGGGTTTTGTCAAATTTTGCAGCAAACTCCGGGCAGCCAACACGACCGTGAAGTTTTGGCCAGGCCCGCAGATAAGGCCTGGGTAGGGTTGCACTCTTTGGTCAGAGGGGCTCGCACTCTTTGGCAGAGTGGTTCTCCGATACAGCATAATGTCAGGTAGGCTCGCTTGGATCAATACCCAGCCGAAGTGAGGTGCGGCTTTCCTTGACGGAAAAGCCGCGTATGGTCCATCTGGCTCGGGGCGTAGCGATCGTGACTCCGCTCTAAGCCCCGCACATGCGCGCCCGTTCGAATGTGGGGCTCTCCGACTCTTTGGACCATCATTTTTTGGATTATCTAATGATCCCGGTCAGATTACCCTCGCCAAAGGAACAGCCTGAATCCAATGCCGCCTTCCGGCGCTCGCCCGCGCGCAGGATCGGAGCAACCTCCTATGCCGGAGCGCATCTCCGGGTCCGCTATTTGAACCTGCCGGCCTGGCTGTTTCTCTCGACCCTTCTCACCCTGCTCTGGCAGCCGGCCTCCGCACAGGTTCTTCATCATCGCGAGATTTCGGTTCTGGGAAATTCCACCCAGTTGCTCGTAGTTACCACCCCGGCGTGGACCGCCCAGACGGGGGTACTGCACCGGTATGAGCGCTCCCAGCCGGACATGGCATGGCGAGTGGTAGGCCATGCCATCGGAGTAGTGGTTGGTAAGAATGGCCTGGGTTGGGAGGAGGAACGGCCGAAGCCGAATGTGGAGGATGCCGCTCTTCAGGACTCCGATATATTCGTGCCCCCCGATCCAGGAACAGCGAGAACTGCAGATGATCCGGCAAAGAAAGAAGGCGACCTGCGGTCGCCCGCCGGCGTCTTCCGCGTGGGTCCGGCCTTCGGCAGCGCCGCCCAGGAGCCGCCCGGCTGGCGAATGCCCTATCGGGGCCTTGACTCCTCAACCGAATGCGTCAACGATCCGAAATCGAAGTTCTACAACCGTGTGCTCTCCCACGCTGCGATCCCGCCCGACTGGAAGAGCGCCGAGCCGATGCAGGGAGTGAGTTCCTTTGATTGGGGCCTGATCATCCAGCAGAATGCGACTCCAGTTCATCCCGGAGACGACTCATGTGTCTTTTTGGACGTCTGGTCTGGTCCGGGAAAGCCAACCACAGGCTGCACGGCCACGGCTAAGGAACAGATAAAGATTCTGCTCGGTTGGTTGGACCCCAACCGGCAACCGCTGTTGGTGCAATTGCCGGCGGCCAAATATAAGGCGTTGGAGAAAGCATGGGGACTGCCCTCCCTCGCGGCGCAGCATAACCGGGAGTAGGCGGCCTTCATAGTTAGGCGCAGCTGTAATCCGCAGGAAAATGTCCCCATTCAGTGTGATTACGCGCCTGCATAACCGGGCGAGACAGGAGAGCGGAGATGCGTCCGCCTTGGCGGCAGCACGCCTATAACCAAGAAACGCTCGCTGAATTTCAACTGGAGCAAGCCGAAACTTCACTGGGATCCTTGTGTTTGCACATCACGTGGGCAAGAATTCAGGACTTCTCAGGAGTATCCACATGCGAATCGTTACGCTCTCAATGGCTCTTGGCTCGGCTATGATTTTCGGTCTCGCCGGCGGTGCTTTGCTCGCGCAAGATCAACCCGCGGCGGGCGCTCCTCCATCCTCGGTGGAATCGCAGCCCGCATCCGGTTCGCAGACGAACGATGCGCAACCAGGCAATGCGCAATCCAATGAAGCTCCGCCCAGCGGCGCAGAGACCGCTAGCCCGCGGCCCAAACGCACTCCTAACCCGGAGCGCGAGGCGAAATCGTTGGCCAAGAGGCTGGCTCTTACTCCGGAGCAGGAATCCGCCCTTGCACCGATTCTGGCAGCGCGCCGGCAAAAGCTTGAGCAAGCGCGAAGCAATCCGGAACTGACTCCTCGTGCGAGGAGAGCCCAGGTTCAAAAGATCCAGCGGGAGAGCCGAAACAAGATTGAGGCGATCCTGACGGATACACAAAAGCAGCAATACCAGCAATGGGAGCAAGAACGCCGCGCCAACCGGCAGATGCGCCGGCAAAAGCAGGCCGGCGCTCCTCCAGCGGCGAACAACGAATAAGCAGAACCATTCAGAGAATAAGCAGAACCATCAGAATCACGCCAAACGGCAAGCGAGCACTTATGAGGATATGTACGGTTCGTAATCTTTGTTTAGCGCTTTGTCTCACCGCGGCGCCGATGGCGGCCTTCTCGCAAATCGGCATTGGCATATCGGTGCGGATCGCACCGCCGGTGCTGCCGGTTTATGTGCAGCCGCCATGCCCCACCCCAGGATATCTCTGGACGCCGGGCTACTGGGCCTATGGTCCTAACGGCTATTACTGGGTGCGCGGCGTCTGGGTCGCGCCGCCGCGACCCGGACTGTTGTGGACACCCGGTTACTGGGGCTTCGTGGGCGGAGCATACATGTGGCATGCCGGTTACTGGGGTCCCCACGTCGGCTTCTACGGCGGCGTTCATTACGGCTTCGGTTACACCGGCGTCGGCTTCTACGGCGGCAGGTGGGAGGGCGGTATCTTCCGCTATAACACCGCCGTGGTGCGCGTAAAAACCACGGTCATTCACGACACCTATGTCGATCGGACGGTGATCAATCGCACCGTCATCGACAACCGCGCGAGCTTTAATGGTCCTGGCGGCATGTCGGCGCGGCCCACCGCTCAGGAGCGCGCAGCCATGAACGAGCGGCATTACCAGCCCACCTCCAATCAGATTTCCTTCCGGGATCGGGCGTCGCGGAATGCACGGGATGGCTTCGGCCGTGGCAATGAAGTCAACGGCCGTCAAGGCAACCAGCAGCAACGCATCTCGCAGGGCGTTCATTCAGGTCAACTTACTCCGGGCGAGACGCGCAAGGTGGAGAACCGCGATGCCACTATCAACCGCGAAGCACGGACAGACCGCGCTGCCAACGGCGGCTCGCTCACCTCGCAGGAACGTCACCAGATCAACCAGCGGCAGAACAATGTGAGCAGGTCGATCTACAACGAAAAGCATAATGCGAACAACGACCGCACCGCGGCTGCACGAAACGATCGCACCGCGAAGTCCGAAAAGCGCCAGGCAAAGCACACCGAAGACCGGAACCGCCCGAACCGGTAGAGCGGAATCGGTACAACAATACCCCACGGCGGAAAGGCGGATTTTCTATCAAGGAAATCCGCCTTCCCCATGTGGGGGCCAAAAACCTATACGGATCCTTCCCTGACTCCGGCTTCAGACACCGAGCACCAAAAAATGCTCTAAGATGAGTGCGGCCCCAGATAGCTGGCGATTCGCCGCCATCGCTACGATCTTTTTCCCCGCTAAAGTAGGAACCAGCCATGCCGTTACCACCCCGTATTCTTGTACTCGATCCAACCGGAGCCCGCCGGGAAGTGCTCCTCGCGACCTTCCCTTTCCGCATCGGCCGCCAAACAGACATCGAACTTTCTCTCCGCGACAACCGCATCAGCCGCCTGCACGCCCAGATCACCATCGCGGGCGGCGAGTATTTTTTGGAAGACCTGGGCAGCCGGCGGGGGACTTGCGTCAATGGAGAAACGGTCGCCGAGCCGCGTCTGCTGCAGACCAAAGACGTCATCGATTTCTGTCTTCCGGAATCCTTCAAGCTTGTCTACCTCGGCGACGAGGCGACGATTGAGGAGTTGATCGAGCGCGTGGAGACGCCGGCGGAAACTCCTCCGGGCACGCGAGAACTCCATCAGCTCGGCGTGCTTCTGGATGTGGCGCACACTTTGGGTTCGCGGCTGTCGCTGGAAGATATGCTGGCCGCCGTGGTGGACGCGGCGGTTCGACTCACGCACACCGAACGCGGTGTGCTCTTGCTCTATGATGCTGAGGGCGAGCTTCAACCAACCGTTGCCCGGCGCGAAGGTGGCGAGACGATTCCGCCCGAAGCGTTGCAGATCTCGGCCGGTGTCCTTAGACGGGCGATTCGCTCGCATCGCGAGCTGATTGTGAGCGATGCCGGCGGTCTGCCGGCGGAGGAGCAGCAGGCCAGCGTCGCTTCCCTTTCCCTGCTGACCATTGTTGCCATTCCCATCGAGAAGCGATCGACGATCTCGGCCATTGACGCCACGCTCACGGCGAACGAGTCGGAGCTACTCGGAGTGCTCTATTTGGACAGCCGCTCGTCTTCGGCTCCCTTCAGCGATGCGGACCGAGAGGTCTTGCGGGCGCTGGCGCACGAAGCGGCGACGGTGATCGAGAATGCGCGCCTGTTCTCCACCGCACGGGCCAAGGCCCGGCTCGATCACGAAATTGAAATTGCCAGCCAGATTCAGCGGCAGCTTCTGCCCCGATCGCTGCCCCGAATCCCACATTTGCAGGTGGAGGCGTTTACCCTTGCCTGCTACCAGGTGGGCGGCGATTGCTTCGACGTGATCGAACTGGGCCATGGGCGATTTGGGTTTTTCGTCGGGGATGTGTCGGGAAAAGGCATTGCGGCTTCCCTTTTGGCCACGCTGCTGCAGGGAGTCTTTTACACCACGGCCACGCTGGACATGCCTCTCCCGGAGATCACGCGACGCGTAAACCAATATCTCTGCGACCGGTCGGCCAGCGATCGCTATGCGACGCTCTTCTACGGCGTGCTCGACCCTGCAGGCCATCTTGAATACGTCAATGCGGGCCATGTTCCGCCGCTCGTCCGCCGCGCCTCCGGCAAGGTGGAGGAACTCAAGGGCGCGAACTTCCCGGTTGGAATGTTTGCCGGCGCGGAGTTCGTTGCGTCGCGTGCATCGCTCGGTCCCGGCGATTTCCTGGTGATCTGCAGCGACGGCGTCTCGGAGGCAAACAATTTGGCCGATGAGATGTTCGGGGAGGAGCGTCTGCGCGAGCTGCTATGCGGATGCGCCGGCGTCTCAGCGGCGCAGCTCGCCGAAACTGTCCGCGTGGCCGTCCGCGCCTTCACCGGCAGCGCACCCCAGGCTGACGACATCACCATGATCGCCGTGGAGTACCGCGGAGAGCCCTCGTAGGGGAACGAGCAGCAGTCGCGGCAAACCGAAAACCGCGACCGCTCGTGCCGCTAACTTAAAAGCTATCTACAGGCGCTGCTCCCCCATTTCCGAGTGGCTGTAAGAGGCGCGGCTTTTGCTCACGGCAGCCGCGCCTCTCTCACTTTTAGGCAAAGACAGCAGTAGGAGAATCCGTTCTCAGGTGAATTGACTCTTTGGTTGAGCAGCGCTATGCTCTCACTCATGGCATCCCGCTTCGTCGCGCTCCGTGAGTATTACCGGCCTGCAGCCTGTTGCTGTATGTGCGGCTCTCTGCTCTAAAGCGGGTTCTCTGTCTTTTTAGTGCTCATTCGATAAACTGCAGCATCGCTTCGAATTTTGTGGGAACGATGCGCTCAAAAGCTCATTTGCTCCGGCAGATCGCTTCCCTGCCTGTATGTACGGTATGACTCTTTCGCCGCATAACTCGTTTTCCATCTCTCCGCTGCCGAACCGCATTTTCGTCCGGCTGGGCGGTTGTTGTCCCCCGCCGGCGCTTCCGCTCTAGCCATTCACTTCATCAGTGCACCCTGATTCCGCGCGTGCCGCCCTGCGCCATGTGCCGAAAGCGAACCGGGGAGCAATTTGTGTGCTAGGAGCAAAGCGGCCGGCTTCCGCAATCAAACTTTTGACGTCCTAGGCGACGCCCGCAATGCGTATGGCTCGCCGTGGGCATCCACGTTTGCGCATTGCCAACTTTTGGGAGAAGCTCATGCCGCCGATTGCCAATTACAAGAAAACCGTTGCGTTTATTCTTTTCCTTTTCCTGCTGCCTTATTCGCCGGCGCAGGTTGTCAGCGCGTCGATCTCCGGAACCGTGACGGATATACAGCATGCGGCCATCGCAGGCGCTGCGATCACCGTGGTGAATACAGAAACGGGGGCAGTGCGCGGCCTGGTTACCGCTGGGGACGGACGCTTTACGGCCGCGGCGCTTCCGGTCGGGCCCTACCGGATCGTGGCGCAGAAAGACGGTTTTGGAACGCAGCAGAAGACCGGCATCACTCTGGTTGTGGGGCAGCAGCTGCAGATTGACTTCACTCTCGCCGTCGGCCAAGTGAGCCAGGAAGTCACCGTGGAGGAAAGACCTCAGGCCGTGAATCTGTCCTCTCAGGAGACCTCCGGGCTCGTTGGACAGCGCGAGGTGAAAGAGTTGCCCCTTAACGGCCGCAGCTTTGACCAATTGATGGTGTTGAACCCGGCAACCGTGAATTACACCAACGAGCGTTCGGGTTCAATCGGGACCTCGAACTCCTCGGTTGGCAATATGTTCGTGGTCAGTGGCCACCGTCCGCAGGACAATTTGTTTCTTCTGAACGGCATCGAGTACACCGGGGCCTCACTTATCAACGTAACCCCTGGCGGAACCAGCGGACAGTTGCTGGGAGTGGACGCGGTGCGGGAGTTTAACGTGGTTAGCGACGCCTATGGCGCTGAGTATGGAAAGCGGACGGGCGCGCAGGTTAGCATTGTGACCGCCTCGGGCTCCAATCACATTCACGGTTCCTTCTATGAGTTTCTGCGCTATAGCGCGTTGGACGCCCGCAATTACTTCGATCAGCCGAAGATTCCCCCGTTTCAGCGCGACCAATTTGGCGCGGCGCTGGGAGGCCCGGCGCGCAAAAACAAAGTCTTCTTCTTCGCCAACTACGAAGGTTACCGGCAAACCCTTGGCATCAGCGAGGTCACTCTTGTGCCGGACAACCGCGCGCGCTTGGGCTATCTACCGGATTCGGCCGGCAATGAGAACTACGTGGGGGTAGCCGCGGCAGCGGCGCCTCTGCTGGCGCTATGGCCGGCGCAGAATGGGCCGGAGCTGGGCGACGGCATCGGCGAGGCCTTCAGCAATCCGCTGCAGCACATTCGCGAGGACTTCGGCACGGCCCGAGCCGACGCCGATCTAAGCGGCGCGGACACGTTTTCCTCCGTCTACACCATCGACGACAGCGCGGCGACGACTCCCAGCGCCAATCCGCTTAGTTCGGTCTTTGAAAGCCTGCGCGAACAGGTGCTGAGCCTGGAAGAGCGGCACGTCTTTTCGAGTAACTTCCTAAATACCGCGCGGGCGGGCTTCTCGCGCGCCGGCTATTTTTTCAACGGAATCGTACCCGCGAACCTGCCCGGCTGGGTTGTGGGAAAACCGATCGGCTCCATCGTGATCTCCGGCAGCACCGCCTCCAACGGCAGCTCACAAATCACTTTGGCAGGCAGCAACGTTGGCAGCAACAACTCGACCATCCGCAATCTGTTTACCTACGACGACCACGTTTACTGGACTCTTGGAGCGCACCAGATCGAAGCCGGGGCATGGATTCAGCGGATCCAGGCCAACGACAATCTGGCGCAGAACCAGTATGGGCAGGCCTCCTTCAGCACTCTGGCGGACTTCCTGCGCGGGCAGGGTGCGACCTTCACGGTTGTGCCGTCGCCCACCGAGATGGGCTGGCGCTCGCTGGAAGGCGCCGGCTTTGTTCAAGACACGATGCATCCTTCTAAACGGTTTGAGCTGCGCCTCGGCATACGGTTTGAATCCACGGATGGTTGGAACGAGGCTCAGGGGCGCGCGGCGAACTATCTCTTTACCGATGGCGTGATCGCGACAACTCCCTTCGTAGGTCATTCCGCACTGACCAAAAACCGCGCCAAATTTCTGCCCGAACCGCGAATTGGTTTTGCCTATGATCTCTTTGGCAAAGGCAAGACTGCGGTTCGGGGAGCCTTCGCCGTGCAGCGCGCTCTTCTAGATACACTTGACTACCGTCTGGACCAGACAGCTCCCTTCAATACCACCCAGACCGTCAAACCCTTTACGCTACAGGGCCTCTCCATCACGCCCGGCTCCGCGCCTCCGGCGGGCAGCTTGATCTCCCCCAGCTCAGTTCAGACCGACCTCCAGACGCCGACCTTGCTTTCCTGGACGTTACGGGTGGAGCAAGCTCTGCCCGGCGGCTCTTCGCTCACCGCCGGATATGTCGGCTCGCACGGCTACCACCAGATCCTCTCCGCGGATCTGAACGAACCGGCGCCTATTCTCCAGCCCAGCGGCTGGCCCTTCTACCCACCCAATGCACCCAAGGCGAATCCAGCCGTCTCCAATACGACTTCGTGGATCTCGAGCGGCGACAGCTCCTACAACGGTTTGCAGATGGACCTGCGCTTGCGAGAGTTCCATGGGCTTTCGGGACGCGTCGTTTACACCTATTCCAAGGATCTCGACGACGGCTCGGCATGGAATACGAGCGTCAGCGGAAATACGCCGGCCTATGTCTCCTACCCCCTCCGAACGGCGTTCGATTGGGGCCCGGCGGCGGATGACGTGCGCCACCTCGCGGCGATCAACGCGATCTATCGGCTTCCCGCCCTACCAAGGACCTTGAGAGGACTGCCGGCCAAGGCGGTTTACGGATGGACGGTCAGCGCAATCGCCAGTATGCAGACTGGATTTCCCTTCTCTCCGCAGTTGGGTTACAACCCGACGGGAAGCGGCGACAGCCGCAATCCGGTGCGGCCGAATGTCAATCCTGGATTTCACGGCAAACTCTATCGGCGAAGCGTGGCCCAGTACTTCAATCCGACGGCCTTCAGCGCGCCGGCCGCCGGAACATTGGGGAATGCCGGACGCGATTCGCTTAACGGACCCGGGCTGGCGGATCTGGATGTCTCGGCGCTCAAAGAGACGGCGATCACGGAGCGCGTCCGGCTGCAGTTCCGGGCCGAGTTCTTCAACGTGCTGAACCATGCCAATTTCGCTACACCCAATGCCATCGTGTATTCCTCGGCCACGCAACCGTCTCCGACGGCCGGAGTAATCACGGCAACGTCCACAACTTCGCGCCAGATCCAATTCGCATTGAAGGTATTATTTTGAGGCGGCGCGGCGGGTTTGCTTATCCCGCCCCGCTTAACCTGCGCGTTCAACCCCCGCCGTAGACGGGCACGGCCGCGCCATGGATGAGCTGCGCGGCGGGGCTGCAGAGAAACAAAATGACGCGGGCAATCTCAGCGGGCTTGGGCCACTTCGCAAAGTCGGCGCCAGGCATCGCCTTGCGGTTGGCTTCGGTGTCGATAATGCTGGGGAGGATAGAGTTCACCCGGACGCCGGTTCCCTTCAGGTCGGCAGCGAGCGAATCGATCAGAGCCACTGCCGCCGCCTTCGAAGCGGCGTAAGCTCCGGCGCCCGCGGCGTGGTCCACGGCCGCTTTGGCCGCAACATTCACGATTGCCCCGGCGCCCTGCTTGAGCATGGCCGGGACAACCGCTCGCGCGAGCGTGTAGCCGGAGCGCAGATTCAGGTCCAGCATCCGGTTAAAGATCTCCGGGGTTGTCTCCCATACCTTGAGGCCCCCGGCGTAGCCGCCCACCGTATTCACCATCGCATCCAACCGGCCGTGTCGCGTGAGGATCACTCCAACAAAGGCCTCGACTGCCTGCGCATCCGTGACATCGACCGCATCGCCCTCGAGCAGAGCGCCCTCCGCATCGGCAGCGTCTTTCAGCGCCGCGAACTCCGCTTCGGACCGATAGGTAACGACAACTCTCGCGCCGTCGTCCAGAAAGGCCCGGCTGACCGCGTGGCCCAGCCCGCCGGTTCCGCCGGCCACAAGCACTACTTTCTCTGAAGATTTGCCAATCATGCTACCCCTTCTTCTCCGAATCGCCCTTTGCGCCCAAAAAGGTGCCGCGCTCAAGCTCCTCGAAGGCCTGCTGCAGTTGCTGTTGCGTATTCATCACAATCGGGCCATACCAGGCGACCGGCTCCTCCAGCGGCTTGCCGGAGACCAGCAAAAAGCGGATGCCATCTGGACCGGCCTGCACTTCGACCTCGTCGCCGCGGTCAAAGAGCACCAGCGAGCGATTGTCCACCTGCAGGGGAGGCGTGGTGTCAGCCCAGCGGACGCGCTCCGTCGGCACCGCCAGCGGTCCCGAGGCATTGCAAAACTTACCGCTACCGGCAAAGACGTAGGCAAAGGCGTGGCGCTTGGTTTCGACCGGCAGAGCCTTCCTGCGGCCGGGCGGCACCGAGACATCCAGATAAATCGGGTCGGCGGCGATGCCTTCAACCGGGCCGACCTTGCCCCAGAAATCGCCGCAGATCACGCGCACGCGCGTGCCGTCATCGTCGGTGATCTCGGGAATCTCTCCGGCCTTGATCTCCTGATACCGCGGCGGCGTCATTTTGAGCGAGGAGGGAAGATTTGCCCACAACTGGAAGCCATGCATCCGTCCGGCATGATCGCCCTTGGGCATCTCCTGATGGATAATCCCGCTACCCGCGGTCATCCATTGAATGTCGCCGGCGCCGATCGCCCCGCGGTTGCCCATGCTGTCGCCATGCTCCACGGTTCCCGCGAGCACATAGGTCACCGTCTCAATGCCGCGGTGCGGGTGCCAGGGAAAACCCGCCAGGTAATCCTCCGGCACGTCATTGCGGAAATCGTCGAGCAGCAGGAACGGGTCGAACTCCGTGGTATTGCCGAAGCCGAAGGCGCGGCGCAGATGGACTCCCGCGCCTTCCAGTGTCGGCTTGGACTGAATCAGCTTTCGTACCGGCCGTATTGACATAATTTTGGCTCCATTCGTCTTTGGGGCTTCCGGCCAGCCTGCCTATCAAAAAACGCCGCCGGCGTAATACTAAAGAATGCCCCGCGCCTGCATGCTGGTGCAACAGACTGCAACGGCAGAACTCTCAAGGATGCGCCGAGACTCCGGCGGATGCAAACAACTGGAAGCCTCCGCACCGAGGAAGCCCGGGTTCTCTCAGCTCCGTTCGCCTTTCGGTTGCCGCGTCACCCAGCGTCCCAGCGCCACCGCAATCAAGCCGGCGCCCAGAAACACTCCTACGAAGAGCGCGGCTTTCCCCAACGCGCGCCCATAGCCAAGTTGGTCAAGATGGTGAAGAAGCTGAAGTAGGAGACGACGGTCGCCGCAATGGCCATGGCATCGGGGGGCGACTGAACGAGCATCGGGTAGAGTTGCAGCACCAGGGCCAACCAGGCCAGAAACGCCGCGATTGACGCCAGGAGCCGCACCGGCGAAATTGTACCCGCATTTCCTTTTGGGGCATCTGCGCCGGAGGCGGGATTAGAGGAATGCGGACCCCCGCTCTACAATCGAGCCATGATTCGCGAGACCTTTCCTGTCGGCCAGCTTCAGTGCAATTGCACCATCCTCGGAGACGAGGCGACAGGTGAGGCCATCGTCGTCGACCCCGGCGACAACGTAAGCGGGATCCTCGCTCGCCTCGCGCACCATCGCCTCGCGCTAAAGCAGATCATCGTCACCCACGCCCACATCGACCATGTGGGGGGCGCGGCGCGATTGAAAAAGGCCACGGGAGCGCCCATCTATCTAAACGAACAGGATTTGGGATTGCTGGGCATGATGGAGATGCAGGCCGCGTGGCTTGGCGCGCCGGTGCCCGAGGTGGCTGCGCCGGACGTTGCGGCGGCCGAAGGCCTGCGCATCGGCTTGCCTAAGCTCTCGGGAGAGATCCTGCACACCCCCGGCCATACGCCCGGCAGCATCTGTCTGCACTTTCCGCAGCACAATCTGCTGCTGGCCGGCGACACGCTGTTCGCCGGCTCCATCGGCCGCACCGATCTTCCTGGCGGTGACGAACGCCTGATTCTGCGCTCAATTCAGGAACGCCTGCTGCCGCTCGCGGATGCGACCCACGTGGTCCCTGGCCATGGCCCGGAAACCACTATCGGGGAGGAAAAGGAGAGAAATCCCTTCCTCCAAGATCTTGGGTAAGAGGAATCCACGGCGCTAGCACGTCTGTCTCCAAAACATGACACGTCCGCTATCGCGGGAGGAGCCAAAAACCTCATTTTTGCAGCCATGGCAATTATCTTCTATTTATATAATTATATAAGTGTATATGAATCAGTCTGATGCCCAAGATATGTAAACCGCAGCATGAATGCCCCATAGGCGCTATTGACAATCTTGATTCCTTGCTATTGGCGCCCAATCTCTTCAATCAGCAGCCGGACTCCCTCTAGGAATTCCTCTTCGCTCGGCAGCAGACTCACCACCAGTCGGCCTGGCTCTGAGAAGCCGAAGAATTCCCCGGGGTGTACGGCGACTCCTCGGCGCGTGAGAAGTTCCAAAGCTATCTGCTCGTCTCCGGCGATCGCGGGGACGCGCAGCACGGCGTACCAACCCGCCTCGACGTGAAGCCGGTTGACCGGCGGGTGGCCACCCCCGGCAGAACCAGCGAGCACGCCATCCAGCGCGGCCAGATTCCGCTGGGTACGCTCCCGGATCTGCTTTCGCAGCCCCTCGCCACCCTCAAGCCAGCCGGGGAGCGCGCACTCCACCGGTGCGCTGGTCGAAAGAAATGTGTCGGCAATCACCTCCAACCGGTCCAAGGCCGCGGTTCGTTCGCGATCCGGCCCGAAAGCGGCGATCCACGCCACTTTCATCTGTGGCAGTGCGGCAATCTTGCTCACTCCGCTGAGCACGAAGGTCGGTACGGCGTGCTCTCCGGCGGCGAAACTGCTCTCCGGCGCGGAGAACGGGTAATCCAGAAAGACCTCATCGACGATGAGCGCAAGATCGTACTCGCGACAGATCGACTCCAGCGCCGCCCGCTCGGCCGATCGGGTATAGTGTCCCGTCGGGTTATTGGGGTGGACAAGAGCGATGGCTTTGATCCTGCTTCCCTGGCCGGTTGTCCGGCGGGAGTTGAGCTGATGCCGCAACCCCTCCAAATCGATCTGCCAACCATGGTCATAAAGCAGCCCATAGGGCGTGAGCCGCACATCGTCCAGTTGGGCAAGAAAATCGAGAAGCGGATAGCTTGGCTGGGCGATCAGAATCTCATCGCCTGGATTGGCGAGTAGCCGAAAGAGATAGCTGTAGGCCTCGCTGGTGCTGGCGGTCATCAGCAGCCGCGAGACGTCCACCTCGCAGCCACGCGCCGCATAGTAGCGGGAAATGGCTTGCCGCGCCTTCAGGCTGCCGCGCGGATCAGGACGATAGAGCAGCGCTGTGGGAGATACCAGGGGAGAGAGAACCTGCGAGGGCTCATAGCGGAAGCCGCAGCGCGTGGGGTTGGAAGCGGTGAGGTCAATGATTCTGGCTCCGGAGGCGCGCCTCTTCTCCAGTTCCTCCGCCCACTGCGTTGCGCGTAAATCCCAGTCAGTCCTTCTTGAAAACTCCACCCTGCACACGCCTCCGCAGTGACCTTGGTCTCCACCTCTGACATTAGGACGTTGCACATGGGACACCGGATAATACGAATCAGCGATCATCCTCGCTCAGGAGTTTCCGACCGATGTCCATTCGCGCCGTCATCCTCGATTATGGAGAGGTTATCAGCAAGCCGGCCAACGCCGCCGTCCACCGCGAGATGCTGGAGATTGCCGCAATGCCGGAAGCTCTCTTCGATAAGCACTATTGGGACCTGCGGCTGGAATTCGATGCCGGCCTTCTCGATAGCCGCGCTTATTTCCAGAAGATTGCGCAACTGGAGAGAAAGAACTTTACCTCGGCGCAACTGGAGCAGCTGACCGAATGCGACGCCCGGATGTGGATGGACGTGAACGAGTCGATGCTGGCCTGGACGGAAGATCTGAAGCGCGCAGGATTGCTTACCGCCGTGCTTTCCAACATCGGCGACGGAGTGTTGGATGCGATGAGGCGAGGCTTTCCCTGGCTGGCCCAGTTTGACAAGAGGATCTGGTCTTGCGAGATCGGCATCGTGAAACCAAATGCCGCTATTTATCTGCACGCGGTCGACGAGCTTGGGGTGCGGCCGGATGAGGCACTGTTCATCGACAACCTGGCGCCCAATGTGGCCGGAGCGGAGGCCGCGGGCCTCCACGGTATTGTCTTTGAAGATGTGGAACAGTTTAGCCGGGAGCTGGTCCGCCGTGGCTTCGACCTGCCTCTGCCGTGCAACGAAGTTCCAAGCTGACCGGTTGTGCGGGGAGTGCTTCTATCGGTCGGTCGAAATGGTTAAGGTATCTTCTTTCAGCTCCAGAGGGACCTGTTCGACAATCTCCAGATCGAATCCTTGCAAGGCAGGAACATGCGTCGGGGTATTGGAGAGCAGGCGAATCTTGCGCATATTCAGATCGGCCAGAATCTGCCCGCCTAAACCAACCTCGCGCAAAACTCGCTGGTGGTGCCGGTCCTCTTCACCGCCGCGATGTGGCTCGGCGCCTCGGGGCGGCCGGGCTTCGCGATGTGGCAACAGCCGATGCGGTTCAACCGCGCGGTCGATACCGAAACCTTTGCCGGTGTTGTGCAAGTAAATTACGGCCCCGCGTCCCTCGGCGGCGATGCGCTCCAGCGAGATCTGCAAGACCTGCCGGCAATCGCAGAGAGTAGAAGCAAAGACGTCTCCGGCGGCGCAGTGCACGTGAACCCGGACCAGGACCGGATCGCTGTTCTTTTCCGCATCGACCTCGCCGCGCACCAGCGCCAGATGGCTCTCCCCGCCGTCAACTTCGCTCTCATACGCAATCATGCGGAAGTCCCCGTAGCGGGTGGGCAGCATCGTCTCGGCTACGCGCACGATGTAGCGCTCATGCTGCCGGCGGAAGCGGATCAGTTCCGCAACCGTCAGCATTTTGAGGCGGTGCCGGCCGCAAAACGTTACCAGGTCGGGCACCCGAGCCATGGTGCCGTCGTCATTCATGATCTCGCAGATTACCGCCGCTGGAATCAGCCCGGCCATGCGCGCCAGGTCCACAGAGGCCTCGGTCTGCCCGGCGCGCACCAGCACGCCTCCACGGCGCGCGCGGAGAGGAAAGACGTGCCCGGGCCGGGCCAGATCGGCTGCCGTGGTTCTCGGATCGATGGCCACCCGGATGGTATGCGCGCGATCATGCGCCGAGATGCCGGTGGTCACACCCTCCCGCGCCTCGATCGCCTCGGTGAAGGCGGTTCCAAAGCGAGAAGAGTTCTGCTGCACCATGGGCGGCAGGCGGAGATAGTCGGCACGCTCCTCGGTGAGGGAGAGGCAGATCAGCCCCCGTCCCTCCTTGGCCATGAAATTGATCGCCTCTGCGGTTACGAATTCGGCCGCCAGCGTCAGGTCACCCTCGTTTTCCCTGTCCTCGTCGTCCACCACAACGACCATGCGGCCAGCCTTGAACTCCGCCAGCGCTCCAGCAACGTCGGTAAACGGGCCGTCGACCTTCATGCTGATATTTTCTCCCAGTTATCCCGCGCTGCCAATCGAGCACCTGAGCTTGACTTTTGCGCCCGCCTTGCGCGCTTTGACCTTTATTCCGGGGCCACCTATATTGATGCGATGCCCAGGACGCTCTACGTCGCCAGCAGCAATCAGGGCAAACTACGCGAATTCACCGCAGTGGCGCGCCCCCTGGGGTTGAGAATCGCTCCCCTCCCTGGCCTGGAACAGATTTCCCCGCCCCCGGAGCGGGAGTCTACCTTCGAAGGAAATGCGCGGGAGAAGGCCATCTACTACAGCCGCGTGCTGCCGGGAGAGATTGTGCTGGCCGACGATTCCGGGCTGGAGGTGGAGGCTCTGCGCGGCGCTCCCGGTGTGCATTCGGCGCGTTACGCCGACGATGCGCGCTTCCTGGTCCCGGCGCCGGACTCCTCTGCCCCAGACTCCCAAACGGCAGAGGCGCTTTCCGCGTCGGAGCGGAATAACCTGCTGCTGCTGCGCCAGCTTGACGGCACGCCCGAGAACGCGCGCGGGGCGCGCTACTGCTGCGTGCTGGCGGCGGCTCGGGATTCGCACATCCTCCTGCTGAAGCAGGCATTCGTAAGCGGCCGCATACTGGCTGAGCCGCGTGGCTCCGGCGGCTTCGGATACGACCCCCTCTTCTATCTTCCCAGCCTGGGACGCACCATGGCGGAGATCAGCCTGGAGACGAAAGACGCACTCAGCCACCGCGGCAAGGCGCTGCGCGCGCTGCTCGCGGAGATTGCCTAGCCTGAATTGCTATGGCACTTTCACTCTTGAGGTGAAGATGCTGTAGTTTCTGCCCAGCCCGTCGTGTTCGTGATAGTTGCGGGACAGCAGGAATTCGAGCAGTAGCGGATCCCGAACTCCCCCCGTTCCCAATTCCTGCCCTCCGTAAAAGCTCGGGCCGCTCCCGGATCGGCCGGGAGCCACTCCCCGGGGAACGGCGCGCAACACAAGCAGGATCATCACGCGGAGTGCAATAATAAGTGCAGCATCTGACGATGGAGATCGGCTCCTCAACGGCCTGATAAGGCCGCGTGAACTGATAACTGCCTTACACTGTTTTCGCGGTTCCCGTGGCGCTCCGGCGCCGGAATGTGCCGCCAACCTTTCAGGAGAGAACGATGAATAGCCTCGCAACGGCGCCCGCAAAGACTGGCCGCGCGATCAAGCCCGGCCGGCTGCCGGGCAATCCCGCTCTGGCGCTCTGGAGCACCCCGATCGGCAAGAAGGTCGTGATGGCGGTGACCGGCGGCATTCTGGTCCTGTTCGTCATCGTCCACATGATCGGCAACCTCAAGATGTTCGCCGGAGCCGAGACCATCGACGCCTACGCCCGTTTTTTGCGTGAGGTGGCCCAGCCGGAGCTGGGATACAGCGGCCTGCTGTGGATCGTACGCATTATTCTGCTGGTGAGCGTGGTGCTGCACATCGTGGCCGCCGCGCAGCTAAATCGCATGAATCGCTTGGCCCGGCCGGTTGGCTATGAAGTGAAGAAGAATATCGCCACCAGCTATGCCGCGGTATTGATGGGCTGGGGCGGAGTGCTGCTGGCCATCTTCATCGTCTTCCACATCCTGCATTTCACTCTGGGGGCGGTGGGTTTCAAGCCCGGCCAGTATGAGGACCTCCAGGTCTATCACAACATGATCATTGCCTTCCATGTGTGGTGGATCTTCGCCTTTTACATGGTGTCCATGGTCGCTCTTTGCTTCCATCTCGACCACGGAATCTGGAGCATGCTGCATACATTGGGTTGGAATACCAGAAAGAACCGGCGGACGCTGCGCGCGCTATCGCGGCTGATCGCGGTGGTCGTTTTTCTGGGCTTCATCTCGGCGCCAATCGCCGTGATGGCTGGCTGGTTGCACTGAAGCACCTCTACTGAAGGGTTGTAAGGAGAGAGAGATCGATGCTCGACGCTCGGATACCGTCCGGCCCGATAGAAGATAAATGGGACACTCGCCGCTTCGAGATGAAGCTGGTGAACCCCGCCAATCGCCGCAAACACTCAATAATCATAGTAGGCGCGGGCCTGGCCGGCGCCGCGGCCGCGGCTACGCTGGGCCAGCAGGGCTACCATGTCCAATGCTTCAGCTTCCATGACACTCCGCGCCGGGCGCACTCCATTGCCGCTCAGGGCGGCATCAATGCGGCTAAGAACTACCGCAATGACGGCGACAGCGTCTACCGGCTCTTCTATGACACCGTGAAGGGGGGCGACTTCCGTTCGCGTGAGGCCAACGTCTTCCGTCTGGCGCAGTTGAGCGTGAATATTATCGACCAATGCGTGGCTCAGGGAGTTCCCTTCGCGCGCGAGTACGGCGGCCTGCTCGACACGCGCTCCTTTGGCGGCGTGCAGGTGCAGAGAACGTTTTACGCGCGGGGTCAGACGGGGCAGCAACTTCTGCTGGGAGCCTATCAGGCGCTGGAGGAACAGATTGCTGCCGGCACTGTTCAGATGCATACCCGCCGCGACGTTCTGGATATAGTGGTGGCCGACGGGCGTGCCCGCGGCATCATTACCCGAAACCTGATTACCGGAGAGATCGAATCGTACGCCGCGGATGTGGTGGTGCTGGCTACGGGCGGCTATTCCAACGTCTTCTTTCTTTCTACCAACGCCATGGCCTCCAACTGCACCGCCATCTGGCGGGCGCACCGACGGGGGGCCTTGTTCGCCAATCCCTGCTTCACGCAGATTCACCCTACCTGCATTCCGGTCAGCAGCGAGCACCAATCCAAGCTGACATTGATGTCGGAGTCCCTGCGCAACGATGGCCGGGTATGGGTTCCAGTCAAGCAGGGAGATACGCGCGCTCCCAACCAGATCCCGGAGAGCGAGCGCGACTACTATCTGGAACGCCGATACCCGAGCTTCGGCAACCTGGTGCCGCGCGATGTAGCTTCTCGCGCCGCTAAGGAAGCCTGCGATTCCGGTCACGGCGTTGGTCCCGGAGGGCAGGGCGTGTACCTGGACTTTGCCGACGCGCTCCGTCGCATGGGCCGTGGCGCGGTGGTCGAGAAATACGGAAACCTCTTCGACATCTATGAGCGCATCACCGGTGAGGATGCGTATCAGGCTCCCATGCGTATTTATCCCGCGCCTCACTACACCATGGGCGGCCTGTGGGTGGACTACGACCTGATGACGACCATTCCTGGCCTGTTCGCCGGCGGCGAGGCAAACTACTCCGATCACGGCGCCAACCGCTTGGGGGCCAGCGCCCTTATGCAGGGCTTGGCTGACGGGTACTTCGTTCTGCCGGCCACGGTGCCCAACTACATCGGTTCCACGAAGCTGGAGCCGGTCGACACAAACCATCCGGCCTTCGCCGCGGCTAAATCCGAGGTCGCCGAGTCCACGAACCGGATGATTTCCATGCATGGCAAGCGCACGCCCGACTCCATCCACAAACAGGTGGGGCGGCTGATGTGGGACGAGTGCGGCATGTCCCGTTCGGCGGAGAGATTGAAAAAGGCTCTGGGCACTCTGCCCGAGTTGAAGCGCGAGTTTTGGAGCAACCTCGCTCTGGCGGGTACGGCGGGGGAGTTTAACCAATCGTTGGAGAAGGCGGCGCGGGTCGCCGACTTTCTGGAACTGGCCGAGCTGATGTGCATCGATGCGCTTGACCGCAATGAATCCTGCGGCGCGCATTTTCGGGTAGAAAGCCAGACGCCGGATGGCGAGGCGCTGCGCGACGATGAGCACTTTTCCTACGTCTCGGCATGGCAATGGACGGAGGCCGGCCAGCCGCCGGTCCTCCATAAAGAGCCGCTAACCTTTGAGCATGTTCACCTGGCGCAGAGGAGTTATAAGTAATGAATCTGAAATTGAAGATTTGGCGGCAAGCCAACGCGAGCGTCCGAGGCAAATTTGAGAACTACGTCGTGCGCGATATTACCCCGGACATGTCGTTTCTGGAAATGTTGGATGTGCTGAACGAAGACTTGCTGAGCCGAGGCGAGATTCCCGTGGCATTCGATCACGATTGCCGGGAGGGCATTTGCGGCTCCTGCGGATTCCTGATCAATGGCGTGGCGCATGGCGGGCAGAAGGGTACGACCGTTTGCCAATTGGCAATGCGCTTTTTCAAGGATGGCGATTCACTCACTCTGGAGCCGTGGCGGGCCCAATCGTTCCCTCTCGTTCGCGATCTGGCAGTCAACCGCTCGGCGTTCGATCGGATCATTCAGTCGGGAGGCTACATCAGCGCACCCACCGGGGGCGCTCCGGACGCCAACACAATTTTGGTGCCGAAGGAAATTGCAGACAGCGCTTTTGACGCCGCGGCATGTATTGGCTGCGGAGCCTGCGTAGCGGCCTGTCCCAATTCCTCCGCCATGCTCTTCACAGCGGCCAAGGTTCACCAGCTCAATCTGCTGCCGCAAGGCCAGCCGCAGCGTGATCAGCGCAGCCTTAGCATGATCGTCGCCATGGAAGAGGAAGGCTTCGGCGGCTGCACCAATCATCGCGAATGCGAAGCGGTCTGCCCCAAAGACATTCCTATTCAGTTCATTGGACAGATGAACCGCGAACTTACGCGGGCCCTGCGGCACGGCGAGCGTAAGTTCGCGCATGTCACTCGGGATGCTGAGCCGGCTGAGGTAAAGAGGTAGAGCAGCCGTCCTGTGCGGTAAGACAAGAACATCTGTCTTCTAGACCGAAACGAGGCGCGGCGAGAACCCCCGCAACCGCGATGGCACAAAAGACACCCAAAGATCCAGCGCAGAAGGCCGAGCACGCGGAAAGAGCCAGGCAGGAGCCGCGCTGGCCGCCGGCGGTGGCCCTGCTGGCGGTGGGTGGTTTGTACTTCGCCCTGCCTGAATCGCTTACCTATGGACCAAACTGGTTGCTGCTGGCTCTTGTTCTGCTGCTAATGGGGCCGATGCTGTTTACCCAACGGCGAGCGACGCCAAGATGGAATCGGCTGCTCGGCTTCCTGGTCTCGGGACTGGTGACCGCCGGCATGGTCCTCTCACTTTTCCTGCTGGTGCGTGCACTGCCCCGGCATGAACTGCCGCCCGTGCTGCTGCTGCGCTCCGCTGCGGCGCTGTGGGGGACAAATATCCTGGTCTTCGCACTTTGGTATTGGCGGCTTGACGCCGGCGGTCCCCACGCGCGGAATCTGCGGGGACGGCATACGCAAGGTGACTTCCTTTTCCCCCAAATGACCATTAACCCCGAGCAGTCGATGCTGCGCGTCGACCCGGATTGGGGTCCTGGATTTGTCGACTATCTCTTCCTCGCCTTCAACACCAGCACAGCATTCTCCCCCACCGACGTACCGGTGCTCTCCCGCTGGGCCAAGGTTCTCATGATGGTGCAGTCCACAATCTCATTCACCACGGTGGCGCTCTTAGCAGCGCGCGCAGTGAATATTCTTTAGAGATCAAGCCATCCCTGGCAGCCGCTCGCGGCTTCAGGCGATCAGCCCTTTGAGTACGCGCGTGGACAATAACATGCTCGTGATTTCCTCCCTACCCAATCGCCAAAATCATAGCCGAGTAGGGAGCAATCGTTAGGCTGGAGATAGCTGATGCCTGATTTTGTTTCTCGAACCGCACTCCTTCGTTTGCGTTCAGTGACGGACCGCTCAGTACCCTTGCGGGCACCCCCTGATACGGCGATGCTGAAACCCCTTTTCGCTGTCGGCGCAGAGCGCAGGGAGTGGTCGTCCAGGCGGGCCGGCGGTTCACGAGAGATTCCCGGATGCCCCGATGAGGGCCTTCCCGCTGTCGACCGTCTTTCCATCCTGCAAGATTCGTCTTTTTCGCCGCGCCTTAGCGGAATGAAAAGGCTAGTGGACGACGGATTGGAAGAGGTCCGAGTGGAGCAGGTTGGAGAATTGGCTGTCGGAAGAAGAAAAACTAACGGCCAGTGTTCCCCCGGATGAATCGATAGTCGTGTTATCGATCGCCTCCTTCTCGGTCTGCGTGCCACTCAGTTTTTTGTAGAGTGCGGCAGCATTGAGCAGAGAGGCCATGGTGGCTGCGGAGACGGTATCCGGCGTAACGACGTCCAGGGTGAACTTGACACCATGATCGAAGTTCATGGAATAGCGCGAGCTAAGGAGCCGCTTTTTAACGGTGTCGTAGTCGGCCAACTGCGAGGCATCGCCTAGAACGGAGCGCATCATCGTCTGCGTTCCTTCCTGGTCCAGGATGCTCCACACCGGCTCGCTATCCACCGAGCGCATCTGTTGCAACATGGCGCCGTTGTTTAGCAAACTCGGCGTCAAACCGTCGCGCGCATCCAGCGCCGTCTTGAGTGCCTGGCTATCGCCAAAGACCATCGTGGTTGGATTCAGAAAGGAGACCAGCATCCCGGAGCGGCCCATGGGATAGATACGGTTGGTGCGCAGCATCTTAGGCGTGATCTTGTGCTTGTGGAAGTTGGCGAGAATGTCCGGCAGAGAAAATTGTCCCTGCGCCAGCCCAACGGTTTCGGTGCCTCCACCGCTGACACGGAAAGCCGCGAACGCAAGTTCCTCAACATCCTGGTTGTCGTTCAAGCCGGAACTGTTGAGCGCATCTTCCAATTGCCTCAGCTCCGGGGGTAGCACCCGCGCCTTCAGCGCCATGGCGGCGGGGGAGTTCTGCATGGCGCGATAGTCCACCACGATCAACTGCTGCACATTTTGTGGAATCGCGGCGCGCGCGTCCTGGCTCAATTCCGCCGCTACGGCCGGCAGAGCGAACGCTGCCAAGCTGATGATCGCGACCGCCGGCAACACTGCGATCCTGTTCAAAATTCTCACCTGACTTCCCTTCCCTTTGCCGGGCTGCAAAAGATCCGTCAAACCCATTCTAAAGCTTGCCGGACAGACTTCTGACGGTTCCGCCGCACTAAGATAGGCGGTTAACGGCTCATGGCTCCGGCCACTCGAGCGGACGGCTGAGCCGGCGCTCCAAAATCTTCTCTTCTGGCTGGAACCCTACTAATAGACGCACCCACTCGCTCTCCGGCTCAAAGGTCTGCTCCGGAAGTAATCCGATCAGCTCCCCATCTGCCACTTTCGTTCCGTGCTCCACCGCCAGCCGACTGACGGCGGCATAGACCTCCCCGACCCGAGTGACGCCTAAGTCGGTGATATTCATAGAGACTTGTGCGCGCTGCTGAACCAATACACCAATGGCCTTGACTCCCGGAAGGCCTCCTCCGGAGGAGCGGATTGCCTTGGCAATCGCCCTGGCCGCCGTGACGTCCGGCCGCTCCAGATAAAGGTTATAGGCCACCAGGAACTTTCGGGCTCCGACGGCGGTGGCTCCGGCGGTAGGGTGAAGCTGGGGCCCGCCAATATCAGGACGCCGCGCTGGGTCCCGCAATGCAGTTTCGCGCAAACCCTCGAATTGGCCTCGACGCACCTCCTCAAGCTCGGCTCTGTCCGGCCGTGCCGCGGCCGCTGCGTAAAAGTAGACGGGGACGCCGTAGTGCTCCCATATTTCCTTGCCTGCTTGGCGCGCCCAGAGAGCACATTGTTCGAGCGACACGCCGGAGACCGGGACAAAGGGAATCACATCGGCCGACCCTATACGGGGATGAACCCCCTTCTGCGCGGTCAGATCGATGAGATCCGCCGCACGGCCTACTGCTCGAAGGGCAGCCTCGATCACCGCTTTTGGCGGACCCGCTATGGTTACGACCGAGCGGTTGTGATCTGGGTCCATCGACCAATCCAGAAGAGAAACGCCCTCGACCCGCATGGCGCGTACAATCGCGCTTACTTTTTTCCGGTCTACACCTTCGGAAAAATTCGGGACACACTCGATGACTTCATTCATGCTTTCCGCGCTTCTCCATTCCCAACCGTCGGCGATTTGCGGCCTCGCTATCGCTTATCCATTCCGGCACTGTTGTGATGCCCACTATCTCCACCAGGTATAGCCTACGGCGAATTGCACCGTTGCGTTCACTCCAGGATTGGCGTCTCCCAGGCTGGAATTCGAAATATGCATGGCGTTCGCCGAAAAATCGATAGACTGGCGCGGCCGAAGAAAGTAGTGGGCGCCGACGCCGAACTGCGGCGTGAAATTGAAAACACTTGTTCCCAGGTGTCCGGGCGCCGGCCGCGGGCCGACCGGCGGAAACTTATGATTGGTCCAAATCATCCCGCCGGCGCCCTGAATCCACGGCATCCAGCGGCGGCCGTTCACCAGGTTCCAACGCAGGATGATGGGCACAATGCTCACACCGTTATACGTTCCTCCCGTGTTGAATCCGCCGATACAATAGGCGGTCTCTCCCGCCATCTGATAGCAGTTGGTACGCTCCATTACCGGCGTGTACGCCTGCCAAAAGGGCAGCACTTCGACCCCATACTCGAACTGCCCGCGCAGCCAGCCCGTTCCGATAGGTCCCGTGAGCACCTTGCCGGCGTGCAGGCCGAGATTGAAGAAGTGATAGTTGTCGCGATTGTTCGTGCCCAGTCCGCCATCGGCGAACACGCCATATTCAAAGGGAGTGGCGCGGGAGATGGCCCGCACCGGATTGCTCGAAGAGCGGGCCTGATCGGCCCGCTGGCCCAGGACCAGCGGTGCGAGAAAAGCAACGGCGAGAACCAAGAAGAAGGTGCGGCACGATCGGTCGAGATTAGGCAATGACATATGGGATAGCGAATGATTTATTGTCAGGCTGAGCGAACTCGGCCACTCCCGGTCGCCACGGCTGCGCCGGCCCGGCCGCAAGCGGCAGGAATTTGCATAATATGTGCAGCGGATAAAGGACCGCAGGGCCGCCGGCGGCGGCCCTGCGGAGTGCCTCGAACAGGTTGGGGCGGCTTTCAGCCCGCGACTTCCTCGTATTGATTGGCGTCCATGTCGAAATTGGAGTAGACGTTTTGCACGTCGTCTTGATCCTCGAGCGCTTCCAGGAGCCGGATCATCTGTCCGGCGACGCTGCCTTCGAGCTTGGTATAGGTGCTCGCGATCATGGTCACCTCGGAGACGGCGGCCTCGATTCCCGCCACCTTCAGCGCGCTGGCGACTGCCTCATAGGCGGAGGGCTCGGTCAGTATCTCCCAGTTCTCGCCTTCGTCGTTTAGATCGTCGCCGCCTGCTTCCAGCACCAAATCCATCAGCTTTTCCTCATCGGCCGCGGATTTGGGAATAACGAAGAGGCCCTTCTTCGAGAACATGAACCGGACCGAATTGGGCTCGCCGAGGTTCCCGCCATTCTTCGCGAAAGTGTGCCGGATTTCGCTGACTGTGCGATTGCGATTGTCAGTCGTGACGTCGACGATCAGTGCAACGCCGCCGGGACCGTAGCCTTCGAACGTAATTTCCTCATACGTCGTTCCCGGCAGTTCGCCGGTGCCCCGCTGGATGGCCCGCTTGATGTTGTCGGCAGGCATGTTCTCCGCCTTTGCCGCCGCGACCGCGGTGCGCAAGCGCGGGTTGGAATCGGGATCTCCGCCACCCTGCCGCGCCGCAATGGTGATTTCCTTGATTACGCGCGTGAAGGCTTTGCCGCGCTTGGCATCCAGCGCGCCCTTCTTATGCTTGATTGTGGCCCATTTCGAATGGCCGGACATAACAACAACCTCTACGTCGTTTCTGCGGCGAGTATACCATGCGCGCGAGAGGCGAAGAGCGCCGCGATCCGCGCCGGCTCCGCCGCATTTTGCGTATTTTCTTCACTACCGCCGAGGCGCATACGGGGAAAATCCCTGGCGCGGCTCAGGGCCGCTCTATTTTGCCACCCGCATTGCTGGTGCTGCGGATAAAGGCAGCGACGTTGTCGTGCAGTTCCTTCAGTGCCGCCTCGTGGACATAAACCATGTGCCCCGATTGATAGAACTTTGTCTGGATGTTGCCGCGCAGATCGGGCGGCACGGTCAGATGGTTCATCTCATACATCGCGGCGAAAAACGGCGTGGCCAGATCAAAGTAGCCGGCGTTCATCAGAACCTTCATGGTGGGGTCGAGTTTCATGGCCGCGGCCAGGTCGGGCATCACGTTCACGTCGCCCCCGCTGCTGCCCGGGGGGGCGCCGGGGGGATGATGGGTCATTTGCCAAGCCTCATTGACGGCATCCGATTCGGGAATGTATGTCATGCCTTCTCCGAATTTCAATGTGCCGCGCACATAGCTGTTGAAAGACGAAACATAGGCCGAGGAGATGGCGGCACTCTGCGGATCATATTGGGCCTCCTCGCTGAGCGGGTCCAGGGAGGGCCCGGAAAAGCGGGTGTCCAGGCGCCCGGTGGTAAGTTGATCTTTTCCTTGAAGATTGATATTGAATTCGCCTGTATCTACACGCAAATTCGCCTTCAGAAGATAGGCCACGGGCAGCCCGGTATAGTCGTGTAGCTTCGCTGCAATGGCTTGACGCGTTGCATCGGGCAGATCGGCGCCCTGGGCCAGGGCGGCGGCATAGTCGGTAAGTGCGAAGTGCTCGACCTCCTTTAGCAAGGGAGCCAGATCGGCCGGCGGATGGGGCAGCTTGTGATGGAAATAGGCGGTCGCAGTGAAGCTGGGCAGCACCAGCTCATAAGGCAGATCGACGCCTGGGTTGTATTGGGGTGCGTCGGCATTATCGTCGAAGTTGAGGATCTGCGAGAGCAATACCACTCCGTTCAAGTTGATGCCGTCATTGTTGTCCAAAATGTATGCGAGCATTGCCGAGCGCGTGGTGCCATAGCTCTCGCCAAAGAGGTACTTGGGCGAATTCCAGCGCTGGTACTTGGTGAGAAAGCGAGTGATGAAGCGGCCGAAGGCATTCGCGTCCTGATCGACGCCCCAGAAGACTTTGCCTGCATCCTTTCCGTAGACGCGGCTAAAGCCGGTACCGGGCGCATCGATGAAGACCAAGTCGCTCGCGTCGAGCAGGCTGAAGTTATTGTTGGCCAGATGGTAGGGGGCAGGCGGAGTGTATTTGTCGTCGGCCGTCACCACGCGCCTAGGGCCAAAGGCGCCCATATGCAGCCAGACTGTCGAGCTGCCGGGCCCGCCATTGTAGAGAAAGGTGACGGGGCGCGCGTCGGGCTTTTGATCTTTCTCAAAGTAGGCCACGTAGAACATGCGCGCCGTCGGAGTGGCGGTGCTGTCACTCGGCTTGGGCTCCGGGTGGCCCGGCATGCCGAAGTCGGCATCCTGCTTGTCGTTCGAGCCCACGAGAATAGTGCCCGCGACTGCCTCGTAGTTCAGCGAATGGCCCTCCACCGTTACCGTCCCCTCGGTGGTCTGGTCTGCCGGTGGTTGATTCGCACTCGCGGCCTCAGTCGACTGGCCGGCCGGTTTGGACGCCGCCTTTGCAGCGGTGTCTGCCGGGACCTCAGCGGCATGCATACAAACAGGCCAAGCCGTCAAGATGCACACAATGATTACGGCTCCAGCCAAGCTGGATCTGAACGTGAAGTTGCGGTCCATACCGTCATGCTACGGCAGATCTCCCGCGGTCGTACATGCGTTGTTGCCGGTACCGGATAGACCGACAAAACCAAGCCGGTTCCACAACCTGCACGGACCAGCTCGAATCATCAAAGAGCCCGTTGGACCAGGAAATCGAAATTCTGCATCTAACAGCTACGGATGGCGGTTCAACCTGTATTTTGCAGGCCACAAGCACGAGCTTTTTCTAAGTGCTTCTGCCGCCCCGTGATCAACTTGTAAAAGCGCTATCTCTGTTGCACATCTCCTCCGCAGGCAGGAGGACCAAGAATTACCGTGCCGAACTTATCAAAGGAGGAATCAAAAGCTTCGCATGGCAAATCAGATGCGGGAGGGCTTTCCACATCCACGTGGAGCGACGTGGGACGGCAAAGGAACAAACTTCTCGGTTTTCTCCGACCACGCTACCAAAGTGGAGGTTTGTTTCTTCGACGAAATTGGAACGAAAGAGACAGATCGCCGGGAGCTTCCCGAGTATACGAATCAGAGCTGGCATGGTTACATTCCCGGCATCGGACCCGGCACCCGTTATGGACTGCGCGTGTATGGTCCCTATGAGCCGGACGCGGGCCATCGATTCAATCCCAACAAGCTGCTTCTCGATCCCTACGCTTGCGCTCACATCGGCGACATCGAATGGCGACCTGAGATCTTCGGCTACAAGATGGAAACCGGCGACGACACCACCTTTGACGAGCGCGACAGCGCGCCATTCGTACCGAAATGCATTGTCGTGGACCCGCAGTTCGACTGGCAGGGTCAAGGCAGATTGGCCCGATACCGCGTGCCCTTCGACAACACCGTCATTTACGAATTACATGTGAAAGGCTTCACCAAGCTGCATCCGTCGATTCCCGAGGGCCAGCGAGGCACCTATGCCGGGTTGGCACACCCCAGGTCGATCGAGCACTTACGGTCGCTGGGCGTCACTTCGGTTGAGCTTCTGCCTATCCATACCTTCGTGA
>JANWJB010000050.1 GCA_025449575.1 Acidobacteriaceae bacterium
ACGCGAGCAGCGTAAGCGATAATCTGCACGGTCTCGATGCCGGAGATATCGTCGAAGAACCAGCCGCAGCTCGTATACATGAGCTGGGCGTGGCGCTGCATCTCCATCAGCTTGAGCGCCCGGATGCGTTCATCCTCGAGCAATGGATGGGAGGCATAGGCGGCGAAAAAGCGGTCAGCCGCCTCCCCGGCGGAGAGAGAGTTCTCGCGCCTCAGCAGAACGGAGATGTAGCCATTGCGAGCCTCCCACACATCCTCAAAAAGCCCCCCGCCGGCCTCCTCGGTCAGCGGAGTAATCGTATCGCGCAGCCAATCCAGAGCGGCGCGCAAGGGCGCGCGCCACTGCTGGTTCCAGCCTGGCTTGCCGCCGTTGCAACCGCAGTTGGATCGCCAACGCTCGACGCCATGGATGCAGCTCCAGGAGGTGCCCTCGATGATCTCGGCCTCCCACCGGGGAGGAAAGGCGGCCAGAAACGCGCCATAATTGGTGAGTTTGGCGGCATGGCCGCTCTCGATCAATTCCAGGCCATAGGAAAGCGCCATTTCGCCATATCGATGATGATGGCCATAGCTCTCGCCGTCGGTGGCGATGTGAACCATCTGAGGCTCGGGGTTGCCGGCGTCAAAGGCGCTCTCCAGGCGCAGCGCGAAGTCCTCTCCACTGTTCAGCAGCCCCTCGAACGCGACCCCGCGGGAGATGGGTCCGTCGTAGAAAAAGACAGCGAGGCTGCGGCCCTCGTCGAGGCGCAGAAGGTACGGCCGGCGCGGATCGACAGAAGCGTCGCGCGTCTCCACCCACCCCGCGCCCGCATAGCCCAGCTCAGGGAGCGAGGGCTGCAGCGTGCTCTCGTCCAGCTCCCGCACGCGCAGGCACTGGTGCGGAGCCAGAATGGTGAAGCGGATGCCGTGCTGGGCAAGCAAGTCCAGGCTATGGCGGTCGACGGCGGTTTCCGGCAGCCACATCCCCTCGGGCCGGCGGCCGAAACGGCGCTCGAAATCGGCAATCCCCCAGCGGATCTGAGTCTCGCGGTCCCTCGGCTCAGCCAGCGGCATGATCAGATGGTTGTAGACCTGCGCCAGCGCGGAGCTATGGCCGTCGTAGCGGGCCTTGCTCTTCTCGTCGCCCGCCTGGATCATGCGGTAGGTACGGGGCGCATTCTCGGCTAGCCAAGAAAGTAGCGTTGGACCGAAGTTGAAGCTGATACGCGAATAGTTGTTTACGATGCGGACGATTTCCTGGTCATGATTGACAATGCGCGAGGCGCCGTTCGGGGCATAGCACTCCGCCGTAACCCGATCGTTCCAATCGTGATAGGGAGCTGCGGAGTCCTCCGTCTCCACGGCTTCCAGCCAAGGGTTTTCCCTTGGCGGCTGATAGAAGTGGCCGTGAACACAGATGTAGCGGGTGCCCTCAGGACGTTCCGACAGAGAAGCCTCCATCCCCTCATGATAGAACCGATTCACGCTCCGCCTGAAGCGGGAGCCACATTCGAGCGGGCAAACCATCTAGAATGACAGTGTGCCTTTATCGATTGCAGAATCTCCGGCGAAAGGTTCAGCAAAAAAGCGAATCCTAGAAACCGAGGGGAACGGGGAAACAAACCTGCGGGGGAATCCGGTCCCGTTTGAAGAGAACGGGGTCGCAGAGAACCCTGTCGGGGACCGGGACGCCCCCTCCGATCCGAGCCGCGTCCCCGCCGGTCCTCGTGTCGGCTTCGTCAGCCTTGGCTGCCCGAAAAACCTCGTCGACAGCGAGGTCATGATGGGACTCCTCGACCGGGCCGGCGCGCAGCTGACCAGCCAGCCGGAGACCGCCGAGATTCTGGTGGTCAACACCTGTGCATTCATTGACCGCGCCAAGCAAGAATCGGTCGACGCCATTCTCGAGATGGCCCGGTACAAGCTGAACGGCACCGCGAAGAAGTTGATCGTCGCCGGATGCCTGGTGGAACGCTATCGCGACGAAATTCGCGAAAACATCCCGGAAGTGGACGCGGTGGTGGGAACCGGCGAGTTGGACCAGATTCTGGCCGCCGCTGGGTTGCAATCTGCGCCTGCCGTTTCGCCGCGGGAGCCTCAACTCTTCAACATCCTTCCGGCGCGCTCTCAAACTCACGCCGTTGCATCGCGGCCGGAGGGCAACCTGCGGGAATCTCAAGGCCGCTTTGCCCGGTATGAGTGGTCTGGCGCCCGACCCGCCCTGCCCCAATACCTCTACGACCATGCGACGCCGCGTCTGTTGTCAACGGGGCGCAGCTCCGCATATATCAAGATTGCGGAAGGATGCGATCACCCTTGCAGCTTTTGCGTGATCCCCAACTTGCGCGGAAAATTTCGCTCTCGGCAGTTTGATTCGGTCATTCTGGAGGCGGAACAGCTCGTCGCCCAGGGGGTGCGCGAGATTACCTTGGTCGGCCAGGACACAACCTGCTACGGAGAAGACCTGGGGCTCAAGGAGGGGTTGGCGCGGCTCCTGGAGCGGCTGGCCGCGATCCCAGACCTGAAGTGGCTACGCTTTCTCTATGCCTATCCCAACAAAATCACGGGACGATTGCTGGAGACGATCGCGCGGCACGCCAATATCTGCAACTACCTCGATGTCCCATTGCAGCACGCCTCCGGGGCGGTGTTGAAGGCCATGCGCCGCGGCGGGAACGCGGAGATTTTTCTTAAGACTATCGAAAAGATTCGCGCCGCCATTCCCGGCGTCGCCCTCCGGACCTCGTTCATCGCCGGCTTCCCTGGGGAAACCGAGAGCGACTTCGCCACGCTGACGGATTTTGTGAAGGAAGCGCGCTTCGACTGGCTGGGCGTCTTCAGCTATTCGGATGAAGAAGGCTCGGGCGCCTTTCATCTGGGCGCGAAGGTTCCCCGCAAGACGATTGAAGCGCGGCGCCGGGCGCTGATGCGGGTGCAGCAATCCATCAGCAAGCGCTCCAACGCGGGCCTCATCGGCCGCCGCTTCGACCTGCTGGTCGAAGGCGAGTCGGAGGAGACTCCCTTGTTATGGGAGGGCCGCACCGAGCGCCAAGCGCCGGAGATCGATGGCAAGCTCTACATCAACGACTTTGGACCGTTCGACCGGCTGACGCCTGGCAGCTTTTATCGCTGCGAGATCGGCGAATCGCACGATTACGATCTGGTGGCCCGAATCGTGGAGGAAGAACCCACGGAAACGAGCGCGGTCGGTGCGGATGCGGCGGAAGGAGCCCAGAGGCTGCTATGAGCCCGGCGAGGAAGAAGCAAAAGCTCCTGCGTTGTCCGACCTGCTCAAAGACGGTCGCCGCCGGCGATCCGGAGTACCCGTTCTGCAGCGAGCGCTGCAGAAGCATCGACCTGGGAAAGTGGGCGAGCGGCGTCTATCGCATTTCATCGCCGATTCTGGACCCGGAAGTGCTTGAGGGGCTGGGCGAAATTTCCAAACGGTCACAAGATGACGATGACTAAGCCCGCGATGGCGTATCCTGCCGCCACCAAAAAGACACTCTGGGCTTGGGCGGTGGGCACTTTTTTCGGTGCAGGCAAGTGCCGTCCCGGTCCGGGCTCTTGGGGGGCGGGGGCGGCGGCATTGTTGTGGTTCGCCGCCGGCAGTTTGCTCCCCCTCTCCATGGTGCAACTGGCCTGGTGGACGCTGGCCGGCGCCGCGGTTGCTACCGCCGTGGGAATACCCGCCGCCACACGAGTGGAACAGGAAAGCGGACGGCACGATCCCGGACATGTGGTGATCGACGAAGTCGCCGGGCAGTGGGTGGCGCTGATCCACTCCCATGTCGATTGGGCGTCGCTGCTTCTGGCGTTTCTTCTCTTCCGTTTTTTTGACATTCTCAAGCCGTGGCCGGCCCGGCGCTTGGAACGCCTGCCGCGGGGCTGGGGCATTGTGATCGACGACCTCGCGGCGGGGGTATATGCTTTGCTCCTCGTCCAGGCTTTGCAATACTGGATGAGGAGATAAGAAATTTCGCTTCAGCCCTGCTTGAACAGGAGAGGGAAAGCGCCGCACCCCGGATTCACAGCGGACTCCACCCAGGAACGTATGATGCGATACTCCAAGGACCCTTCGAACTGCACGCCCCCGAAGATCGAGACCGCGTCGCCGGATGCAGCGCTGCCCGGCGGCGAAATTGAGATTCTCGGTTCGCACCTCGGAGCCGCGCCCTCCTACGACCTGCCGCTGGCTACCGTGGACGGGTTCACGGCCTTGGTACTGCTGAGCCGCAACAACCGGATGATCGTGCATGTTCCGGAGGAGGCGCGCGAGGGTAAATTCGAGGTGAGGCAGGACGGCCAAACCAGCAATTCCCTCCAACTCAAGATTGCGCGCTTGATCGCCGAGAACCTGCACCCTGTGGGCAATCCGGCGGTGGACGCCGCTGGTAACATCTTCGCCACGTTTTCCGGACCTCGTGGACAGCAAACGCCCGTTTCGGTCTTCCGCATCGACTCCACGGGCGAGATACGGTCCTTCGTCACCGGATTGATGAACGCTACCGGCCTGGCTGTGGACGCGCAAGGCCGGCTCTATGTCTCCTCGCGCTTTGATGGAACCGTGCATCGCGTCTCTCCCGACGGCACGACATCGACCTATGCCGAGGGCATGGGCATTGCAACGGGAATCGCCTTCGACAAGAACGGTAACTTATACGTAGGAGATCGCAGCGGCACCATCTTCAAGATCGCTCAGGACCGGCAAATTTTCGTTTTTGCTACGTTGGAGCCGAGCATCGCCGCCTACCATCTGGCCTTCGGCATTGACGGAACGCTTTTTGTCGCCGCCCCGACCACCTCCAGCTTCGATTCGGTGTATGCCATCGACCAGGACGGAGTGGTGCGCGTTTACTATCGCGGGCTGGGCCGGCCACAAGGCATGGCGGTGGACATGGCGGGCAATCTATACGTTTCGGCATCGCTGCGAGGGCGGCGCGGCGTCGTCTCCATCTCCCCTGCCGGGGAGGCCTCTATGATCTTGGCCGGCTCTGGTATTGTGGGGCTGGCGTTCGTGCCGGGAGGGAATACGGTCCTGGCCACCGGGAGCGCGATCTATGATGTGGCATTGAAGATTGAAGGAATGCGGCTCTTCTAGAAAGGCCGCTGCGCGCAGCGATCATCGCGCCGCAGCCGCACTGCTTTGATTTCTCCTTACTGCAACAGCATGGAAGCGAATCTCCGATGAACTGCGAAATCATAGCGGTCGGTACCGAACTGCTGACACCTCACCGGCAGGATACGAATTCCCTTTTCCTAACATCGCGGCTGAATGAGCTGGGAATCGATGTGCTCTTCAAGACGATCGTCGGAGACCGCAGAGCGCAGTTAGCCGGAGAGGTCCGCGTAGCTCTGAGCCGCACCGATGTAGTAATCACCATTGGCGGCCTGGGGCCGACCGAAGACGACGTAACACGGGCGGCGGTAGCCGATGCGCTGGGAATCCGCCTGCGCCGGAATCCCGAAATCGTCGGGGCTCTCTATGCGCGCTTCGCCGCGCGGCGTGCGTTGATGACGGAAAACAACGCTCGGCAAGCCGATGTGCTCGACGGCTCGGTGATTCTGGAGAACAGCTGCGGCACCGCTCCCGGCCAATGGCTGGACACCGTTTATGGAGAGCATCGAAAGCTGGTGATCTTGTTGCCCGGCCCGCCCCAGGAAGCCAAAGCCATGTTCGACCTTGAGTGCATGGAAAGGCTGCGGGCGGTGGCTCCCAAGCGCTCGATTGCCACGCGCACGCTCAAGGCGGCGATGATCGGAGAGTCGCAGGCTGACGCCCGGATCGCGCCGATCTATGGCCGCTATCATGACGTGGAAACCACCATCCTCGCCCATACCGGAGACCTGACGATTCATCTGGCCTGCGGCAAATCGGCAATGGAAATGGCGCGGCAGCGGGTGGACGAGCTGGCGGGCAAGATCGAAGAAGAGCTGGACGAGTACATCTACTCCTCGCAGGGCGAATCGCTGGAGCAAATCGTTCTCGATTACCTCGGCATGCGGGGCGCGACGCTGGCGGTGGCCGAGAGCTGCACGGGGGGACTGATCTCCGAGCGGCTCACCAGCATCAGCGGCAGCTCGCGCTCGTTCTTGGGCGGAGCGGTGGTCTACAGCAATGCACTGAAGACCTCGCTGGCCGGTGTGCCCCAAACGGTTCTGCAAGAGCACGGCGCCGTCAGCCGGGAGACGGCCACAGCGCTGGCAGAGGGCATCCGCTCCAAGACGGCGGCAACGTATGGTATCGGTGTTACCGGCATCGCGGGACCGGGAGGCGGCTCAGATGAGAAGCCTGTCGGTTTGGTGTATGTAGCCGTTTCCAACGGCAAACATACCTCGGTGGTCGAGCAGCGCTTCGCGGGGGGACGGGAGGCGATCCGTTTCCGCGCCAGCCAGCAGGCGTTAGACATGGTTCGCCGCCAGCTCATGTGATCCCTATGCTTGCAATCTATATCGTCTCCATCGCGGTTGCATACTTGCTGGGCTCTATCCCATTCGGATTCCTCCTGGTGCTGCTGATATGCAAACAGGACATCCGGTCCGCAGGCAGCGGCAACATCGGGGCCACCAACGTGCTGCGCTCCGGCGGCAAGGGATTAGGGGCTCTCACTTTTCTGCTGGATGCCGCCAAGGGCTATGGCGCCGTCGCTGTGGCATATCTGATGGCCGCGCATGTCGGGGGAGCAACTCTCCAAAATGCCGCCGCGCTGGCGGCGCTCTTCGCTATCGTGGGCCACATGTTTCCGGTTTGGCTGGGCTTCAAAGGCGGCAAGGGAGTGGCTACCGGGCTGGGCGTCTTTCTCGCGCTGAGCCCCTGGACCGCGCTGGCAGCACTGGGCATTTTTATTGTCGTGGTGCTGCTCACCCGCTATGTCTCGCTGGGCTCGATTGTGGCGGCGGCCGCCCTTCCCTTCTTCGCGCTCTTTCTGCTGCCCCACAAGCAGACCGTGCTCTTCCGGGTGGTGGTTTTCGGCTGCGCGGCACTGGTGATCGCCAAGCACAAGCCCAATATCAAGCGGCTGATGCATGGCGCGGAATTCCGGCTGGGCGCGGCCAGGCCGGATTCGGGGTCAAGGCCCCGGGAAGCATGAGCCGCATCGCGATTGTGGGCAGCGGCTCCTGGGGCACGGCTTTGGCGCTCGCTCTGGCGCGCCGCGGCGGCCATTCCATCGTTCTGTGGGCACATTCTGCCGCAGTGGCGGAGACGATTGAGCGGGAGCGGGAAAACCTCGCCTATCTCCCCGGATATCGGATTTCAGAGCAAATCGCCGCAACCGCCGATCTCGCATCCGCAGTCGGTGACGCGGAAATCGTGATTCTCGCCGTGCCGGCGCAGCATCTGCGGCACACCTTCCAAAAGATGGTGGCTTTTCTCCGTCCTTCCCAGTCTCTGGTGAGCGCCACCAAGGGCATTGAAGACGCCTCTTTTCTGCGTATGACGGAGGTGATCTCCGGCATCACCGTAGCGGAGAGGCCTTTGCCTGCTCTGGCGGTGCTCAGCGGACCTTCATTCGCCCAGGAGGTGGCGGCCGGCTTCCCTACCGCGGTCACCGTTGCCGCAGCCTCGAACCGGCTGGCGAGCTGGCTTCAAGAGGAATTGAGCGCTCCCGGGTTGCGGCTCTACACCAACGAGGATTTGATCGGGGTGGAGTTGGGCGGCGCGCTCAAGAACGTGATTGCCATCGCAGCGGGAACGGCCACCGGACTGGGGTTGGGACATAATAGCGTGGCTGCCATCGTCACCCGCGGCATCGCCGAGATGACGCGTCTTGCCGTCGCCTGCGGAGGACGCCGGGAGACCCTGGCCGGTCTCTCCGGATTGGGCGACCTAGTGCTCACCTGCACCGGGCCTCTCTCGCGCAACCGCCAGGTTGGCATCGCGCTTGGCCGCGGACGCAAGTTGCCGGAGATTTTAGAAGAGCTGGGCGGCAAGGTAGCCGAGGGAGTGCGCACAACATCGGCAACCCTGGGGCTGGCGCTGCGCCGCAATGTGGAGATGCCGATCACAGCGCAGGTTGCCGGCATCCTCAACCGCGAAACCTCTCCGCAAAACGCCATTCGCGCTCTGATGACGCGCCCCGGACGCGACGAGTAAGCCATTTTCACTTCACTGATTCGGTCGCGAGATTTGCCTGGAGCAACCACGTACGGCCATCTGGACGCGGGGTGCTGCCTCCTACAGAAAAGGGCGCGGCCGCATGCCTGTACACTCAGAAGAGGCAGTCTTCTGCCGTCGCGGCAATGATTCAAACTCTCTTTGGCAGCCTAGAAGAACCGGAAAAAAGAAATATCTTCGGCCGCATGAAAGAGGCTGTCTCGCGCACGCGGGAGAGCCTAAACGAGCGGCTCGAGTCGGTGGTGGCCCTCACCCGCGAGGTGGACGAAGCCTCGCTGGAAGAGCTGGAGATCGGCCTGATCGCCTCCGATCTGGGCGTGCGCACCTCTACCGAGATCATCCAAACACTGCGCGAGCGCGCCAAGCGGCATGAGATTGAAAATGGCGCTCAGTTGCGCGATCTTCTAAAAGGCCAGATCAAGTCCATCCTCGACGCAGAAGAGGAGCAGGATTTCTTCAAACCCAAACAAACCGCTCCGCCCAGGGTGATCATGATGGTCGGGGTGAACGGAGCCGGAAAGACGACAACGGCGGGAAAACTCGCCGCCTATTTCCGCGGCCAAGGCAAGTCAGTGCTGCTCTGCGCCGCCGACACCTTTCGGGCGGCCGCCATTGAGCAGCTGGAGGTCTGGGGACAGCGCACCGGCGTCGAAATGATCAAGACGAAACAGGGCGGAGATCCCTCGGCCGTGCTCTTTGACGCGCTGCATGCCGCCAAAGCCCGCGAAACCGACGTCGTTGTAGTCGATACTGCCGGCCGGCTGCACACCAAGAACAATCTGATGGCGGAGTTGGACAAGATGCGCCGAACAGCGCAGCGGATCGTGACCGGGGCGCCTCATGAGGTGCTGCTGGTGCTGGACGCCACCACCGGCCAAAATGGATTGCAACAGGCCCGGCTTTTTACGGAGTCTGCCGGCGTCACCGGGATCGTGCTCACCAAGCTCGACGGCACGGCGAAGGGGGGAATCGTGGTGGCCATTGCCAACGAGCTTCATCTGCCTGTCCGCTATGTCGGAGTCGGCGAGCGGCTGGAAGACCTGCTCCCCTTTGACAGCCAGTCCTTTGTCGACTCGCTGTTGGGCAGCTAGAGCATTTCCCTTTGCCGCGAGGCATTGAGAACGGAACCATGCCCCGAAGTTCACAACCCGGAGAGGCGGCCAGCGCCGAAGCGGAAGATCGCAGATGGATGAAGCGCGCGCTGGAGCTGGCCGAAAAATCGGTCGGGCTGGCTTCACCCAACCCGGCAGTGGGCTGCGTGCTGGTGCGCGACGGGAGCGTGGCCGGGGAAGGCTTCCACCAGTATGACGCTCTGGACCACGCAGAAATCGTGGCCTTGAAGCAAGCGGGGGCGCGGGCTGCGGGCGCGACAGCATACGTAACTCTGGAGCCGTGCAATCACTACGGCCGTACCGGCCCCTGCACCGAGGCTTTGGCGCAAGCGGGCATTCGCCGGGTGGTGGCCGCCACCGAAGATCCCAATCCCCGCATTTGCAAGCTGGGGTTTGAGCGGCTGCGGGGCGCTGGAGTGGAGGTTGTAACTGGAGTGCTGTCGGAGGAAGCTCGCCGCATCAACGACGGATTTGCGAAATTCACCCGGACAGGGCTCCCATTTGTCACCATGAAGATTTCTTGTAGCCTGGATGGACGCATCGCGCCGGCGGGCCAATTGCCAGGCGCCCCTGTATGGCTTACCGGAGAGGCGGTGCGGGGCGAAGTACATCGCATGCGCCACGCCGCTGATGCTCTGTTGACAGGCATCGGAACCGTTCTTACAGACGATCCGCTGCTGACGGATCGCAGTGGGCTGCCGCGGCGGCGGCCGCTACTGCGCGTGGTATTGGATTCCGCATTGCGAACGCCACCCGGCTCCCAGCTCGTTCGCTCCTCTCATGGCGACCTGATCGTTTTCTTCCTCGATGCTGCGGCGGAGGCCAGGCAGGTGCTGGAAGCCCGTGGCATCCGGGTAAAGCAGCTCCCCTCCAGCGGCTCTGTGGCGGGCATCCCGCTGGAGCCGGCATTGCGCTTTCTCGGGGAGAGCGGAATCACTACCCTTCTGGTGGAAGCGGGCGCCCGGGTGAACGCCGCGTTGCTCAACAGCGGCTTCGTCGACCAGCTTGTTGTCTTCTATGCTCCAACCATGCTGGGCTCCGGCGCGCTTCCCGCGCTGGCCACCAGCGTGGCGCTGCCGCCGATACAGAATTTCACGCTCAAGAGGTTCGACGAGGACTTTGCTTTTGCCGGCTATCTGCGCGATCCTTGGGCTGGCATCGATTAGACGCACCATGTTCACTGGACTGATTGAAACCACCGGCACGGTGCTCGGCCTGGAGCGGAGATCGGGGTCTGAGCGCATCTCCATCGCCGCTCCCGGCATTCGTCTGCGCACCGGAGACAGTATTGCGGTCAGCGGAGTTTGCCTCACCGCTGTCGACATCGACTCGGCTGCGGAGCGCTTCCACGCGGACTTGGCGTCGGAAACCGTTGCTCGCACTTCCCTAGCGGAGCTTGCGCCCGGAGCGACCGTGAATCTGGAATTGCCTACTCCGGCGGGCGCGCCCCTTGGCGGTCACGTAGTGCAGGGTCATGTCGATGGCACGGGAAAGCTGCTCAGCCTAATGCCCGTCAGTTCCGGAAGCGATTTGGGGCTCACCGATTGGCGGCTGCGAATTGCCGTTCCAGACCACCTCGCTCGCTACATGGTCGAAAAAGGCTCCGTTGCCGTTGAGGGAATCAGCCTGACCATCGCCCATTCGGAGGCCCACGCGCCGGAAGGTGCTGTAATTGAGATCGCCGTCATTCCGCATACCTATGCCCACACCAACCTGTCTTCTCTTCGAGCCGGGGATCCGCTCAACATTGAAGCCGACGTCATGCTGAAGTTCGCCGAGCGGCGCCGGCAGGAATCCAGCTTCGAGCTGACCGCCGCGTACCTGATCGAGAACGGCTATTAATAGCCGGAAGCAGGCGCTTGACTCCGCGTTGCGGGGCCGGACCAGCATCGGCGCCGGCGCCGCGGCCGCCGCTAGCGTCCGCGCGGGAGGCGTGCGCCAGATTCCGCTCAAAAAATTCAGGCTAGCGATACCTTCAGCGCCGCGGCAAAATCGGTCGGGGGGTGGTATTGCCGGGGCAGCTCCACATGCAAGCCATCCCCGCTCTGCTTCCACTTGAGCTTTTCCTCTGTTCCCAGCAACGCCACATGCTCGATCTTTCCCGGCTTCGTAGCGCTTGCCGACCCTAGCGACTGGATGACAAATTCGCCGGGCGGCCAGCCCAAAGCAATCGCATAGACGACGGTGTTGGCCTTGTTGCTCGTGAAGCGAATGTCTTTTTCGCTCAGCTTGCCTACGCTCCTGCCCTGAAACGATCCGCTGGTCACCACATTGGGCCCCTCGCCATAGACCTTCCACGGCCGGGTGGAATAGATGGCCTCGCCGTTGACCTGCATCCATCCGGTGACCTTGTCCAGCACCGCGATCTCCTTGCTGTCGATGGTGCCGTCGGGCTTGCCGGGAATGTTCAAGAGGAACGTCCCGTTCTTGCTGACAGTGTCGATCAACCAGTGGATGACGTCACGAGGCGGTAGATAGCCGCCGTACTCACCGGGGTGGTTGAACAGCGCGCGGTTATAGTGCCAGTCGCCGATGCAGGTCTCCGACTGCCATGGATAAGGCATGATTTTGCTGGTCAGGCCGCGCTCATAATCGGCCACGACGGATTTCACGAGCCGGTCGGGCACCTGCTTGATGTTGATAACGCCCTGCATCTTGCCGGCGTGGGTCTGCAGGTTGTGGTTGTAATAGTAGGCGCCGATGTTCATGCCGCCCCAGCCGAGGGGAAAGAGCGAGTTGTCAAAATAGAGCAGGTCCGGGTCGTGCTGATCGACCAGATCGCGTGTGCGATCGTAAAAATTCTTGACGTAGGAGATATCCGGCAGCGCGCTGAAGGGATGCTTGGCGCTATACAGCCGCTGGGGATCCACCCCTTGCCACCACTGATCCTTACCTTCCGCCGCCATGAGACCGCCGTCGTAGGGCACACCAGCCAGCGGGCCGGTCTTGTCGGCGCCGTGAGAGGTTTGAAACCACCACCAGTTCCGGTGCTGGTGTACGGTGACACCAAACCGCAATCCCCGATTGCGGGCCGCCGTCGCCCACCCGCCCACTACATCGCGATGGGGGCCCATGCTCCCGGCATTCCAGGGCTGGTGCTTGGAATTCCAGGTGTCAAAGCCGTCGTGATGATTCGCCAGCGCGACGAAAAATTTGGCTCCGGCCTTCGTGTAGCGCTGGATCAGATCGTCCGGCTCCCAGTTCAGCAGCGTCCACTGCGCGCACAGGTCCTTATAGCCAAACTTGGAGGGATGGCCATAGTGCTCCAGATGGTATTTGTTCTGCCGGGAGCCTTCCATATACATATTGCGGGCATACCAGTCGCCATCCTCCGGAACGCACTGCGGGCTCCAGTGCGCCCAGATGCCAAACTTGGCGTCGCGATACCACTCCGGAGTGTCATATTGCAGCAAAGAATCCCACGTAGGCTTGTATGGACCGGTGCCCGAGAGGCCGGCAATCGGCGAGTCCATGGGCACACCATCCCACGAGCCGCCGGGGATGGACAGGGTTGGAGGCTTCCCCCAGGCAGTCGGCTTCCATGTCTTCTCGTCAAGCTTCTCGTTTAAAAATTGGCCATTTTCAAACGCGTAGAAGATTCTTTCCGCGGCCGGGGTGGCGCAGAATTTGGCATAGTCTTCGGTCAAGGAATCGAAGGCGTGGAAGGCCGGCGATTGTGCGGGATCTCCGGATTGTCCGATGGCCGGCGTCGCCGTAGCGGCCGCTGCCGCAGCCAGAAGCTTGCAAAATTCCCTTCTCTGCATTCGACTCTCCTCGTGGATTGGGAACTGCGGCTTGGATCCCGCGCCGCCGAGCACAATGTAGAACAGCGGCGGTAAACTTCGCCGCCCGCCGTGCACCATTGTCCATCATTTTCCGTTTACTGGCGAGGCCCTGAAGCGGGGGGAGACAAAATAGCGCGGACAAGCGAATGAATCCGGCGCTTGCGCCCTACGAGGAGCACTGTTTTTCGCGCGTTAGCGGCCAAGCTCCAGGCGCTGCGCATGGCCTCCGCATCCTGGCCTCTGGCGACGCGGCCTTTTCTTCCGGCGCATTCACGATGCGCGTCATGGTCGGCGGGCGAATTTGCTCGGCGGCTTTGGCGGGAATGGCCAGTTGCTTCGGGAGTGGTTTTCACCAAGGCGCCATTCCTTAAGGAGACTTTAAGAAGACCTCGTTATCATTTTTTTAATTTGGTTCCGACTTAGCGTCCCCTGACGAGAAGAAGCTGTGCCTAAATGCAAGACCTGCAACCGGAGGACCACCCTGTGCGTAAGCTGTTGTGCTTGTGCTTACTTATGTTCTGCAACTTTTTTCCATGCTGGGGAGCAGCATCCTCGGGGCTGAATGGCAGGGTGGTGGACTCGTCGGGGGCTGCGATCCCCAATGCCCAGATTGCATTAACCAGCGTCGCCACCGGCGCCCTCCTCCATGCGCAGAGCGGCGCGGATGGCCTGTTTTCCATCCCGGGGCTGGCCAGCGGAGTCTATATCCTGGCCGCGTCCCGGCCCGGCTTCGCGGCCTACAGGCAGACGTTGGAGATACGACCCAACCAGACGTTCCCGGCTGTCGTGATCATGCAGGTGGGTGGAGCGGCAGAGTCGGTCACTGTGAACGGCGACCTGTTGGCGGGAGCAACGGCCCAGCCGTTACAGCAGCAGGTGTTCGACTCCGACCAGACCATCCGCGTTATCGACCGGAAGCAGATGGACATGGCGGGCCCGGTTGCAGGCACGGCCCAGATCATCGCCACGTCGCCGGGCGCCAGCATCATCGGCTACGGCAACACCGGGGCGACCAAGTACACGATCACGCTGGACGGGATCAACCAGGGCTGGGGCGGCTATGGCGGATTCACCGGAGGCGGATCGCTTGGCGTCACCTTTGACGGTGTGCCGGTTGCCGATCCGGTGACCGGGCTGTGGGAGGCGCCGACCATCCCGCAAACAAAGATGATTCAGGACTCCGTAGTGACCTACGGACCCGGCAATCCCGCGGACCGCTGGTACACGAATATCGGCGGCGGTGTGGAGTTTACCCCGGTGCAGCCGGGCAACAAGCCATACGCCAGCGTATCGGTGCTCTATGGCAGCTACAACGAGAAAAACATCGAGGCGAACCTGTCGAGCGGCCTCCACCACGGCTGGTCAACCGTGCTCGCGGCCGGAGCAGGCAGCGGCGACGACTTTCGCATCAGTCCGGATGGGTTCACCAATCCCAGCAAGGACTTCGCCGTATTCTCGAAGACGCTAAAGCAATTCCGGCAGAACAGTTTAGAGTTTGGCGGTTATTATGCGCACGGCGGCGGCTACCGTTCCCAGGTAATCCCCATCGCTGGGAATCCAGGCATCACCATCGACGGCAAACCGGGCAGCCGGCAGTACAGTCAACAGACCTCCGGCTACTTCAGCACCGTGCCTTTCAACAGCTACAACAAATACGACACCAACGATATGGCGCTCATCTATGCGCGGCAGAAGTTACAGCTTGACGGTACGACGACGCTGGAAAACCTTGCCTGGTTCATGCGCATCGACCGCACCCATTACCGGACAAAGGATGTGTACAGCCTGGGTCCACAGCAGGATGAGTGGAACAACCCGCATACCGACACGGTCGGCGACAGGCTCTCCATGATCAAGCGCCTGCCACGAAACACCATTACGGCCGGGGCCTACTATATCCATGCGGTCTACAACACGCGCAACATCTTTTACAACCCAGCCTACGGCGGCGCTAAGCGCGTTGTGAACAGCGGAGCGAAAATTCGTTCTGGGTACTTCAACCAGAACCTCTTCGCCCTCTCGTTGCAGGACGACGTTCATCCGGTTTCAAAGCTGCACATTCTTCCCGGTTTTCGCTATGTAGGCTTCCAGACCGCTTATGCCAATCGCGCGACGCAGGACTTTTCACTGGCGCCGGGCGCCACGCTGAGCACGCACTGCCCGGCCAATCAGACCTCGGCCGCGGGAACAGCTACCGACCAGGGAGCGTCGTGCGCCAACCAGCAAAGCCGCACCGGCATTGAGCCGTCTGTCAGCGCGACCATTGCCGCGCTGCCGTGGCTGCAAATCTATGGCGGCTATCTGGAAGCGCTCAAAGCACCGCAGGTGGGCGGCGGCGGCGGGCTATTCCAGGCAGTCGATCCGGCCAGCTATCATCTGGCGCGCCAGCACTACTATCAGGCAGGCTTCAAGACGCATTCCGAGGGCGCCGGCCTGCTCAACAGCTTCCTGCTGGGAGCCGAGTATTACCACCAGAACTACGCCAACCAGGAGATCGACATCAGTCTGGCAAACGGCGATACCATTTCTTCAAACGGCACCTCCTCCTACCACGGCGTCAATGCCTTCATGGATGACAACCCTGTAAATCATCTTCATGTCTTCGCCAATGCCAGCCTGGAGCGCGCGACGTATACCTACTATGTCATTACCCTCAATCCCGACGGCTCAGCAGGTTTGAATTACAACGGCAGCGCCGTACCATATGTGCCCTCATCGATGGTGAATACGGGAGTTTATTATCGCGTGAAGTTGCGCAACCATCTCGCGGTCGAGCCCACGGCATCCTTTCAGTTGATAGGACGCCAACATCTTTTCGATAACTCTCTCGCTGCCCCGAGCCCACAGACCATGCCCTCCTATGAAACCCTGAACCTTGGAGCAAAGATCCCATTCCGGTACTTCGACCTGAACCTGACCGCGCTCAATGTGTTGAACAGGAGGTATAACGAGTACGAGTACATTTCTTCGGGAAGTTACTTCGGTACGGCAGGAAACTCCAGCCTCAAACCTGATGAACAAGCCGGTTATAGGCTCGCCTATCCAGCGTCGCCGTTCACGATTTACGGCGACGTGACCGTTCACTTCTAGTGGGCTGTCGCAAGGAAGCGGTTGCTGCGGATGCATGCCGGCTTCGACACGTTGGACTCCAAGCATCAGCCCTGAAGCAGCGGGAAGCAGCGGCCCCACCGCGATGTGGTGGTCACGTGGGCCGCTAATCTTGCGACAGCACTTTGCCGGTTGAGGCCGGTATTGCCGCTGCCTCCGCGCGCGAGTCCTTGCGGTCCACGATGAATCCGGGCAGCAGGAAAACGAAGGGCACAGCGATCAGCGAAATCAAGCCGTTCGATAATGCCATGGTGCTGAAGTGAAGGTGAAAGGTATCCATGGCTTTGGAGCCAAGCCAGTCGGCGCCAAAAAGAGAGAGATTTCGGACGCTGACCATCAGCGAGAAGCCGAGCGCCTCGCTCCCGGCCGGCGTGGCGCGCATGTAGAGATCGCTCAAGGCCATATCCGCGGAGGCCCAGCCCAATCCCCAGAGGCTTTCGATGATGTAGGCATCCGTCATCGAGTTATAGAAGGCATAGCCCATCTGGGCGATCGCTCCTGCGACGATGCACCAAAGGAGGAGCTTCCGGAGGTTCCAACGCTTGGCCGCGTAACTGCCGTAAATGGTGGCAGTCACTATGGCAAAGATGCCGTTCAGGAAGAGCATCGTGCCCTGCTGCGTCGTGCTCATGTGCAGCACATTCTGCTGCCTGTAGAAGAGAGCGGTCTGGATTCCCGGCGCGAAGTAAAAGAGGAAGCTGAATCCGGCCGCCCCCCACATTGTTTTTGCCTTCGCAATCCTGATGAGCTGCGTTTTTGCGTCTCCGAGGAGTACTTCCGAATGGACGCGGACGCGCTTTTCCTTAAGGAAGAAAATGGCGGCCGGTATGGGCAAGAACATGATTGCCGCGCTGGCCGCACCGGTCCATCCGAACGCCATCCCGGCCAAAATTCCGCCTAGGGGCCCACCGATCACGCCGGATGTCTGGTACGCGATTTGAAAAACAGACGCGAATCGCCCCGAGGCGTGAAGCGATTGGGCCTTCTCCGTCATAAAGCCGCCGACCGCGGTGCTGGTAATCACCATGAAAACATTAATGGTGATGCACACCGTCAGTAGAGGGACATATCGGTGCGGAGTGTAGATAAGGGCTATGAAACCGGCGATGGAGAGTACGGCGCCGGAGAGAATGTAGCTCTTGCGCCGGGTGCCCAAAAACGGGAACGCGTCCGTGAAGATTCCGAAAAATGGTTTTAAATACCATGCCAGGCCGAGCCAAAAGAAAAAGGCCGCGGTAGCAGCGCGGTTCTCGTGCAGCTCATTCTTCAGAAGATTCTTGAGCGGGATCAGGCCGAGGGCGCTCTGCTGGCTAAGACTGACCGCGGCAATTCCAAAAAAAACGACGATGCTCGCGTAGAGCAAATCTCGCTTGCTTTGTCGGGCGTCCGGGCCGAAATTTCCGGCGTTAGGCTGAGGTATTTCTGTGGCCACTGGTTTCGTCAGTGCCCGCATCTTGGGCAACTATTGATGGCAAGCCTACCACGGCGACTCGCCAGGCCTCATCGCTCTCCTTGCGCCGGTCACCAGCTTCGGGACGCCGGCACCCCATCTGGCTTGGCGCCTCGCGGCCACGGGGATGTTCATTCTGGTTTCGATCGCGACGCTCGCCTACTTTCGGCCGGCCGCCATTGCAATGATCGTCAATCACGGAGCGGGGCGCACGCCGGAAGCCCTCGCCGGTGAAGCCCGCCGCCGGGTGGCGCTGGAATGGGTGCGGATACTCGCCGTAGCGGCTTCTCTGGGGTGGGAATTCGAGCGCTGCTTCCGCAGTAGGGGCGAGAAAATGTCGGCTGGAACGGCATTGGGACAGGCTGCGACGCCTTTCGGCGGTCGCGCGGCCAGCGGCCTAGTCTTTCGTCTTCAGCTTGGATTCGTTCTCGCGGATGAACGCCTCGATCTCCGCTGCGCCGGCCAGAACGCGGAGCCACTGTTCCTTGTAGAGCGTGACAGGAAAGCGGCCCATGCCATACAGCGAGACCGCGCCCTTTTCACTCACCTTCAGAGTGATGCCGCCCTTCTCTTTGGTCTTGAGTTTGGCATTCTCCGCCCGCAGGCGTTCCAGTTCCTCTTGCATCTCCGATTCGTTCATTGGTTCCTCTCCTGTTACCGATTCACAATCATTATCCTGGAAAGTCAGCCCGAAATGAGTCTCTGGGTGCAGGAACTTCGAAGCGCTCAGCGAGCGCCTTGATGCGACTTCTTATTTACGACTATTAAGATATCGGGACGCGCGAGCACAAGCAATCTTGTCGCCAGCGCGGGCCCACAGCCATCGATTTTGCAAAGGTTTTCGAACACTTTTTGCACCAGTGGCTCTTCGAAGCGTTTCATCGCCGCCGCTTCTTGGAGCACCGCGCCCAACATGACCTTCTTGCTTATGTTGCTTCAGTGTGATAACCATAGGGCGTGTCGAAGCCGCGCGATCCGACCCTCGATGTGCTTCTCGACCTCGACGGGCAAGTTCTCGTGGTGGACTCCGAGGGCGGCTACTGGGTCCGGTTTGTGGTAACACGGGTGCCGGTTTCAGCGGAGAAGCCGCACGGTATCGACGAGTACCGGAATGCGGCGACTCTGCTTGCCGACTTTTGGGCGGCAGCGGACGCGGTATTGCGCGATAGAGGAGTGATCTGATGACTACGCTGAAGGTGGGCATCGCCAGCTACGAGGAGATGAAA
>JANWJB010000051.1 GCA_025449575.1 Acidobacteriaceae bacterium
CAGCGTGATTCCGTTGGTGTCTACCTTGAACGGCGCTGCTCCGCTGACAGGAATTTCGACCAGAAAGCCAGTAGCGGCGGCGGTGACGCCCTCGTTCGACCCGGAGTCTGTAATAAACAAGTTTCCGTTGGTGTCAAAAGCGATCGCCAACGGGTGCTGCAAGAGACCGGGATTGCCGGGATTGAAAGCATACGGCGTGATCGCTTTGTTGGCCGGCACGACAACGATTTTTCCAGTATCGTAATCGACGATGTACAGATCGCCCGCGCCATTGAGTGCAATTCCTTTTGGATTGGACAGGATAACCGGCGAGGTGCTGACCGGGATAAGGTTCTTGCCGTTGGGACCGTTCGTATACAAAACCTGGGCCCCCCCGCCATCGGCGACATAGATCCGCTTGTCGAGACCGGAGATCGCGATGGCGTCAGGTCCGGCAAGGTTAGTGGCTCCCGCCCTGACGGTTAGAGGATAGACGACACTTGCGCCGGCCTGCCCGGTGAAGTAGACAGGGGTTGTCGCCAGGATGCCGCCACCGGGCGACACCATATTCACCGCCCCGTAGCGTAGACCGGGATAGGACGGAAGCGCGGCGAAGTTCTCCTGGCAGATGAGGGGATCCGATGCAGAGATGGGTCCGCCATCGCTTCCGGTGGTGAAGTTTCCAGTTCCGCAGCCTCCACCGCCTGAAACCGGCTGAACCCTGATCTCCGTGCTCTTGTCGCCAGTAGAGGAGAAGGTGAACCCCTTCACGTTGATTGGAGCGTTGACTTCATAGTTAAAGGTGATGGTGGTGCCGAACGACCCCACCTTGGACCTTGACATGCCAATGGGCGAACCGACGACCACCTCCGCGATAGCGGTGGGGAGCAGGATGTTGGCGATATACAGATGACCCAAGCTATCGAAGGCCATCCCGCTGATGCCGAAGAGGCTTATAGAGGGGATCCGGAATGCACTATTTACAGCGTAATTTGTATCCGGGCCCGGAATCTCAACGATGTTCAAAGGGATAGGCTGGCTCGGCGTCGCATTGGCCGACGTCAGCCCGGCAACATAGAGATTGCCTTGCAGATCGAGAGCTAACCCGGATGGGAATATGAACTGGAAGCCGCTGACATTGAAGATCGACGCAGTGGAAGTGTTCGCCGGAATCTCCCAGAGGGTCGAGTTGAGGTCAGTCACAAACAGATTGCCGGCGCGGTCTTTCAGGAGAGCGCCTGGAAACAGATTGTTGGGCAGCCCGGAGACGTTCAGCGGAGTTAGGGTGTTGCTGCCTGGCGCCACGCTGTACAAGGCGCTCGAAACGTCGTCGCCAATGTACAAAGTGTTGAGGGTGCTCGATCCGGCGTTGGTATCCACCGTGAGGGCCGTCACATCCTTTAAAGCTCCGCCCTGCACCACCAGATTCACCGTCCCGTTTAGGACGCCATTGGTGGCCATGGCCTCGAGCACGCGGCCCACGCCCGACGATGGGGTGTCTCCGATAAAGAGGTCACCCATCGTATCGACGGCCACGGCGTCGGGGGCCGACAGCGTAAAGCCAGGAGTGCTAACCGGAGTGGATACATCGTTTACATATGCAAATACTTCGTTCTTGATGTCATCGGCCACATAGCGAGTATTGTTCGGCGCTATTACGATTGATTGCGGCTCAGCCAAATTTGGGTCGTTCGGTGTGAACTGTGAATCGACCACCACGGTGGGCACTGCAGCAAAGGCTGCGGGGCAGATCATGACGGTTGCCAGCAAAGCTCCGAGAACAGCGGACGGCGTGATCCATGGCTTCCAAGAGAGGTGCTTCCGCAGTGTCTGACGCATGATATGGCGCTCCTGAATCGGTGAAACAGAGTTGTGGTTGTCAGGGCGAGCTGCTCGCAAACGCTATGATGAATCCGCGCTCCGGTTTGCCGCATAGGGTCCAGACTTCTTTTATAGGCACCCGCGGAACGGCAAGTGATTTGGATACCCCGCCAACGGAGTATACACCGCTTTTACTTTAGGAAAAACATAGCACTTAGGGTTCCTTTAGTACCCCAATAAGGGGACTGGACCCTATCTCGTTATCGAGTCCTACCGAGTATCCGCGGCCAAGCTTATTTCTATATATCGTTGTAGAAATAGAAGTTATGGCGCATGCTGGCGAAGTCGAACTGTGTTACTTTGAGACACTCCTCGGCCGTGGATGACCGAATTATAGCCGCTGATGAGAGTTGCCGCTCCTCACCGGTTCCCCAGCAAGCGTAGAAACAGCGCTCTGGGAGTCGAAAGTACCCATCCAGCGCTCGACAGTAACGCTGCGGAGGCCGCTTCGTTCCCAAGCCCGCAACAACTTGGCGGTGGCCACTATCGTGGGGCCTCGATCCATCCCCATGTGTTCCTGTCCGCCATCATGTAGCAGAATGTTGCTGCCCCGCCGCAGACGCTGGTTGGCGCGAATCCGCCCCTGAACGCGGCGCACAATTTGCTCCGCCGGCGGGCTCGTCCAGTCCCGCCCCATCCCGTTCCACATCACCGGAGTCAGCCCCAGCTCGCGCGCGGCCCGCAGCACGTCCGGACGCCGCGCCCCGTGCGGCGGACGAAAGAATCGCACTGGTTCTCCCAAAGCATCCTCCAGGGCGGCATTGCAGCCGGCCAATTCCTCGCGGACGCGGTCCGGGCTCTTCCAAAGCAAGACCGGATGCGTCATGGTGTGGTTGCCGACCACATGTCCGTTGGAGCGGATTGCCCGCGCGATCCCAGGACGCTGGCGAACGAAGCGGCCGATCAGGAAAAACGTCGCGTGTACGTTGTGCTGGGAGAGGAGATCGAGCAGACGCTCGGTCCAGGGGTCGTTGGGACCATCATCATAGGTGAGCGCCACCTCCGACGGATCATCTCCCGCGATCAAGGTCGGGCCAAAGAGTTGAGAGGTGGGCCAATTGGCGGCATAGGCATATCCGCCCGCAAGCCCGGAAATCAGCCCGGCTGAGATGAATCCACGCAGCATGTAGCGAGACTAAAGCATCTGGCCTTTCGCCGTGCAGCGGTGGTCCCTTGAGGATCAATTCAGCGGGCCAAAGGTTTCCAATCGGGCTGGATCATGATATCTTCGGTTTTTCTTCGCTTTTGGCGAATTGGCGGTCGCGACAGAATGGCCAATCTTTTTGAACAGCCAAAATTTATCGCAGTCGAGGGTCCCATCCGGGTGGGTAAATCCACGCTGGCCGGGGTGCTGGCGGAAAAGCTGCATGCCAGGCGGGTCAGTGAGCGAGAGGACAACCCATTTTTGGAGCGCTTTTACCGTGGCCTGCCAGGGATGGCCTTTCCCGCGCAGATGTGGTTTCTTGAAGCACGTCATGAGCAGATGAGTCAGTTGCGCGAGGAGCGAAATGCAGCATGGCAGAGCCCAGTGGTCGGGGATTACCTCTTTGAGAAAGATAAGCTCTTCGCTTATATCAATCTTTCCGATGCCGAGCTGGATCTTTATAACCGCTACTACCAGATACTTCGCGCGGATGTGCCCGCCCCCGATCTGGTGATCTATTTGCATGCCTCCGCCGATGTTCTAAAACAGCGGCTTAAGCGGAAGGGTGTTGCGCAGGAGCGTGCACTGAGCGACGACTACCTTCAGCAGGTCGTTGAGGCGTATGAGCACTTCTTCTTCCATTACACGGCGAGCGATCTGCTCGTGGTGGACACCTCCGAATTGGATTTCGTCCACCGCAATTGCGATCTGCAGTTATTGTTGAAGCGGCTCAACGAACCCATCAAGGGCACGCAGTACTTTCTCCCCTTGGGCGGTGAAGAGGCGGGCTCGTAACGCCAGGCCGTGGATGCGAACGGTCGCCTGTTTTGTTGGGGGACATGTATGCCGGGACGAATCTGCGTCCGAAGGTGGCATCCCGGAGTTAGGAAGCCGCGGAGTTGACTCTTACCTGCACTGCTGGGCCTGCGTCAGGCCCGAGTAAGGGGGCCTGGCAATGATAGTTTTGCGCCGGCCCGATTAGAGATTCAGTGATTTGAGATACTCGCGGAACTCCGGCCCGAGATCCTCCCGCTCCAGCGTAAAGGCGACCGTCGCCTTGAGCATCCCGAGTTTGTCGCCGGCATCGTAGCGGGTGCCTTCAAAGCTGTAGCCGTAGACCTTCTCGCTCGCCAACAGGCCTTTGATGCCATCGGTCAACTGCAGTTCTCCGCCGCTGCCCAGGGGCGTCTCCCGCAATTCTTCGAAGATGCGCGGTGTGAGGATGTAGCGGCCTATGATGGCGTGCCTGGAAGGCGCTTCCTCCTCCTTCGGTTTCTCTACCAGCGCCCGCACATCGAACAAGCGAGGGTTGTCTTTCACCTCTGTGCAGTCCAGCACGCCATAGGAGGAAATGGCGGGTCCTTCGACGACCTGGGTAGCCAGAACCGAACACTGGGTTTGCTCGAAGACTTCGATCATCTGCTTCAGGCAAGGCACGCGCGCGTCAATCACATCGTCGGGGAGAATTACAGCGAATGGCTCGTCGCCGACCAGATCGCGCGCCATCAGAACCGCGTGACCCAATCCCATAGCTTCTTTCTGGCGCACGTAGGCAATGTTGGCCATGTGCGAGATGTAGCGCGACATGGATAGTAGATCCTTCTTGCCGCGCGCTTCCAGCAACTGTTCCAGCTCAAAACTGATGTCGAAGTGATCCTCGATTTCCGCTTTGTTGCGTCCGGTCACGATGATGATCTGTTCGCAGCCGGCGGCGATTGCCTCCTCGACACCATACTGAATCAGCGGCTTGTCTACCAGCGCCAGCATCTCCTTGGGGAGAGCCTTGGTTGCCGGCAGGAACCGCGTTCCCAAACCGGCGGCGGGAAACACCGCCTTGCGGACTTTATTTTTCATTCGTTCGAATCCTTCGCGTTAGTCAAATTAAGGGCGCCAGCGGGCAGGGCTGATAGCCGCTATCAAGCGCCTGCTTCCGTTGGTTGGATGCAAAAATCGCTACAGCGTGGGCGAGTCATTCCCCAGCAGCGTCCGGCGAACAATCTTGATTGGCGGATAGCCTTGTTTGAGAAACTCGCCGTGAAAGCGCTCCAGCGAGAAATCGGCGCCTTCTTTGCTCTGTAAATCGGCGCGCAGCTTGAGAATCTGGAGCTTTCCTAGAGTGTAATAGAGGTAAGTGGGGTCCGACGTACCCCGTTTGACCTCCATCAGTGCGCTCTCGTGGGATTGATAGCCCTCCCGCACAAAGAATTGAACTGCTTCGTCAAAGGTCATCGTGCCGGTGTGCATCTGGATCCCCACGACGAAGCGTGCATTACGCAGCAACGCGTCCTGCAGTTGGCCCAGGTGGATCATCTTGGAGTCGCGGGCATCCCGTGCTCCTGTCCCCTCCCGGCCATAGCCTTCTTCAAGCATCATCTGCTCGCAATAGTGTGCCCAGCCTTCGGCGTTGGATGCCGCACCGAGGAGCTTGCGAATCCTGGTAGGAGCCTGTCGCAACCACAAGAATTGGATGTAGTGGCCGGGATAGGCTTCATGGATTGAGGTGCTGATGATCGTTCCTCGATTGAACTCCGCCATGCGGCCGGCAATCTCTTCTGGGGTATCGGGCGGGCCGGGCACCGTCACGTTGAAATATGCCTCGGTGGCGGTTTGCTCATAGGGGCCCGGCGTGTCCATGGAGGCGATCGTGGTCGCACGCATGAACGGCGGCGTCTCCTCGACAGTGGGCCGCACCTGGGAGGGAATCTCGACGATGCGCCGGCTCTCTATGAACTGGATCAGCCCGCTAAAGGTATCGCGAAAGCTCTGCAGCAATTCCTCAGGTGCAGGATGGTTTCGCTGGAGCTCCTGCAGCACCTGGCGCGGCTGCTTGCCGGGATCGGCCTGCTGCGCGATGCGCTGGAACTCCGCCTGGTTCTTGCGCAAATCCGCATAGGCGATCTCCAGCAGATTGGGCAGCGGCGTATCCACCATCTCGTCATAAAGCAGCTTCTTGCTGTAGGTCGCCGCTCCCAGACGGAAGTCGCCGTGGGAGCGCGGCAGCAGATCGTTCTCGACCCAGCTCCGGTAGTCCTTCAGCGCGGCAATCACTGCCGCATTGGTCTTGACGAAGTCGGCCCGGAGCTGCGGATCATTCGCATGGAGGAACGCCTTGGGGACGTCGGATTGAAAGAAGTCGATCAGCCCCGGCAATTGCTCGAGTGCGATCTCGGTGTAAATGCGCGGAGGGTTCTTGAGATTCTGGCGCGCCTCGGCAAGCGCCGCCGGCATCTGGCGTTCGCGGCCAATAAGCGAGCGCAGCCGGTCGTCGGGCGAGGCAAAGGTGCGCTCCATCAGCGAGAAGGCGCTCGCCGTGATGCCGCTGGAATAGGCATCGGGATTCGTTTCCCACGGCCGGATCGTCTGCAGGGTAAGCAGCGTGCTGCGAATGTTGCCGAGCACGAGTTCGCGATCGCTCTGGCAGGTTCGGCTGAGGGTCTCCGGCCGGATGGCGGTGAATTTCTTCTCAAAGCCGGCGAGCGCGGCAACCTTCCGGTCGAATTCGGCACGCGAGTAATCCTCCAGGCGCGCATCGTACTGGTGGAGACCGTCCAGCGTTCCTTGCGTGGGCGCGAACTTGAAATATACCTGGTCAAAATACCGGTCTGCGAGCTGCTCAAAAGCAGCGTCCCAATTTTTCGAGCGAGCGGACGAACTGTGCCTGGCATGTTGTGAAAATCCGTGCGAGCGGGCCATAACGGAGCCTCCGATCAGCGAAATGCAATCCACCGATTCTGCAGACGAAAAGACTTAGAGTGAAGATGCCATGCACGGAGCCGCTCGGATCATTCGATGGCTGGCAGAACAACCCTGGGCAGGGTTGGAGCAATTCAAGTTGAGCCTAATAGTAAAGATACTTGCGCCACTTCTGATCCGAATGGCCAATCATGCGCATGATGTGGCGGCTGGTGTGCAGTGAAAAGGGCCGGGGCTCGCGTAGCAATTTCGTGCTAGTCAGTTCCGCGAGAAGGTGATTCCCCTTTTTACGGTTGCAGGTATGGCAGCACGCCACCAAATTCTCCCAGGTGGAGAGCCCCCCGCGGGAGCGCGGAACCACATGGTCAAGCGTAAGCTCGGCCGGCGGCAAAACCAAGCCGCAATATTGGCAACTGTTGCGGTCGCGCAGCAGGATATTCTTGCGCGAGAGAGCCCGCGTCTGGTGCGGAATGCGGCGGTATTCCAGCAGACGAATCACGGACGGCATGGGAATGTGCAGACGGGCCGCGTGCAGAATCGCTCCGTGCTCCTCTTCAGTCTTGGCGACTCCCTTCAGCACCAGCACCAACGCTCGGCGCGCGCCGCATATGTTGATTGGCTCATAGGAGGCGTTGAGCACCAGCACCGGCCGTTGCAGCGTATAGGCCGAGCCGGCGTGCGGGCCTCCGTAGGACTCCCGCGTTTCATATGCGGATGAATGCCCCGGCGTGTTCTTGAGCCTGCGCTCCATGCCCACGCCCTTGCCCGTCATGCTCGCTGCCGCCGTCTTTCCTGGAGTCATCTCGTCAACTCTCCGTTTGCTCTCCGGCGCCCATGGGGGGGATGAAACGGGCATCCCAGAAGGCGACTCCTTCGCGCTGAGCCCGCGCCGCTGTGCCCACCAGAACTGAGGCTGCGCCGGCCTCCATCAACGCCCGGCTGCAAGCTCGCGCCGTGGCGCCCGTGGTGTATACGTCATCCACCAGCAAGACATGCCTGCCCGCCAACCGGGCAGGTGCGGGAGCAACGAAGGCGCCGCGAAGATTCCGGCGCCGCTGATGCGGGGTCAGCCCAGCCTGGCTGGCCGTGGGCTTGCGCCTCTCCAGCGCCCCCGGAGCCAGCTCAAAGGTCCAACCCTTGTGCGAGTCGCGCATCTCCGCCATCGCCGCCCGGGCTAAAAGCGTGGCATGGTTGAAGCCGCGGCGGCGCTGTTTGGCACGATGCATAGGAACGGGAACTACCAATATGCTGCGCGGAGCAGCGCCAGGATGGAACTCGCCTGCGGTCCGCAGGCTCTCCGCGAGTAGACGCCCCAGCCCGCGGGAGATAGGCTGCATCCCGTCGTACTTCCACAGATGAATAAAGGAGCGGAGCGGTCCCTGATATACGCCATACGCGACCGCCCGCGCAAAGGCCGGCGGAGCCATGCGGCAAGGTTGACAAAGCGCAGCGCTGGGGGAAGAACGGGGAATCGAGAAGGTCGCGATGCCTAGGTCCTCTCCGCACTGCGCGCAGAGGGTTCCACTTTGAGGATGTAAGGATTCCCAGCAGGAGTCACAGATAGGAACGCGATTCAGACGCAGCAGAGGGTCGCCGCAATGGGCGCAAGGAGACGGGAACAGCGCACAGGAGAGACTGTCCACCGGACTTCGCAGCACACGAACCACGGCTCGCCATGCAGAGGTTTCCGATGGCGGAAGACCGATAGCTAAGGGCTCAGTCCGGGTGGAGAAGGCGCACCTCACTCCCGGCAGCCTGGGCCTCAACGGACCGAGCCGCCGATGGTCTGAGTATACGAGCAAGCCACAGGACGCGCCAGCATGCTCCCCATTTCATGGGTGTTGTGATGGAATTGGGGCAGTGGTCGAGGAAATGACCCAGATGGCAAGGATTGCGGCAGGAGACGGCGTGCAAGAAGGAAAGAGCATCGCACCCCTCCTTGCGTCGAAGTCTACCGCGCTATGGGCCGGAGGCGGAAGCTTCCTCGTTTCGTTGTTTTGCCTGGCGGTTTTTTGGTACATGCAGGCCCGCTCCTTTTACTTTCCTTGGGGGGATGAGTTTTCCCTCTTCGTTCACTCCGCGAAACCATTTCATCCCGCCATATCCGCATGGTTTCTGCATGGGTTTCGCGGCTATTTCATTCCCTATCCTCAATGGAGCGTCTCGCAAACCGACTTTTTGCGTCCTGTGGCGAATGCGGCATACTATCTGGGCTCCTTGGTCTTCGGCCGCCATTGGAGCGGGTATCTTCTCTCCAACTACATCATTCAAAGCGCTGTCGTCGGTTCTGCCGTTTATCTGTCCGCCCGCCATTTGAAGCTGCGCTCTTTCAGCGTGGTCGTCATCGGGCTGATCTGCTTCAATTCTCCCGCCTTCGACACGGGCGCCCTCCTCTCTACTGCTTTTCCATTCGATTTGCTTGCCGCTGTATTCGTATTCGCCGGACTAAGCCTGCTATTCTCCGGGCGACTCGTCCCCGCATGGATCTGCTTCGCGCTCGGCATCTTCACCAAAGAGACGGCTCTCTTCGCTCCGCTGGCTGCCGCCCTGACGGTTTATTGGACATCCTCGCGGCGAGATTGGCGCCGCTGGGTCGCTCCCGCTTGCTTCCTTTTCCCATATATCTGCTGGGAAGCGCTTCGGTGGGCCGCATTTCATGGAGCGGCTGGAATCTACGTGCTCGGCTCGGGTGGAATCCACGCGCTGAGTCACTTGGAGAATCTGCTGAGGTGGCCGGTTCCCTTCGCCTCGCCCCTGGGCAAAAAGTTTGCCTTTGGCGTTTTCCCGCTGTCGTTTTCAGTCGACTTGTTTCTGATCTTGAATTCTTGTTTCTGGGTCGGGGTTGCCGTTCTGTTTTTTCGCTTCTCTCGCATATGGATTCGTTCCAGAGGCAGCTCGCTTGGAGGCGCCGCCATTCTGCTGCTGCAGCGGATCGGATTTGCCTCCCGCACGGAACAGGCCCTGTGTCTGTTCTGCGTGGGCAGCTCCGCGATTCTGCTGTTGATACCGCATCTGGAACCCAGATTCGGAGCAACATTCCTGCCGCTTTTTGCCATGGTGCTAGCCATCGTTTTTGAAAAAAGCCCACGCCGCCCGCTGCGCGCCGCGGCACTCTGCTTCCTTATTGTGCCGCTGGCCGTAAACGCGGTTGAGCGTGTAAGGCAAACACCTCACAGCGTCCTCTCGGCTCATCTTCAGTGGGCCATGGCGGCCGACTATATTCACAAAATCGCCCACAGCTCTGCACCCATGATCTTCACCGTCGATGACCTCACCGGGGGCTATTCCTCGAACGGCTCGGTGAAAGAGTTTGCCGGATATTCCGGGCAGCTTGTCCGCGTCAACGATCTGCTTCTGGGCCCCAACTGTCCTGCGCGCCCGCAGATAGAGATCAGCGTAGTCTCCGGCTCCGCCGTTTCGATCGTCTCCACGATCGATTCCCGTTGTGCGGGACATACCTTCTTCGGGGCCGATATTTCCCCGATCGGCGCCCGGCGGCTAACCCGCGAGATCGGGCCGGTGCAGATCGTCTATCAAGGAATGCCGCCGCTGCCTCCCCATTCCCTTGCAGTGCCTGGTCGGCTTTCCGTCAGCATTGCGCACGGTCCCGCAAAGGCGGTGGTTCTGCTGCCCGAGCTGAGTCTTCGCGGATATCGTGAGGAACCGCTGGATCACGCGGTAGAGGAGCGGTAGGGGCTGACGCGAACCGAAGCGCGGGCAGGATTGTCTGCGCCTACGGGACAATGACGAAGCGGGCCATGCGATCGGCGGCCTTGCGTATGCCGATGCGCGGCGTGACTGCGATTTTGCCGGCGGGAGAGCCATCGTCCTTGATCTGCAACCTGGATCGCGACGAAGTAAAATCCTCTCCGTTATCGGCCGCGCGGGTGATGGCAAAAGCCTGGCACAATCGTCCCGGTCCCGAGGTGAGCGCAGAGACGAACTTCGGAGGGAGCGCTGTCAAACCTGAGATACTGCGGGACGGCCGCGCCCTCAGTTTCGCCGCCGCACTCTTCTCTGCTGGCCATCGTCGCTCCGCCATCGCCTCCAGCCCGGAGATCGGCTCCAAGGCGCGAATCAGCACGCCTCCGGCTTGCCCTCTCGGCCCGCAGGAGACGTTGAGGCAGGTATACATTCCATAGATGAAGTAGACGTAAGCATGGCCGGGCGGTCCGAAGAGGACAGCGTTCCTCGCAGTCTTGCCGACAAAGGCGTGCGCCGCAGGATCTTCTGCTCCAAAATAGGCTTCAACCTCTGCGATCCGCCCCGTCAGCTCCGGAGTGAGGGAATCCGCAGGCCGCACCAGGAGCTTGCCTAACAGCCGCCGGGCCACGGCATCGGGTGGAGCGGAGTAAAAGCTTCGCGGCAGCAGCCGCGTCCGCGTCCGCGCCTTGTGCCCGCCGCCGCGCTCAGCCATTTCTCTCTCTGAGCACTGCCAGAACTTCTTCTGCGTGCCCCTCTGGCTTCACTTTGGGAAATACCTTCAGCAACTTGCGATCCGGTCCGATCAAAAAGGTCGTTCGCTCTATGCCCATCACCTTCTTGCCGTACATGTTCTTTTCCTTGAGCACGCCAAACTGTTTGCAAACCGTTTCGTCTACATCAGCTAGGAGGGTGTAGGGCAGGTTGTACTTCTCTTTGAATTTCCTCTGTGCAGCGGGCGTGTCGCGGGAGATCCCCAGCACGACCGCGCCGGCCGCCTGGATTTTCTTAAACACATCCCGAAAGCCGCAAGCCTCAATGGTGCAGCCGGGAGTGTCGGCGCGGGGATAGAAGAAGAGGACCACCGGAGACCCAGCATAATCTTTTAGATGAATGGTTTTGCTTTCATCGGTCTGGAGCGAGAAATCGGCGACTTTTTCATTGAGTTCCATCGGAGAGCATCCTTCCCGGCCCGCATTCTGCAATGGCTGGCCATGCAGAGTTGAGAATATCAATTGCGGCGAGACCGCGCCGGACCGGAAAACCCCCGTGCTGGACAAGGCCGCCGGCCGCTTGTGAAATGGACCTTAGAGTGAGGGAAGTTGGAGGCGGTACGAGCAATCCTATGCGGCTGCGGCATCAATACCGATTCCTGCCTTTGAAGACGAAGTGGCTGGCTGCAATATTTCTTGCCGCCGCGCTTCCGCTGGCCTTCGCGCAGTATCCCGGCCACGTCGACACCCGGACAAAGGCCGGACCATCCTTGCGGGCGATTGCGGTTTTGGAGTGGACCGGCACGGCGGGCAAGCCCAGCGCCAGCCGATTGATTCCAATTGCTGTCTTTGATGGGGATAATTACCAACCCGGCGGTCTTTACCTTGCTCGTCCTCAGCCGCTCGCTCTCGATGCCGGCACCGAGTACATCCTGCAGAGCGCGGGGGTGCCCAAGGGCCTCTTTGATGTAAATGGCGCGCAAGAAGTTCAGGGCTACTGGCTCGGCTATGGCGTGTGGCGGAAGATTGCTCCTCCGCCCATGCGCAAACTGTCGCAAGGGAAGAATATGCCCCAGGTAGTGAGGGACGCAGACGACGGCCGGCCACACTTCAGCAGCGGTAGGGCGGGAACCAACTCTCCTTCTTCCGCCCCTAAGCCGGGCGCCACGTCTGGAAGCTCGGGGCAAAATTCATCTGCTGATTCCGATCGTCCGGTGCTGGTCCGCCGCAGCTCTTCGACCGATAGCGGCGGCAACGGATCGAGCCAAAGCGGCGGCCAGCCTTCCACTACGGCTTCCGGGTCCAACGCCAACGCCGCACCCCCGGTTGACCCGGACCGCCCCGTGCTTCGACGCCGGGACGCATCATCTCCAGAAAACAGCGTCGCCTATCTTCCTGGTGGGGCAGAGACGGCGATTGAGGCTCCCGATCCGAACCGGCCGCACCTGACTTATGGAAGCAGCAATCCCACCGATAGCGAATCCTTCGAAGAGCCGAAGCTGAGCGGGAATCCGATGGGATTGCAGCGGATGGTCGCGGTTTCCGATGCGGCAGATCGCGAGCCGCATCCCTTCGACTACTCCTGGGCGAACCCCGAAGATGCCGCCAAGATGAAGACTCAGATGGAGGCATTGGCGCAGAAAGCGCTGGCTCCAGCGGCCAAGACTCCCGAAAAAGTTTCGGCAGCACATTCGCACCGGGGTGCCGTCCTGGCGCGCCGCTCGCGTAAAGCACCGGCAGTGGCGCTGCCCCAGCTTGCCGACGAGCGTTTTGCCGCCTATCAGCTAACCTACGACAGCGGCGCCACCGTCGTGTTCTCCGCCCGGGCGGCAGGAGCCACGGGCAAAACGAAGTATGTCGTCCTGGTGGCTCAGCCGGATTTCTATGGCGTACCGCAAGTGATCTTTACCTCGGTGACGGAAGACGGCATGCTCGATCTGACGCCAAGAATGCAACTGGTGGATGCGGTCGACGGAGAGGGAAACAATCGCGGGGATCTGCTCTTTGAACTTCTCAGTAGCCATAGGCGCCAGTTCGCCATATATCGGGTGCTCCGGGGACAATTTCAGCAGGTCTTCGCTACCGGTTCGCTTGCTCTTTCTTCCCGGCAGGCTGCGTCCTCCGGCTCGTAATTTTCTCGCGCTTGGCGCCCGCTTCGCCTGCCGGAGGCGCCGGGGAAGATGGAGCATCGACCGGCGGGGCGGGTCGCGACCGCTCGCTTATGCTGGACCTGGTTGCATTTCGATTACTGAAAGAGCCCAATTTTAGCGGCGCCGCCGGTGCTCCCGCTGCTGCTCAGGTTCATCTGGATCGTCCCGCTTCCTGACAATATCAACTGGTCCGTTACGATGTTGCCGGTAGCATAGGTCGTAGAAGCTCCGGCGCCATCCCAGGTCAGAGTATCCAGATAGGAGCTGTTGTGGAAGTAGAAGGCGCCGCTGAAGCTGAGCGTGGCTCCTGCTCCCACCACCGTCCCCCCAAACGAGTTTGAGTGGGCCAAAAAGAAGAGCAAGCCGCGAACGCCGGAGGAGGAGAAGCTGTCCGTGCTGGGAGAGCCGACGTACGTTCCTCCGGCGCTGCACTGCGAAGTCAACACGTTTCCAGTCAGGGAGGCGGGCATACCTTGCGGGGTAGCCGTGCCGGAGCAATTCAAATAATAGGAAGGGACCGAATTAATATAGCTGCTGGGCTGACCTGAGCCGCCGGAAAATTCCGGCCCTCCGCTTATGAAGTAGAAGATGACGCCCTTGGTCGAAGGCTCGGTGGCCGGCCATGCGTTGCGAATCGTGGTGCTGGAGCCAACCGTGAGATTTCCGTTGAGATAGTAAATTCCGGGCTGGAAGATCACGACGTCACTGCTGTAGCCGGCCAAGCTGCTAGTGTTGATGCCGGTGGGATAATAGCCGGGGTTGAACTCCAGGCAATTACCGTAGACATTCCCGTATTTGCTGTTGTAGGTGAGATAGTGCTGCTTTGGATTAGTGTTGGGGCAGCTATCCACCCCGGTGGCGACCCATGTGCCCTTAATGTTGCCATATGTCGGGTCGATTGTCGGGGTATAGCCGGGAACCGGAGTGGTAGCGGCTACCGGTCCAGTTTGCATTGGAATCGCCGGAACTGCGGAATAAGGGTCGGATACCGCTGCCGTATTCCCAGTCCATACACCGCTGCTTCCTCCGCTCCATGAACTTGCCGCGCCGCAGGTCGGAGCGGCTCCTGGACCTCCGGTAATTGTGACGTTTCCGCCGGTGCCCTCCGGTCCTCCTGAGCTGGTGTCCAACAGTCCGGAGCCTGAGCAGCTAAAAGCACTCTCACTTGAGGAGTTGATCTGGATGCTGTTTTGCGGGCCGCCGGCAATTGTGATGTGCGTTCCGCCGGAGATCGATAGTGCCCCGGATTTTGTGGGATTTAACACTATCAGCGGAGCCTGTGCCGCTCCGGGCAGCAGACCGCAAGTACAGCTTGCCGCTACCGCCTGGTAGCTTTTGCCCAGCAGCGCCATGAACCAGGTCTTGACATTCTCCTCAATCAATACCTTGAGAAACGGATGAGATACCCCGCTCGCCGCGCTGACCCCCGAGACCGAGGCCGAGGCGGGAAAGCTCCAGGAGACGCCAACAGACTCCCCGGCTAAGTTGAACCCCCCGCTGCTGGGAGCAAATCCGTTGTATTTGGCGTAGGTACACATTGTCGCGCTTGAAGATGAGGAGCAGTCCGACGCAACGCCGGGCGTGAACCCCATGTTCGGCAAAGAAGTCCCCTGTGTCGCGTAAAGCATATCCATGGCTCCCGCTTCACACGCCGCGTCGGCCGCCTTCTGCACCCCTTGGCGGTGAAACCATAGATTGCCGAAATCGATGGCGAATGCCACGGAGGCCAGAAGGAAGACGGAGAGGATCAACACTAACAGCACGGCAGCTTGCCCCGCCTCGCCTCGCCGGCCGCTTGGGCCGCCAAGGCCGATGGGGCAGCAGGGCCCGCCTGGTCCGCTGGATTTGCCTGATCTGCTCGACGGCTTCGCGGACACCGGTTTCCGAGCAGACATCTTCGCAGTCGCAGGCCCGGTCAAAAGAGGATCTCCCCTTCCGATGAAAATGTCATCGCGTTTTTCAGGCTGAAAATGCTCACGATCGGCACATAGGTGTAACTCAGCGTTACCTTGACGGGATTGCCCGGCTTCGCCGTGCCGCTTCCGTAACTCACGTTGACCGTCATTGCAGATAGGTCATGCAGCGATACAGAGGCCGCGGTGGTGACGGCGGATTTCACATTGGTGTAACTCTTGTCGGTGCAACTGCTGTCCGGCCCGCTGCAGTTGGAGCTGTCGGTTCCATGCAGAATGGCATAGCGAACCCCCTGCTCGGCCGCATAATTCAACACGACCGCGGTGTAGCTGAGCAGGCAGAGCTCGAAAAGCCCGAAGGCCAAGGTGACCACGGTCAACAGTGAGACCATCGTCTCCAGCGTCGCGGAGCCGGCTTCGTCATGGACGCCCCGATGAAGTCCTTCGCGGACTCGGCTTCGGGCGCAGCTCACTGGATGGCCCTCATTTCGACGGAGCGATGGAACGTAAGACTAGGCAGAATGGATGCCGGCAAAGGGATAGGCGGAGTGACGGTATAAACCACATCCACACGGTTCAACTGAAAGATTGGCGACTCGGGGTCGGTATCGGCGGGGTAGGAGAGCGACGCGTCGGCTCCGAACGTCTGGCACTGCGCGACATTGTTCTGCGGTGTCCCCACCGTATTGGAGCAAACCTGAACCGAAGTGGAGGAAGAGGCATTCGGCAGGCCGAGCGCGGCGATGGCCAGCGCTGCCACCGAGCTGCCCGATGGCTCCGCGGACTGAGCGGGGGATTTGGTTCCCTGGATGGCATAGTCAATCGCATTCTGGCTGGCAGCGTCGATCGTCGTAGCGGCCAGAAAGCAATACCCGAAGTCCACTGCGTAGCAGATAAGCAGCGTGAAGATCGGAACAAAGAGCGCGACTTCGATCAAGCTCTGCCCCTGGCTTCCGCTCCAAAGAGCTCGCCGTTTGGCGGCCGCCGGTATGTCACTGGTAAGCCTTCCCTGCCGCGTACCCCCAGCTTCTTTTTGCGGGGCTTTCCTTTTGAGGCGCCACACTGAAACCGAGCCGCGGCGC
>JANWJB010000052.1 GCA_025449575.1 Acidobacteriaceae bacterium
GCAGAAAAGCCGCGGTTGCGCTCAGGAAAAGGCAAAATGGTCGCGTCCGAAAACCGCTAGTCCGTCTTCTCGGTCGTGCCACAATGAAACTTATGGACTTGCCCGGCCGGGAAGCGTGCTATCGTGCGTTGCAAAGTCGAGATTCGCGCTTTGACGGACTCATCTTCGTCGGCGTCTCGTCTACGAGCGTGTACTGCCGCCCGGTATGTCCCGCACGCACTCCGAAGTTCGTGAATTGCAGTTTTTTTTCTTCCGCGGCAGCGGCGCAAGAGGCCGGCTTCCGGCCCTGCCTTCGCTGCCGCCCGGAGACCGCTCCGGAGCTGGCCGCTTGGCGCGGGACATCGAATACCGTTTCTCGCGCCCTGGCGCTGATCGCCGAAGGCGCTCTCGACGGCGACGGAAAAAGCGTAGAGAATCTGGCCGCACGCCTGGGGCTGGGCGAACGTCAATTGCGGCGGCTATTTTTGCAACAGCTCGGCGCCTCTCCGGTTTCTGTCGCGCAGACGCGAAGAGTGCTTTTTGCCAAACAGCTCGTTCACGATACGCAGATGCCGGTGAAGGAGATCGCGGCGGCCGCGGGATTCAGCAGCCTCAGACGATTCAACGAGGCATTCTTGAATTCGTTCCTGCAGTCTCCGCGCGCTCTACGAGCTGCTCGCGCCGCGAAGCACGAGGGACGCGACATCGTACTTCGCCTGCGCTACCGCCCGCCCTATGACTGGGAGAGCATCCTGGACTTTTTGCGCGCCCGCGCGGTCGCCGGAGTTGAGGCAATCGAGGACGAACGCTATTTCAGAACGATTGAGATCGGCAATGCAACAGGTTCGCTCGCGGTAAATCATCTGCCCGAACTGGATAGCATCGGCGTCCGCATCCGTTTTCCGAACGTGAAGTCCTTCGCCGCGATCGTCGCCCGCGTGCGGCGCCAATTCGACCTTGGGGCGGATATTGGAACCATCGAAGAGCACTTGTCCTCGGATCCCGCGCTTGCCCGCTTCGTCTTAAAGCGTCCTGGCTTGCGGGTTCCTGGTGGATGGGACGGATTTGAAACCGCCGTTCGTGCAGTGCTCGGCCAGCAGATAAGTGTGGTGGCTGCCCGGCGGCTGGCCGCGCGGCTGGTTGCGTTGCATGGCCGCCGCGTCCCCGAAGCACTTCGCCTTCATCCGGCGCTGTCGCGCACGTTTCCGGCTGCGAGACGATTGGCCGCGGCCTCCTCGCTCGGCTTGGCCATGCCGGCGGCACGGCTGGCGGCACTCACGGCGGTCGCGAACGCCGCGATGACTGACCCCAGTCTGTTCCATCCGATGGGAAGAATCGAAGAGACGGTGGCGCGCCTCACCGCGATCCGAGGCATCGGCGAGTGGAGCGCGCAGTACATCGCTCTTCGTGCCGTTCGCGACATGGATGCGTTTCCCGCGACGGATATAGGTTTGTTGCGCGGCACTGTCGCGCTCGACGGAAGGAGGCTGACTCCGGCCAATCTATTGAGCCGTGCCGAAGCGTGGCGGCCTTGGCGCGCTTATGCGGCGCAACATCTTTGGATGGCGGATGGGAGTGCCGCCACATATTGAACAAGGAGGAACAGGTGTATGAGTCTCGCATATAAGCGGATCAATTCTCCCGTGGGAAAGCTGACATTGGTCGCCGGTAAGGATGGGTTGGCGGCAATTCTCTGGGAAAACGACAGGCCGGGCCGCGTCCATTTGAGCGGGTTGGTGCGGGATGAAGCGCATCCTGTTCTCAGCAAGACCGAGCGCCAGCTCGAGGAGTATTTCGCCGGCAAGCGGAAAAGGTTCTCCGTCGCTCTCGATATGAGGGGAACGCCCTTCCAGAAAAATGTGTGGGAAGTTCTGCTGGCCATCTCCTATGGCGAGACCAGGAGCTATGGGCAACTCGCCATGCAACTGGGAAATCCGAGTGCGGTAAGAGCCGTAGGCGCCGCGATCGGCAGAAACCCCATATCTATCATTGTGCCTTGTCATCGCGTGATCGGCGCCTCCGGCGAACTTACCGGGTTCGCTGGAGGCCTGGAGACAAAGGCGTATTTGCTTCGCATGGAAGAGCGCGTCGCCCTGACCGCAGTTGCCGCGGGGGACGAGCTTCCAATCAAGATGGCCTAAGGCTCAAACGGGTCCGGCTGTGCCGGGCTCCCGAGAGCGCCAAAGCGTTGGGAACATCGATCTCCGCTTCCGGGTCGAGGCCGGATGCGGAAACGACGACCTGATTTCTGCCCTCCATCTTAGCCCGATACAACGCGGCGTCGACCTGGCCCAGGACGGATTGAATGTCATTGCAATTGCTTGACCGTCCGATGTTCATTGCTCCGATGCTCACAGAAACGGGCAGCTGTTCGGCGCCCACCGCGATGGGATGAGAACACACCCCCAGCCTTACCCGGTCGGCGCTTGGCCTGATGGCTTGCTCATCACAATCTCTCAGCAAGACAAGGAACTCTTCTCCTCCATAGCGGCCTACCGGATCGCCATGCTTTACCGCCGCCGCAAGTCTATTTGCGATCTCGCGCAGGACCGCGTCTCCAACCAGATGCCCGTGTCGATCGTTGAAGAGCTTGAAGTGATCCACATCGCAAAGTAGAAGGGAAAGGGAGCCGCCGCTCTGCTGGACGTAGTTGATTTCCGCTTCCAGATGCGCCACGATCGCTCCTCTGTTCCAAAGCGAGGTCAAGGGATCATGCGTCGCCTTGAAGCGCATTCCTTCTCGCGCTGCCACCAGCGTGTCTTCCATTCGCAGAATGCGTTGGCCTGTGCGCAGTCGCGCCTCGAGTTCGTGGAGATTGCACGGCTTGGTGAGATAGTCGTCGGCCCCCGCTTCAAGACCCGCGATCAGATCTCCCTTCGCATCTCTCGATGTCAGCAGGGCTATATAGGTGTAGGCGCGCTCGGGAAGCCGGCGCAGCTCACGGCAGACCGCTAATCCGTCCATGCCAGGCATCATCCAGTCGAGGAGAGCCAGCCGGGGCGCATCTTTGCCCAACAACCGTTCAACTGCCTCGCCGCCGTCGGCCGCTGTCACAACGTCGTATCCGGCGCGGAGGAGCATTCGCTCCATCATGCGGCGTGAAATAGAATCGTCGTCCGCAATTAGGATCTTCAACGGACCGTCTCCCGGCAGAGCGCATCGAGTGAGCTCACCACGCGGGTCAGCTCTTCTTGCAAGGGGAGCAGAGCCGGACGAGCAGCCGTCAGGTCGCCCTCAGACGCCATGCGCTCCAGCGCAGCTGCCATGTCCCTGGCCCGGCCAGCCGCCAGATTGGAGAGGGCGCCCTTCAGGGCGTGACTGGTTCGCTTGACGCTCTGCGAGTCCTGCCGCGCAATCGCATCGGAGATGCTCTTGATCTGGCGCGGGCAATCGCCGCGGAAGATTTCGGCGAGTTCAGAGAGGAATGCGCGATCCCCTTCCACCCGCTCCAGCAGTTCATCCAAATCGATAGCTTCGCCGGAGGCCGGCTCGACGGCCGCATTTCCATTCGGCTCCCCACCCTGCGCTGGAGTCGAGGCAGCGGCATCAACGGGGTGGCAGCCATTTCGTTTGCTTCCATAAGATTCAAGAACGTCATCAAGCTCTTGTGCCCGGATCGGCTTAGCGAGATAACCGTCCATTCCTGCTGCCAGGCATCGTTCCCGATCGCCGCTCATCACCAGCGCCGTCATGGCAACGACAGGCTGATGGCGCCCGGTAAGCTCTTCCTTTTTGCGTACAGCCTGTGTTGCCTCGATGCCATCCATCTCCGGCATCTGCACGTCCATCAGGACAAGATCATACTCGCCCGCTTCGAGCGCGCTAAGGGCCTCCCTCCCATTGGACACAGCGAATACTGTGTGGCCGCGCCTCTCGATCAGGCGCACCGCCAGCCGCTGGTTAACGTCGTTGTCTTCCGCGAGAAGTATGTTTAGAGAGCCTGCCGGTGAATGTTCTTTCCGCAAGGAATCCCGGGTAACCATCGTGGGGGGTGTCGTGGCATTTTTGGCTCCCAGGACACGCTCGATCGCCTGGCGCAGTTCTGTCTGCCGCACCGGTTTGAGCAAGTATGAGGCGATCCCCAACTCGCGGCAGCGGGCGGCATCGCCGCGATGACCGCCGGAGCTCAGCATCATAATGGTCGCCGTGGGGCTTCCGCCGCGGACTTGGATGGCCTCCACCAGGTCAAAACCATCCATTTCCGGCATGTGCATATCCGTAAGGATGAGTTGATAGTGCCGCTGTGAGGCGCTTGCTTCGGCGAGTACCGCCAGAGCTTCTCGGCCGCTGCCAACCGCGGTCGGCCGCATCCCCCAGTTCGCCAACAGCCTTTCAAGAATGCGCCGGTTGGTGCGGTTGTCATCGATTATTAAAACGGTGACTCCGGTCACTGCCCCGGAGGAGAGAACGCCGCCGGAGGCGGGCGCCGGCAAATCCGCCTTGCGAAATCGCGCGGTGAAATGGAAGTTGGAACCTTGATCCAATTCACTCTCCACCCAAATTCTTCCACCCATGAGTTCCGTCAGCCGCTTGGAAATCGTGAGTCCAAGTCCGGTGCCGCCATACTTGCGCGTGGTGGAGGTATCGGCCTGGACGAAAGATTCAAAGATCGCCTCCAGCTTGTTGCCTGCAATCCCTATTCCGGTATCGGAAACGATGAAGTGCAACGTAGCGGCATCCGGCGTTACCTCTTCGGCATCGACGCGCAGACTTACCTCGCCCGCATTGGTGAACTTTATGGCGTTTGCAGCTAAATTCGTGATGATCTGGCGGAGCCTTCCCGGATCTCCCACGACCATCTCCGGCACCTCAGGAGCGACATCGCATAACAGCTCCAGCCCCTTTTCATCCGCCCGCAGTGCAAGCGTCTTCAGCGTCCCCTCAATGCACTCACCGACGTCAAAAGGAATTTTGTCAATTTCGATTTTGCCCGCTTCGATCTTCGAGAAGTCAAGAATGTCGTTGATGACGTCCACCAGGGCATCGGCGGAAAACCTGACAGTTTCCAGGCATTCACGCTGCTCCGAGGTCAGCTCGGTTTCCAGCGCCAGATCGGTCATACCGATGACGCCGTTCAATGGCGTGCGAATCTCGTGACTCATGTTGGCAAGGAATTCGCTTTTGGCGCGATTTGCGGCCTCCGCGGCTGCCCGTGCCTCCTCGCGATCCTTCTCGGCCGTCTTCCGTCTGGTCACGTCGTGTACAAATGCCGCGAACATAGTCTTCCCGCTCCATTGAAATGAGGATAGGGCGATCTCGACGGGAAAGACTGTACCGTCGCGGCGGCGCGCCGTCGCTTCCACTCTGTCTGCAAGCGGCGCCGTCTCCCCCCGCGCCATCAGCGCGGCTGGGCCGGTGTGCCCCTCCGCGCCCGCTTGGCTCCAGAGGATCATCTCGTCGACGCATCTTCCAATCGCTTCCTCCCGCTTCCATCCAAACATAGCTTCGCCTCGCGCATTCCAATCCATGATCGATCCGTCTTGATGAAATCCGAGGAAGGCGTCAAACGTTGATTCGACTATTCGGCGATAGCGCTGTTCGCTACCTTGCAGCTCCAAAGCCTGGCGGCTGAAGCTGCGGTCCACAATCGACGTGAGATACACCAAGCTGAGGGTGGCGAGGGTCACCAGGAGAATGCTGACGAGGCCCAAGTCGGAGATGCCGATTGCATGCTTCAGGCTGGAGGGGGCGAGGGGGGCTTTCCGGAAGGTTGCCGCGGCCATGCCGACGTAGTGCATCACGGAAATCGCCGCGCCTAAAATGATCGCGTTTGCGGCCTTGCTGTAGCTCCAGCTAGCCAGGCTCTCCCGCAGCGCGAACGGCCGCCATAACGCAACGAATGAAATTGCAACCGCCAGGACGATAGACAACAGAACCAGCGGCATGGAGTAGGAACACATCGCCGGAAGGCGCATCGCCGCCATGCCGATGTAGTGCATGGCTGCGATCCCTGCCCCCATGCACACGCTACCGATAACGATCGCGGGCGTTCCCATGGTGGGGCGGCTCACCACGAAGAGTGCGATGGCCGATGCCGCGATCGCTGCCATCAGAGATAGCAGGACCGTGGGCCAGTCGTATTTCGATGCCACCGGAAGCCGGAAGGCCAGCATGCCGATGTAATGCATGGACCAGATGCCGTTTCCCATCGCGACAGCGCCGCCGGCGAGCCAAGCGAACCGTGTACGCCCTCTGGCATTGGTTACCCGCCCCGCCAAGTCCAACGTCGCGTATGCGGAAAGAATCGCGAGGACAACCGATAACGCAACAAGCGAAGCATCGTAGTGGCCGATCAGAACAGGGCCGTGCTGATCCATTTAGATTCCTTCATTCCATTGCGGCATATCGCCTAAGCACGCGCTTTCTCCCTGGCTCGCGCGTGGAATGCCGGGCGCGGTATGTCAACGCATGTGAGATCTTTATCGGCTCCCGGATAGGAACGATTTTGTGACGGAAGTAACATTGAGACCGGAGGGCAGCGTTGAAGCAGCCGTCGGGGCGGCCAATAGGGCCCCATAGTCCAGCCGAAGCCGCGGGCACTGAAAATGCTCGGCTGACGTATTGCCCCGTGGTCCAAAAAACAATTCAAAAACCGGCGCAGGAAAAATCCCCAAATGCCGGGGTGACCCGTGTA
>JANWJB010000053.1 GCA_025449575.1 Acidobacteriaceae bacterium
GCAGCTTCGCTCCACGCTTCCTCCCCACACCCGGTCACCCGCATGCAGTTGCGCTTCGCTTCGCTCGCTGTGACCTGCTTGCGACGGGACTTGCACCCGTAAGAGTGCGCCCATGCTGGGCGCACACGCGTCAGGGAGACGATACTCGCGTATCGTCTCCCTGAGTTGCTTCTGTGCCGCCAGGTTTGAGGAGCCGGATCATCCGCCGCCGCGTGCTAAACGTTGTGCTTCAGAACACCCGAGAGAATCAGGCCGCCGCCCAGAGTTATCAGGCCAAGCAATCCGATCAAGGGAAGATAACTGGCCGTCTTAGGCAGGGAGGCAACCAATTCGGGCTGAGACGCGGGAGGAGCCTCCACCACAACCGCAGCTTCAACTGGCTCGCCGGCTGGCGTAACTGCCTCTACGGGCGCCGAAGTCAATACTTCAGGGGCTGCCAGTTCCATCGGCGTGGAAAGAATCGGCTCATTGTTTACCTTGGCCAGCTCAACGGCTCTGTGCCTCTCATAGACGAATTGCTCTCCCCATTCGTGCCCCGGATAGAACCACGCCTTCAAGGCCTCAGGATCTCCTGCGGGACGTTCCCGAAACGTCATCACCGTTTTATCGGTGGTCTTCAATCGAAGGTTGGGAATTGCCAGAATAGTTGTGAACACATGGGTTCCGTCCTCGCTAAGGATCTGGACGATGTGGCGATCCGACTGTGAATCCAGGAGTTTGAACATATAGGTGCCCGCCGGGAGAATGTGCTGGCCGACGCCCGGCACTTCTACGGGACCGCTAAAAGTGATGATCGTCTTGTGGTCGAGCTGATCTGCCTTGACTTTTGGCGCAGCCAATAGACAGAGAACGGCAACGCAAAGGCCTGATGCGAATCCTTTGAACAATGTCATGTAATTCCGCAATTCTTTCCGATTCACTTCCACGGCTGTTATCATGCGCCTCTTTATGCTGTCGGCATCACTAGAAATCGCACGCCGGAGAATCCGGCCTCCTGGGGCCCGTGGGGTGTCATTCCAATTACCAGTGTGGAGGAAGTTCACGAGGATAGCTGATCAAAACTGACCGCTTAACTTCGATATTCAGCTTTGATACATTGCTTTCTTGATGTCACGAGCAAGAATGGCCATAATCGGCAATCCTGACACGCAGATGTTAGGCGAACAGGACAACGTGAATCCTCTCCGCTGCGTCCCATTTCCGCTGGATTCGTGCTGGCGCACGCGCAACTGCCGTGCTAGCATACGGCAGAAGTTTCGCGCCCAAGCCAGGCCGGGCTTGAATCCCAGGACTCCTCGATGCCTCGCTCCAAGCCAACCCGCAAAGTCGCTCACTCCTCACTCGTAAAAGCACCGACTGGCATTCAGGGACTGGATGAGGTCACCGGCGGAGGCCTTCCCAAAGGCCGCGTCTCGCTGGTCTGCGGCAACGCGGGATGCGGTAAGAGTTTGCTCGCAATGGAATTCCTGGTGCACGGCGCGCTTCGGTATGGCGAGCCGGGCGTATGCATGAATTTCGAAGAGACCGAGAAGAAACTGACTGCCAATGTCGCATCCCTGGGTTTCGATTTGCCCGCGATGATCCGGCAGAAGAAGCTTTTGATCGACTACGTCTTCATTGAGCGAAACCGGATTGCCGAAGCCGGAGAATACAATCTCGACGGCCTTTTCATCAGACTGGCCCACGCGGTCAAAACAATCAAAGCAAAGCGCGTCGTCCTGGACAGCGTTCAGGCGCTCTTCGCCGGTGTAGCCGACTCGGCAGTCTTGCGGTCGGAGCTGCAGCGGCTCTTCCGCTGGCTTGAAGACCAGAAGCTTACTGCAATTGTTACGGGTGAAGCTGGAGTCCATACCCTCACCCGTCACAATTTGGAGGAATACATCGCCGACTGCGTCATCGCGCTGGACCATCGCGTCACGGAGCAGATTTCCACCCGGCGCCTGCGCATCGTCAAGTACCGGGGAACGGCGCACGGCACCGATGAATATCCATTCCTCATCGACGAAGAAGGCATCTCGGTGGTGCCCATCACCTCTTTGGCGCTTACGCACAAAGCTCTTCTCGAACGCGTTTCAACCGGAATTCCTGCATTGGATGACATGATGGAAGGCAAAGGATTCTTTCGCGGAAGCAGTGTCCTGGTCACCGGCACCGCCGGCACGGGAAAATCCAGCATGGCGGCCAACTTCGTCAGCTCTGCCTGCGCCCGAGGCGAAGCTTGCCTCTATTTCACTTTTGAGGAGTCTCCCAGTCAGATCCTCCGCAACATGCGGTCAGTAGGAATTAACCTGGAGCGGTGGGTAAAAAAAGGCCTGTTGCACTTCAACGCAATGCGCCCCACCAGCATCGGACTGGAAGGACACCTCGCCGCGATTCACAAACTGATCGCCAAGCTGCAGCCCCGCATCGTCGTCATCGACCCGATTACGAATCTGATTTCGGCTTCTGGAAATTACGATGTTAAATCGATGCTGGTGCGCCTGGTTGATTTTCTTAAGGTGGAACAGATCACGTCAATGTTTACAAATCTGACCTTCGCTGGAGATCCACAGCAGAGAACAGCGGCTGTGGTTTCCTCGCTGATGGACGCGTGGATCGTGCTGCGAGATAGCAAACCCGATGGACGGCCAAGGCGCGAGCTCTATGTTCTAAAATCCCGCGGCATGGCGCACTCGCGCGAGCCTCGCGAGTTGATTGTGAGTGAGAAAGGCCTCGAGTTAGCCAACTTGTCAGCCGATCATTCACTATCCAGCTAGAATCGCGTCAGTCAAAGCGCAGTACCAACCCCGAAACCGGGTCTAGACATGAAGAAAAGTGCCACAAAGAAGAGCGCCGCCAAAGCCAGCAACAAGGACTTTTTCATCTTGCGGCTTTACATCGCTGGACAAACTCCCAATTCGGTAACCGCTATCGCCAACCTCAAGAAGATTTGTGAAGATAAGCTGAAGGGCAAGTACCGCATCGAAGTAGTCGACTTACTCGAGAAACCACAACTGGCCAAGGGCGATCAGATCATCGCCATTCCGACGCTCGTGAGAAGGCTCCCGCCGCCGGTCAAGAAAATCATCGGGAACCTCTCAAAGACCGAGAGCGTCATCGTGGGGTTGGATCTACAACCCGCACGCTGAAGTAAGGGCTCAAAGAGAAGATGCCCAACAAGGGAGCGCAATCCGATGTCCTGCCCCGCCGGGGAGGGCCGCGTGCCAAGGGCGCCGCGCCCCCAGGAACCCGTGCAAAGTCCGGGCCTTCTCAGCGCAAGACGCCATCCTCATCTGCGAGCGCGCACGGAAAACTCCGCGCCAGGCTAAGAAGTGCGGAGGAGACTCTTCAGGCGATTCACGCCGGAGAAGTGGATGCCTTGATCGTATCCAGTCGTCGCGGAGCCAAGGTAGTTTCCCTGACAGGCGGCGAACCCAACTATCGCATGCTGGTGGAAGCTATGAGCGAGGGCGCCGCCACCCTTTCCCGGAACGGCGACGTGCTCTATTGCAATGGCCGGTTAGCCCAATTGATCGGCCGCACCAAGGGGCGGGCCATTGGCATTCCGTTCCAGTCGCTTGTTGCGGTGGCGGAGCGAGACAGTTTCGAAACCCTGCTGGCGGATGCCCGGAAGACTGTTGCGAAGGGCGAATTCAGTCTGCGTCGCTCCGATGGAACTATGGTTCCTGTCTACCTGTCCCTCAATCGTCTTCGCGGATTCAAGGGCCAGGCCCTCAGCATGGTGATCACCGATCTCCGTGAACAGAAACGCAAACAAATCGAGCAGATCAAGCAGGCTGAAGCAATGCACAGGCTGCTGCTGGAACACACACTCTCGGTGCAGGAAGAGGAACGACGCAGAATTGCGCGTGAATTGCACGACGAAGCTGGGCAGTTGCTGACCGCTCTGTTAGTTGGCCTGCGAACTCTGGAAGACGCCCGAAAGCTATCGCATGTCAAGGCGCAGGGACAACGGCTCCGCGAGATTACTACGCAGGCAATCGACGAGGTGGGCCGCCTCGCCCGAGGACTTCATCCTACCGTCCTCGATGACCATGGCCTTGGCGTTGCTCTGAGCCGATATGCTTCAGAGTTCGCAAAGAGCCACGGAATTGCCGTGAATGTCACCCCGAGTGAATTTGATTCCAGCGGCCTGCCAGTGGCGGTCCAACTCGCCTTGTATCGCATTCTCCAGGAAGCGCTGACCAACGTTGCCCGGCATTCGGGAGCCAAAACCGTAGACATTCGATTCGCCCGATCGGCCCCCGGCGTTGAGGTTGCCGTGATCGACGATGGATGCGGCTTTGACGCCAAGGCCGTGGCTGCCTCCTCCAAACGCCTCGGCATACAGAGCATGCGCGAGAGAGCCGCCCTGTTCGGCGGAACAGTTCGTTTCATCCCTCCGCGCAAGGGCATCAAGGTGCAGGTGCAAATCCCGCTTGGCAAGGGGATCTTCCAACCCGCGGTTGGAAGGGGGAGCGTTTGATGCCGGCGCGAACCCACAAAATCCGAGTCATGATCGCGGACGACCACGCCATTCTGCGCGCCGGACTCAGAATGCTGATCAATGCCCAGTCCGATATGGAGGTTGTTGCGGAAGCTTCCGACGGAGAGAACGCTGCCCAGGCGGCTCGGGAAACGAAACCGGATGTTGCCTTGCTGGACCTCACGATGCCTCGCGTTGGCGGTATGAAGGCGCTCCAGGAAATGGCCCGACAGTCCCGCGAAGTCCGCGTTGTGGTCCTCACCATGCACGACGATCCGGCCTATTTAAGGTCCGCCCTCGCCGCCGGCGCTTCCGGCTACCTGTTGAAACGAGCGGTGGATGCTGAGCTCATCGCAGCCATTCGTGCCGTGCATCGCGGAGGGGTTTACGTGGATCCGCGTCTGGCCAACATCCTTGTTCAGGACGTGCTCGCGAAACGCAGTGGAAACTCGGGTCCTGCGCAACCGGCAAACATCCTGAGCCGCCGCGAACTCCAGGTGCTCGGACTCGTGGCGCGTGGTTACACTAGCGCGCAAATAGCCCGGCAGATCTTCGTCGGCGTGAAGACCATCGAGACATATCGTTCACGGTTTTCTGAGAAACTCGGGCTCCGCAATCGAAGCGATGTGATTCGCTTCGCGGTGCAGATGGGTCTGTTGACTCCGGAGGCAATTGAAAGCGAGCCGGAAGGTTCAGCTCGATAAAGGCACATCACGATCAACTCTCCCGCCACAATAGAAAGTAAAAATGCACC
>JANWJB010000054.1 GCA_025449575.1 Acidobacteriaceae bacterium
ATCGCCAAATCGTAAGCTGACCCGCTCCTGAGCTGCCTCACGCCCCGTGAGCGGTAAGTCCTGTTCTCCGCAATTGAGGCTTTGAGATCGCTTGCGCTAGTAAACAGAAGGCGAATTACGGTCACTCAAAGGCCGCTTTTCCGTTATAGGACAGAGAATATCTGGGCTGCTAGGTATGGCAAGAAACCACCGTGGATGCGGGGTAAAAAAGGAGACACACATTCTGTGTGGAATTGAATGCCTCTGCAGTGAAGGTTTCTGCAAATTCGGGATTGCGATGCCCCACCACGGTTCGAGAAGCGCGGCTTTTCTGAACGGAAAAACCGCGTATGGTGCATTTGCTTCGGTGTACGCCTATCGTGTATCCGCTCTGGCGTCAGGACGTTTCAGTGTGTTGCTACGGCGCTGGCTTGAAGATAGGTCAATCGGCCGGACAGAATGCCCTCCGCGATGTGGCCGTTGCGGTCGAATCGATGGCCGCCGACGGAGTCCATGGCAATGGCGACCGGAGAGCCGTGATTCACTGACACGAGCTGGCTGGGATCCATCGACGCCGACTGCTCATGTCGCAACTGGTCCGCTGTGGGCCGGAAACGCAGTTCCAGACTGGCGGCTGTCTCCTGCGGGCTGGGGAAGACATCAGCTCCTCCTGGTCCATTGAAGCTGGGGCGGCGATCGGCCGCGGAGCCTGCCGGCGAGCCAGTGACATAGGCGGCGCGCAGCAGAGCCGGGCCCGTAGTCGTAACCGCGGTGCTGTAGTGGAAGGTGTTGCCCACCCAAACTCCCCCCTGAAAGCCGAGGCCGGCGTAGCCGAAGCCGTAATGCACCCCGCCATAAAAGCCGACACGCGGCGCCCAGTATCCGGTATGCCAGACGTAGACTCGGCCGGCAGTACCCCAGTAGCCGGGGGTCCAAAGCAGCCCCGCGCGGGGCGGCTGAACCCACACGCCGGGAACCCAGTAATACCCCTCAGAGGCGTGCGCCCAGTAGCCCGGCGTCCACAAATATCCCTGCGCCGGGCAGGGCGGCTGCGCGTACACCGGCAGAGGCGGCGGCGCGCTCTCGACAAAGGCGAAATAGCCGGCAAAAGAAGCAGTCGGGATCAGGCATAAAACGATTGCTCCCAGCAGGGATCGGAGCGTCCTCGTGACGTTCATAAGCAGGGCCCTCGGGGCTTGCGTTCTTCGGCGGCGCTCAGACATCCTGAGCTGCAAACCGGCAGTCATGCCGCCGCGTTTGCTGCCCAATTTGCGAACCGGCAGCGCAACTTCCCCTGGAGCGCTTTCAACTTTGGATGGCGAGGTCAGAGCAATTCGCTGCGGCGGCTCCATCACAACCGGCCCACGCCTAACAGGTCTCCAAGCTCGCCGCAAAGGTGAAAACGCCCTCATGCCACCCTTTCATGGATGGTTGCCTGCTGCCAGTGACGGAGGCACCAAACGGCTCCCACTGAAGTGGTAAATCGGCTCTTCAGCAGCAGTTCGTTAGTTTCTTTTTGTGGAAAGGATGGCCTTGCCGCGGCCCGGCAGATTTTGGGGGCTGCCGGTGTGCGCGCCCCCTCGCCGCAGGCTTCAATATTCGCTCGGTGGAGTCGTGTTTGCCGCCGCGCTGCGGCCGATGCTACGGTACAGCCATGAAGTACAGATACCTCTTCTTCGTGGCGGCGGGCGCCTTCCTCGTCGTGGGACTAGTGGCCCTCTTCGCCTCGCAGAATTACCTCGCCGCAGCGGTGAACGGCGGCACGGGATTAATTTTTCTCTTTCTCGGGATCAGTCCGCCGCAGCGGCCTCCGGCGCCATGACAGGTTGCCCAAGCCGCGCAGTCGCGTAAGCCGTGCATCCGCTCTCTGCCGCGCATTCGACGGAGCGCTCCGGTACGGATCAGGTGGCCAGGATTCCCGAATAAACCGCCATTCCGGCGACGGCATCGACCTCGATCGCGTCCAAGGCATCAATCTCCCCTTGTTCGCGGATCCCTCCAGCCACAATGAGCTGGCGGCGGGTGATTCCCCGCAAGCGCCGGGCAACGTCCAGCGGAAAGCCCTGCATGGTGCCTTCCTTATCTATATGGGTGTAGAGGAAGGCGGCGCAGAAGGGCTCCAGCGCGGCTATCGCATCCTCCGCGGTAAGATCGACGCGGTCTTTCCAGCCTTTCACCGCCACCCGGCCTTGCTTTGTATCGACGCTGAAGACCAGCCGCTCGGCTCCGGCCGCGGCCTCCAGAGCGCGCGCGAAGTCCAAATTCACCCCCGAGCGCCGGGCAGCGGAGTTCTCCGCTCCCGCGGGCTCTGCTGCGCCGCTGAGCGCAGGATCAAAGAGAGCCGAGCCGATGATGACGCGCTTGGCTCCGGCTGCGAGCATCGCCATCGCCTTTTCCACCGAATGGATCCCGCCGCCGACCTGGCAGGGGAGACGCCGCGCGATCTGATCGACGAGAGCGGCGTTGCTGCCTTGGCGCATCGCCGCGTCCAGATCAATCAGCTGCACCAGTGGGTAGCGCTCGAAGCGCTGGATCCAGTAGGCGAAATCATCAAAAGCCAGCTTTAGGGTTTCGCCCTGGACCAGTTGCACGATCCGGCCGCCCATCAGGTCGATAGAGGGAATCAGCATGGAAGCCTCATGGGAATGCCCGCCGCCGCGAGCTCCTGCTTGAGCGTGCGAACGTCGGCGACGCCGAAGTGGAAGATGCCGGCGGCCAGCGCGGCATGCGCTCTCCCCCGGGTGAAGACCGCGGCAAAGTGCTCGACCGATCCCGCGCCGCCGGAGGCGATCACCGGAATCCGGACAGCGTCGCTCACCCGCGCGGTCAGCTCGCAATCAAAGCCCTGCCGGGTGCCGTCGGCGTCCATCGAGGTAAGCAGGATCTCGCCCGCGCCGCGCGATTCGGCTTCGCGCGCCCATTCGAGCACGCCACGCCCGGTGCGTTTGCGGCCGCCGTGCACGTATACTCCCGCCGCCCCAACCGGGTCCTTATTCTCAGCGTCGCGCCGTGCGTCGATGGCGACCACCACCGCCTGTGCGCCAAAGCTTCGGCCGATAGCGTCGATCAGGCCGGGGTCGGCAAGCGCCGCCGAGTTGATGCTGATCTTGTCCGCGCCGGCGTTGAAGACTGCCGCCGCGTCTTCGGCGGAGCGAATGCCGCCGCCCACGGTGAAGGGAACAAACAGCTCTCTGGCTGTGCGGGCGACCGCCTCGAGCAGAGTGCCTCGCCCCTCGTGCGTCGCCGTGATGTCGAGCAGCACGATTTCGTCGGCTCCCGCCAGCGCGTGGCGCTTGGCCAATGCCGCCGGATCGCCGGCGTCGATCAGATCCAGAAACTGCACGCCTTTGACGACGCGGCCGTCCTTGACGTCCAGGCAGGCGATAATGCGCTTGGTCAGCATGCCCACTCCAGAAAATTCCTCAGCACGCGCAGCCCGGTGTCGCCCGACTTTTCCGGATGAAACTGCACCCCCATCACATTGCCGCGCTCGACGGCGGCGGAGAATGGCCCGCCATACTCTGTAACCGCAACTGTATGTTCCACCACCGGCGGCCGGTAAGAGTGGGTGTAGTAGACGAAGGCTCCGTCGCTGACCCCGCGCATCAGGAGAGAGTCGGCGCCTCCGGACCGCGCGGGAAACGCCAGGCTGTTCCAGCCGACATGCGGAGCCTGCACCCCGGCAGGGAAGTGCTCGCATTCGCCGGGGAAGATGCCGAGGCCATGCACGGCGGGAGCCTCGGTGCTGCCGGCATAAAGCCATTGCAGCCCGACGCAGATTCCCAGAAATGGCACGCCGTTGCCGATGGACTCGCGAACCGCCGCGGTCAGCCCGCTCTGCTCCAGCAGCCGCGTGGCTTGAAAGTGCCCTACTCCGGGTAGGATGATCTTGCTTGCGCCGCGCACCACAGCCGGATCTTCCGTGCTTACCGCATCCGCTCCCAGGGCGCCGAGCGCCTTGATCACCGAGGTGAGATTGCCCGCCTTGTAGTCGATCACCGCGATCATCGCTTGCGCCCTCTACCCGAAGCAGTCACAGCAGCCCCTTGGTGCTGGGCAGCATCGCGCCCAACTGCTTGTCTCGCGAGCAGGCCGCGCGCAGCGCCCGGGCGAAGGCCTTGAAAAGCGCCTCCACCTTGTGGTGATTGGAGCGGCCATACATGGTCTTCAAGTGAACGTTGGCGCGTGCGCCGCGCGAGAAGCCTTCAAAGAAATCCTCCACCAACTCGCTTTGCAGATCGCCCACCAGCCGCGTCTTCACCTTGGTCTTCACCACGCAGGCGGTGCGCCCGCTCAGATCGACGGCGGCGATGGCCAAGGTCTCATCCATAGGCATCAGGAAATACCCGGCGCGCAAAATGCCCCGCTTGTCGCCGAGCGCGCGATCAAAGGCCTCGCCCAATGCAATGCCCACGTCTTCGACGGTGTGGTGCTGATCAACGTCAAGATCGCCTTCACAGCGAAGGTCCAGGTCAAAGGCCCCGTGGCGGGCAAACAGCTCCAGCATGTGATCGAAGAAGCGGATTCCGGTGTGGACGCTATAGCGTCCGCTCCCTTCGATCGTCACGGCCAGAGAGATCCTGGTTTCCGTAGTGGCACGCTCGATGGAGGCCCGCCGCGCTTCTGGCGCGCTTGCTCCTGCTGCGCTGTTCCCAACCCCGCCATTTTTTGCCGCGCTATTCTTAGTCGCGGTATTCTTGGCCCCGCTATTTTTTGCGCCGCCGGCTTTGCCCAAGCCGGCCTTGCGCGCGGCGACTGTCTTTCGTGTGGTCATCGCTCTTTCTCCCAGCCAATCTCCCGCAGCGTCTCCTCAATCGCATCCAGCGCCTGGCTCGTCTGCGCGCGGGTTCCCACTGTGATGCGCACGCAACCCTCGCACCCTGCATCTTGAGAGCGGTCGCGCGTGAGGATGCCGCGCCGCCGCAGCGCTTCGACAAAGGCCGCATGCCGCTGCCCAATCCTCACCAGGATAAAATTCGCCACGCTAGGCCACTGCGGCAACCCAAGCTGCAGAAACCTTGCCGCCATCTCCGCCCTCGCTGCCTTCACCTCGCCGGCATACCAATCGAGATAAGCCCGGTCATCGAGTGCGGCAGGCAGGCATGCCAGGGCCAGGCTGTTCACGCTGTAAGGAGAGATCACAGTGCGCAGCCAGTGCTGCGTTTCTTCCGCGGCGGCCAGCATCCCCAGCCGCAGCCCGGCCAACCCATAGGCCTTGGAAAACGTCCGGGCGACGATCAGGTTTGGCACCGTACCGATCAGGTCGAGAACCGTTTCGCCGAAGAAGTGGAAGTAAGCCTCATCTATGAACACAGCGGCGTGCGGTGCGCGCTCGCAAATGGCGAGAATCTGTTTCCGCGTGGCAGCCGAGCCGGTGGGGCTGTTGGGATTGGCGATGGCGATCAATCGGGTCTTCTCGCAAATGGCGCCGAGCAGCCGCTCGAAGGGGAAGCGGAAATCGTCTTCCGGTGGCAGCGCCTTGAGCGACGCCCCTGCCGCCGAACCGTAGACCTCATACATGGCGTAGGTCGGCGTTGGCATCAACAATTCGTCGCCGGGGTCGAGAAAGGTCTGCCAGAGTACGTGGATCGCCTCGTCTACGCCGTTGGTTAGCAGTACCTGCTCGGCATCGAGTCCCAGAGACGCGGCGACCGTGCGCTCCACCGAGGCGCGCTCGGGGTACCGGGTGAGGTCCGCGGCCGCGATGCCGGCCAGCGCCGCGAGCACCCGCGGCGAACAGGCCAGGGTGTTTTCATTGAAGTCCAGCCGCAGCCCCGTACGCGAACCGAGCGGCGGGTGGTACTCGCGCATGCGCTTTACCAATGCTCGCGGCTGAGGCGCGCGAGATGAGGGCGCGCTCGCTTCCCGCGGCCCCTGTTCCGCTATGGGTTGTTCCGCTGGGCGCTGTTCTGCCGGATTGGGTTTGGGCGCTTTCGTGATCTCAGGCATCGATCCCCCTGGCGCGCACCGCCTCGGCGTGGCCGAGCAGGCCCTCGGCCCGGGCCATCGCAATCGCTGCCGGACCCAACCGAGCCAGTCCGGCCGGCGTGTATTGCTGGATGGTGACGATCTTGACGAAGTCGAGCACGCTCAGGCCGCCGCGGGCGCGTGCGGCTCCGCCTGTGGGCAGCGTGTGATTGGGGCCGGAGACATAGTCGCCCATCGGCTGCGCGGAAGCGGGCCCGGCGAAGACGGAGCCCGCATTGCGCACCCAGGCCAAGTCGCGCATGCTGTCGATGGTGAGGTGCTCCGGCGCCAAGCGGTTGGCGATGGCGTGGACTTCTTCGATCGACCGCGCCACAAAGATGTAGCCGTTGCCGGCGATTGCCGCGCGGGCGACGGCGTTGGACGCGACGCGCGCGCGAACCTCGGCGGCAACCGCCCGGGCTAATGCAACCTTCGTGGTTACCAGAATCGCCAGCGCCGCCGGATCATGCTCCGCCTGCGCCACCAGATCGGCGGCGATTCCGGCCGGATCGCCGGTTTGGCTGGCGACGACGATCTCCGTCGGGCCGGCCAGCATGTCGATCGCGCAGTCGAAGGCGACCAGCTTCTTGGCTGCCGTCACATACCAGTTGCCCGGACCGGCGATCTTGTCCACGCGCGGAATGCTGGTGGTTCCATAGGCTAGGGCGGCGATGGCCTGCGCCCCGCCAACGCGGTAGAAGTGCTCCACGCCCAGAAGAGCGGCGGCGGCCAGGGTTTCGCGCGCGGGCTTGGGCGAGACCACGACGATACGCGCCACCCCGGCGGCTTGCGCCGGGATCACCGTCATCAGCATGGTGGAGGGCAGCGGATACCGGCCGCCGGGAACATAGCAGCCCACCGCATCCAGCGGCCGCACCCGCTGGCCCGTGGTCAACCCGCCGGCGGTCACGTTCCACTCCTTCGGCATCTGCCGCCGGGCAAAGCCGCGGATGTTCTTCGCCGCCGTGCGCATCGCCGAGCGCAACCGCGCCGGCGTTGCGCGCCACGCTTCTTCCATCTCGTCACGGCTCACGCGCAGCGGCTGCCGCGGCCCCAGGCCGTCGAGCTGGGCCGCATAGCGGCGCAGCGCTCGATCGCCCTGGCGGCGCACGCCGTTTACGATGCGCGTCACGGTCGGCATCGCCCGGCCCGTGTTTTGCGCCGATCTGCGCTCCAGCCGGGCCAGCACGCGTTCCGCCTCCCGGTCCTCCATCTTGATGAGCTTCATCAGGGCAGCTTCCTCTACAGAACGACCTTGCTGAGCGGATATTCCACAATCCCGGTTGCGCCCGCCGCCTTCAGCCGCGGAATCACGTCGCGCACCACGCTCTCTTCAAGAATGGTGTTCACGGCCGACCATCCGGCATCGCCCAGTGTGGAGACAGTGGGCGAGGTCAGGGCCGGCAGCACCGCCAGCACCCGCTCCAGGTCACCCTTGGCTACATTCAGCATGAGCCCCACGCGCCCCTGAGCCGCAATTGCGCCGTTGAGCATCAGCGCCAGGTTATCGAGTTTCTGCCGCTTCCAAGGCTCTCCGTACGCGCCTCGGTTGGCGATCAGATGGGTCTCGCTCTCCATCACATTCTCCAGAATGCGCAGCCGGTTGGCGCGCAGCGAGCTGCCGGTTTCCGTCACCTCGACGATGGCGTCAGCCAGCATGGGAGGCTTCACCTCGGTGGCTCCCCAACTGAATTCCACGCGCACCGGAACGTTCTTGCCGGCGAAATACCGCTTCGTCACCTCCACCAGCTCGGTGGCAATCACCTTGCCGGCGAGGTCTTCCGCTTTTTCGTAGGGAGAGTCCTCGGGGACGGCGAGTACCCAGCGAACTTTCGCCCGCGTCTGTTTGGAATAGGTGAGGCTGGTCACGCTGACCACATCGAGGCCGCTCTCCACAACCCAGTCGATCCCGGTCAACCCGGCGTCCAGCACGCCCTTCTCGACGTAGCGCGACATCTCCTGCGCCCGGATCAGCATGCATTCCAGCTCGCTGTCGTCCACGCCGGGGAAGTAGGATCGCCCATTGGCGAAGATGCGCCAGCCCGCGCTCGCAAACAGCGAGATTGTGGCGTCCTGCAGGCTGCCCTTGGGAATACCCAGCTTCAGTTTGTCCGCCATCAGCGTGCCTCCCCTGCTGCTGCCGCTTCCACCGCAACGGGACGCGTAAAGCAGCTCACGGTGCCCTCATGGCAGACCAGCCCGTCGCCTTCCACCTTGACCCGGAAGAGCAGGGCGTCCTGGTCGCAATCGGTCGCCGCCTCCACGATCCGCAGGCGGTTGCCGCTGGTCTCGCCCTTCATCCAGAGCTTCTGGCGCGTGCGGCTCCAGAAGGTGACGAAGCCGGTCTCCAACGTCTTGGCGTAGCTGGTCTCATTCAGGAAACCCAGCATGAGCACCTCGCCGGTCGCGGCGTCTTGCACAATCGCCGGCGCCAGCCCATCCATCTTTGCAAAATCGATCTTCAAACTTTCCTCCATTCTCGTAAGCTCCAAGTCTTATCGGTTCGGGGAGCCCAGCCGCGGTCGACGCAAGCCATGGCGACCCAATCCATATCTGCCAAACGCAGAAAAGCCCACCTGCGCATCTCGCGCCGGCGGGCTCTTGAATCTCTTTGCCGTCCTGTCCTAATTCTGGATGGAGGCGTCCGCCGGCACGCTCGTCACGTGATGATGGTGGTGATGACGATGGTGGGTGCGGACTTGCATCGCTACTCTAAAACTTACCCGGAGGTGGATATGATGTCAACTGATGCAGGTTGCCGGCGTGCGCTTGCGCCGCCTCAAGGTATAGATTTGACCAGGCGCGTGCGGCCACGCCTTGCAGCCATCATTGAGGTTTATGCAGGTTGAGGTAGGTTAACGCGGGTTAAGGCAGGTTGGCGGGTCCAGCGAACGGGAGGCGCGGAGTTCGCAGCTCGGGTCCCAACCTGCCGTCCATCCGTCTGCTACTATGCCGCCTACGGTCCATATGCGAGCGAAATCCGAGAAACTGCAATACGCGCTTCTTTGCCTGGCGGTGCTCGGATCGCTGCTCTTCTTCGCGGCTTCCACAGCGGCGCATTTCGACGAGCTGATCCATCGCGGACCGCGCGCCAGGGAACCCTTCCAGGCGGCGAGCGGCAATGGGTTCACCCGACAATTTGTGCCGGAGATACAGGAGTTGATCGGAGCTGTCGCCGGTCATCTGCACGGCGCCGTCCACCCTCCCGGCCAGCCCGGAGGGGGACTTGCTGTCCGGCCCCACCGCATGCGCTTCGATATCCTGCCCATGCCGGAGGCGCTCCGTGCCGGCCTGCGGCCGGGAGATACCATTCTTTCCGTTGATAATGTTCCCTTTACCGGGATGGAGAGCCTGCTGGAGGAAACCTTTCGCGCTCCGCCGGGGCAGACGGTCACTGTGGTCTACCGCACTCCCCGGGGTGAGACCCGGACCGCGCTCGTCCCTCTCCGGCCGCAGATCTCCCTCC
>JANWJB010000055.1 GCA_025449575.1 Acidobacteriaceae bacterium
AGAAAACCAACCGCTGCAGGTAAACCTCCGGCACATCCATCTGGTGCGCGAGGCGCACAAATGCCTCCAACTGTCCGAGAGTCTCACGCAGGCCGGTAAGCCACAGAGACACACGGGGCGTTGAAGCACCGAGGTCGCGCTGGCGGCGGCGAAAGCCGGTGAGGTTGTGAACAATCCTGTCGAACATATCGCGCCCGCGCACCATCTGAAAGACCGAGCTGTCCGCGGCGTCGAGCGAGACGCGAAGTTCGTCTAAGCCCGTAGAGAGCAACCTCTCCCCATTCCGCTCATTCAGCAAAGTTCCATTGGTATTAAAGAGAACATAGATGCCCTTTTTCTTGAGATATTCGATGCGCTCCGGCAAGTCTTTAACCAGCATCGGCTCGCCCACGCCATGAAGCACCACGCGCTTGACGCTCTCAAACTGATCGACGATGCCGGTGAATAATTCCCATGGCATGTCAGCCTCATGCTCAAGCTCTTCAAAGGTCCGCGGGCAAGTGGTGCAGAGCAGATTGCAGCGATTGGTAGTCTCCAGATAGAGGCAGGCCGGATCGGCCGCGGCATGGGGCTGCAGTTCATCCTCCGGCTTCTCAAAGTAATGGCGCATTTGAGTTAGGAGAGCCGCTTGTTCCATCAATTTACTCATAGAATTCTCCAACAACCACCCGCTCCCCATACGCTCGCGCGTGGGCGCCGGAACGCTGCCGGTCGGGCAATTGCGATGACGTTCGACTGCCGCGCCACCATCGGACGAAAACGTCCACGGCAACCGCAGCGAAAAAGATCGCGTACATATATTCGTCCATGCGAAACATTCGCTCGCCTGGCAGCGCCAGGCTGGTGGCGAACCAGTAGGCTGCTTCCACAGTGAGCACGATGGCGGGCAGATAACGCAGCATCACCGCGAAAGGAACAATCCACAGAAAATACCAGGGATAATGGGGCGAAAAGAAGATGGTGGCCGAAACGGTAAGAGCCAAAGCCATACCTAGCATTTGCTTCGGCTGCCGCTGTCGAACCAATCCCCACCCCGCGATGCCGGCCAGCACAAGCGCACAAAAAAGGACATAGAGTGCAGGCCACTCGGGCAGGTGAAGATATCTGTGAGCCCAGGTAAGAAGGAAATAGCGGCTGCCGGTTTTCAGGCCCTCTTCTTGTACATAACCGCCCAGAAAGCCGAATACGCCTGCTCCCACACTCGAATAGAGGGCATAGCCGGCCACGCCGATGCTGGCGCAAAGCGCGATCATGCGGATCGAGATACGCCGCCCAAGGGAAAGCAGCAGCAGCAACGGATACATCTTCACCATGGCCGCTGCCATGATCCAGACGGCGAAGCGCATGATCTTGCCGCGCAGCAATGCCAGCGCTCCTACAGAAACCAAGCCAATCACGACGGCATCGACGTGGCCGCTAGAGCCGATCCCCCACACGCATAGCGGATGCCATGCATAGAGAAGAATCTCTTCGCGCCGTCGCCCAAAAAACTTGAGGATCCCCAGAAGCGCCCATACTGCGAGCACTTCAAAGCCGACCATGGCCGTCTTCATGCCGGCTTCCGTTGCGGAGATTCGGGTTACCCCCAGAAAAACAATCTGTGCTCCCGGAGGATAGATGGTGTGGGCATAGTCTTTCCGGTTGATGTTGGGATAAATCTGGGCATCGCGCAGAAACTTGAGATGTGGATCTGCGGGAATGTAACGATAAGGATTGATACCGGCGGCCTGGACTTTACCATCCCAAACATAGCGATAGACGTCGGAGGAGAGAAATGCGGGTGCGAAGATTCCCACCAGCCTCGTTGCGAGTGCGACGGCCAAAACGATACGAAGGGTCCAGCGGTTGGTTACTCCAAAAACAACGAGGAGAAAGCCTCCGGCATACAGAAGGATCTGCATGAGAACATCCATACTGTAACCGTGGATGTAATGCCGGTACTCGACGACCCCGTCGCGACAATACTGAACATAGGCAGCGCCCAATACCAGCAGGCCGACGTTTGTCGCCGGTGCAGAATATTTCGCGACGCTGGAACGGAACCTCATTGATGCGCTTCCGCTCCTGAGACGAGAAGCTCATCTTCCAGTTGACCCGAGATGGCTTGCAGGTACCGGCGCGTATTTGCGGCAGAGAAGCCTTGGTGCGCCTCTCCACACTGCAGCAGCTCCCGGTACAGGCGAGCCAGCGTTTGCCGGTCGTCGATATCAAACCATGCGGGCAGCAGAACTATCGGGATGCCGATCTCCCGCGCCCGCTCACAGGTCTGCTCCATCACGCGATCGGTGCTCCACGCAATCTCTTCGAACAACCTTGGATGCGATGCATTCACTCCGACTACGTAATATCCGCCGTCCTGGGATGGGCCGAGCACAACGCAGTCCTGCGCTGCGAGCAGGCGCCGGGCGCCATCGACGTAAACGGCCGGCGGCACGGTGGGACTGTCGGAATCGATCAGGCATACCGCGCTGAAGCCCGCCGCCATCAAATCCTCAGCAGTGGCTTGCAGCCGCTCTCCGAAGTCTTGGCCGCGTTGGGGAATCAGTGCAACGTCAGATGGAACAATGCCTGCCAGTCCGGCCTCCTCTCCAGTTGGGGTATAGGAGATGACGGGATCCGCCGCGACGGCCTTTCCCACCTCCCGCAAGCAGGCGATGGTATCTTTCAGAAACGCGACGTTCAAGGCAGCCGCCTGCTGCGAATCCAGCGGAGGAGCCAGCCGCGTCTTCACCTTGCCGGCGCGCGGCACTTTGGCCATCACCGCGAGCGCGCAGCGCCCATGGAACTGCGCGTCCTGCCGCCGCGGGTCGAGGATGCGATATCGGGCTCCCCTCATGCAGCTTTCTCGCAGAGAGCGTATTGATATCGCTGATCAGACCAAGAGCGCACGTGCTTCCACGGCTGAGAGGCGACAAAATCGGCAAACTGCGACCGATTGAGCACGTTACAGGCGGCAAATTCTTCACCAAGATTTCCAGCTCCGGCAAAGACCTGGAGAATCCGCATACATGCCAGGGGGACCGCGGCCCGGAGCGGAGAGAGCGGTTCCGCGATAAAAAGCAGCCCGCTTGGTTTGAGTGAGACATAGATCGCTTCCAGAGCGGAGCGGCGGTTGGCGAGAATGAGAAACAGGCGGGAAGCAACGATGAAATCCGCCGCGTTGGGGAAGTTCACCAGTTGCAGCGCGCGCGCGCGGAGGAACCGGCAATTCCGCAAATGATTACGTCGCGCTTTGCGCCGGGCATGCGCCAAAAGACGCGCGGACGGGTCGATGCCGACAACGTCAATCTGAGGAAACCGCTGGGCCAGCCGGGAGGAATAAAATCCCGGCCCACAACCAACCTCGAGTAGCACCGGGCGGGGAGGCCTGTCGAGCAGCGGCGCCACCGCACCGGCGATATCCTCGGTGTGGTCGGCGAAGAGCCGTTCCCGGCATAGCGCATAGAACCACGAATAACGATCGAACACGCTTTCCGGACTGCCCGCACGATTGTCGTTACGGGGTGGGTTATCGTCTTTCGCGTGCAAGGCGCCTTCTTTCTTTTGATCCGAGCGCATCTCTAGTAGATCTACCGCTCTGCCGGTTCAAAGTCCCGCGTACCAGTCATAACCCAGCTTGGTCCAATAATCGTCCGGCCGGCTGCGGTTATAACTGATAAGCCCGATGCGCTTGATCTGCTTATACCCATACTTTGTCGGCATGTGCAGGCGGAGGGGCGCACCATGATACTGAGTCAACGGCGCGCCCATCATCTCCGTCACCAGAAGCGTTTGCGGGTGCCTGCAGATATTCATGTCATACCCGTTGTAATAGTCTCCATCGGGTGTTTCCATATAGACAAATCGAGGCTCAGCTCCGTCGTACTTCTCCGGGGGATATTCTTCCAGAAAATCAGCCATCCTAACTCCTGCCCAGTGGACGATCTCGCTCCAGCCTTCAATGCATTTGAACTGCGTTATCAGCTCGCGGCGCGGGAGCCGCCGAATATCATCCATGGTCAACAGCAGACCGCCGGTGCCCACCGGAAGGGTCGAGCGGCTTTCCCCTGCCTCTTCCAGCCCCCGCGGCATCCGCCCAGCTCGATTCTCCCTTTGCTCCGCCTGCTTCATCATCGACCCAGGAGCCATCTTTGCCGCGGTGTGGGCCGAGCGGGGCGGCGTTTTCGTGTCGTGACCTCGATCTTCCATTGTTTTCTTATCCAGATAACGGTACTGCCAAGCGGTCACATCCGAGGTGTACTCTGGGCGGCGTGACGCATCTTGTACGCCAACCACCTGGAGCCGGTAGCTTTCCGGATCAAGCGCCATTTTGAGGCCGTAGACTCCATTGACTCGCAACTCCCGCGCACGGCTGAGCGGGTAGGTCGGAGCCAGAGCCCTTTCTCTGAACACCCAGCGGGAGATGGCCGCGTTCGACTGGAAGGCGCGCCTGAGTGGCCATGGCTGCATTTCGTCAGCGGGATTGCTTTCCACCCAGTGGTAGAGACCATATCCCGCGGCAACGGCTGCCGCGGCAACGGCAAAGGAGCGCCGCGTATATCGCCGAGAGGCCGCCAGCACCTGTGCGTCCGAATTCTCTATCCCGGCCGTCTCCTTAGCCGGGGACTCTTTCGTTCTCTCCGCGGTCCCCGCCTCCAATGCTTCTGGTTCGGCTGCGTCATGTTCTGACGCTTCCGGGTCGGCCGGAGCAGGTATTCCGGAAGCCCCAGGCTGCTCTTCGACGATTGACGCAGCAGCCTCGCTTTTGCCGGCCGTTCCGCCTCCAGACATCTTTTGCTCATCCGCGGCGCGGGTTTCCTCCTTCGCCGTCTTCCCAGAGCAGATGCCTGTCTCGCCAATGGGGTGGTCTGCGGAACTCAGTTCCTTGGGATCGCGGTCCTCCTGCTCCTGCATCACCAGGATCTCCTTTCCGCTTCCAACGATGGCTCGTTGGTCGCCCGAATCTCACGCCCGCTCACCATGCTGCGAAAGTTGTTCCATCCAGCTAGCACCACCTGCGTGACGTGGACCAGAAAAAACGCGACGAACCCCATGGCCAGCCAGAAGTGCTCCCAGCGCGCCATCTCGTAGCCGCCGAGGAGGGCCGTCAGCCAATGGGCCTGCGTGGGCTTGTAGATGGCTAAACCGGAAACGAGCATACCGAGCCCCATGAGAATCACGCCGGTGTAGGCGAATCGCTGCGCTCCGTTGTACTTCGTTTGCGGCGGGACCTCTTTGCGGAGATGAAGATCCGTTAACGTCACTTGAATGGCGTCTCGAAGGCTGCCTTTTTCGGGAACTAGGAACCGCCATTCTCCTGAGAAGGCGAGAAACAGGACATAGGCAATTCCGTTCAACGCGAAGAACCACATGAAAAAGAAGTGGATTCCCAACCCTTGCGTCACGTGAAAGGGTGCATGGATGGCCTTCCAGAACCACGCAGGAAAAAGCCGTACCAGCGTCACGCCACCTATTCCAACCCGGTAGACGGCGTGCGGATGATGGTAGGCATTGTCGGAGTCGTTCCAATAGATGAGCAGGCCACTCCAGATCATGAGGAAGATCAGAGGAAAATTGACCCAGTGCATCCAGCGGATGGCGAGCGGATGCTTTCGTTCCAAGCGGATGCTCGCCTTTGAGGGTTGCGTCTTCATCATGTCGTTTTCCGCGGAGATGCCTCGTCCGGCGCCGGAGCCAGCTTGCTTTATCTCAGCCATCGTAAAGCATGCCGGACCCGGTGCGAGCCAACTTCAAATCGGCACCATCGCGGAAACGAGCAACACTATCGCGGCGAGTCTCCGCCATGGCCCGACGGCCGGCATCGGCCAGCCGAGGAGCCCCCATTATCGGGGGGCCAAACATCCTTTAGAGTTGCATCAGCGAAAAAGGTTACATCGGATACACCAGGGAGAAACGGCGGCGGCCGACCGACGGCAATAACGCTCTGCTAGCTGTTCTCTAGCACCTCTCGCGGCACTATGGTATACACGGCGCATCCATGTGGCACGCTCCTCTACGAGGAGTAAGGAGATTGGCATGCACCGGATTTATGCTGCGTTGCGCGCCGGCCTATTTGTGGCAATCGTGGGGTCCATTGCGCTCTGCGGCATGTGGGCGCAGGACAATTCATTAGCGCAAGCCTACAAAATTA
>JANWJB010000056.1 GCA_025449575.1 Acidobacteriaceae bacterium
AACTCGCCATGACCGAGTATCGCGCGGCGCTGACAGCGCGCGATGGGCAGCCGGATACCAAGCGCGCCGCGGAGAAAGGCCTGCAGCAGGCATACACCGTTCCTCAGACGGTGCACACCGCACCGGAGAACGGCGACTCAATTCCACCGGATCAGCCCTCGCCGCCTAGTCCGCCACAGCCGCACCGGCAGTGATCCGGATGGCGCAGCGCGATCTGAATTCGCTGGAAGAGATACTAGGACATCACTTCGCCGAGCGGCAGCTCTTGGTCCAAGCGCTCACGCACAGCTCCTTGGCACATGAACAGGCGCAGGAATCCGCTTCTCTGGAATCTCCAGGAACAAACCAGCCGCCAAGCGCGGACAACGAGAAGTTGGAGTTTTTGGGAGACGCGGTGTTGGGCCTGGTGGCAGCGGAGAGCCTCTTCCGCAAATTTCCCGACCTCCACGAAGGCGAGTGGACGCGCCTGCGGGCCAGCCTTGTGAGCCGGCAGCATATGGCAGAGGTGGCTTCCGCCATCGGCCTGGGCCCCTACTTGCGCCTGGGCCGGGGGGAAGAACGCAGCGGCGGCAGGAAGAAATCGGCTCTGCTGGCCAACTCTCTGGAAGCTGTTTTAGCCGCCATTTATCTGGATGGAGGTTTGGGTCCTGTAGAAGACTTTGTAGGCCGGCGCATGATGGCTCCTTATCTGGCCGAATTGCGCAAGGCTCTGGATGCGGGTGTCTCTCTGGGCGACCACAAGTCGGCGTTGCAGGAGATGCTGCAGGCGCGCAAGGCGGGGGCGCCGAAATATGCGCTGAAGGCGGAGAGCGGCCCTGACCATCGCAAGCGCTTTCTAGTGGAGGTCCGTGCGGCACTTGACGGGCCGCAGGTCGTTTTGGCCCGGGGCATAGGAACTACCAAGAAAAAAGCGGAGCAGGAGGCCGCCCGCCGCGCATTTGACAGATTGAGGAAGCGCGCTGGGTTGGCGGAGGGGAGCAGGCCTTGAACCAGCAGCCGCCAGTCATTTCGCCCCTAATGTCTCCGCCGGGCGCAGCGTCGCCGGGCCAGACGCGAACCCAAGCACATCCACATCTGATTTTTCCCAACCTGCTGGATTCGCTTCGCTCGTTGGCCTCCATCACGGTGGCGGCGCTTTTTATTCTCACCTTTGTCGTACAGCCCTTCCGCATTCCCTCTGAATCGATGGAACGAACGTTGCTCGTAGGCGATTTTCTGTTGGTAAACAAGTCGATTTTTGCCCCTCCCGGACATTGGAAATGGCTGCTTCCCTACCGCAGCGTGCGGCGAGACGACATTATCGTCTTCCACTTTCCTCTCAGTCCCTCCGAGCACGTGGTTAAACGGGTGGTTGGGATGCCGGGAGATAGGGTGCGTCTCGTCAATGGCATGGTCTACATCGATGAGCAGCGTCAAAAGGAGCCGTTCGCCGTCTTTGAGCGTTCCTATCCGGATGACTTTCGCGACGACTTTCCTTCCTCGGTGTTCTTTGATCCCGGAATCGATTCAAGCTGGTGGCTGGAGATGCACAAAGATGTGAACCATGGAGAATTAACGGTGCCCCCGAACAGCTATTTTGTGCTGGGAGATAATCGCAATTACAGCCGCGATAGCCGTTACTGGGGATTCGTACAGCCAGACCGCGTCGAAGGCCGGCCCCTCCTCATTTACTTCTCGCTTCGCGAGCCATCCACCACCGATATGGAGAGCCTTCCGGATGATAGACTCGGACATGAATCGAGCCCGCTGCAGGACGTCCTAGGCTTCGCACGTTGGAGCCGTATGTTTCGTCTGGTTCGTTGAACGAGAGTTCACCGGGGTCGCTAACCGGGTGCATGAGGCGTTTCTTCCCGATGTAAGCCATTTCCGGTATGGCACCGCGGGTTATAGGAGGCTCGAAACCAATCGGCAATTCGATCATGGACGCGACGGCTAGTGAGATCGAGAACGCACACACCAAGGTCGAAGAGACGCCGCTGGAGGCGTTTGCTTCCATCTGCGCGGTGCTCGTCGTAGGGCTCTTCATCCTCACCTTCATCTTCCAAAATTTTGAAATTCCATCTTCCTCGATGGAAAAGACGCTGCTGATTGGCGACCACGTTCTCGTGAGCCGCGAAAAATTGGCGCCGCCTACCAAATGGGCGCCATTTATCTACTACAGGAATGTGCGGCGTGGCGACATTATCGTCTTCTTCAAGCCGGGCGAGCCAAAGCTCTATTTGGTCAAGCGCGTTGTCGGGATTCCCGGCGACCATATTCATTTGCGCGACGGTATTGTTTATCTCAACGGGAAGCCGCAAAACGAGCCTTACGCCACCAAGCCGGATTACAGCGACTATTTCCCATACCGCGACGATTTTCCGGCAGTCCCCCCTTCTGAAAGCGCCGATGTCACCCCAGGTTGGGCGGCGGATCTCCCTAACCACATCCAAGGTCAGGATCTGGTCGTTCCGCCAGGGGACTACTTCGCCATGGGCGACAATCGTCTGGTTTCCCTGGACAGCCGTTACTGGGGATTCGTGCCGCGCGCCAATATCGTGGGCAGTCCTCTCTTCATCTACTGGTCCTTCATCGAGTCCGAAGATCAATATGAACGGCGGAGTCTGGATGACCGCCTCCAGTTCTATGCGCATGTGATCACCCATTTCTTCACGCAGACTCGCTGGCGGCGCACCTTGCACGTGGTTCGCTGAAATGGGACGCGGAGGACCGCCAGCGCGCAAACGCTGGCTCTTTCTGGGAGCCACTGTGCTGTTGCTGCTGGCCCTCGTGCTTCCTCCATTGATCAACATCGGGCGCTATCAGCGGCGGATAGCCGCCTCCATCAGCCAGAGCATCGGACGCCCGGTACATATGTCTTCCGTCAGCCTGCGGCTGCTGCCGATGCCCGCCATCCAGATGTCAAACTTCGTGGTGGACGAGCAAGCCGGTTTCGGGAGTGAACCGATTCTCCGTGCAGATGGCGTCCTGGCGTATCCGCGGCTCTCTTCTCTGTGGCGCGGCCGCTTGGAAATTGCGCGGATCCGCTTCGACGATCCGAGCGTCAACCTCGTTCGCACTTCGAGCGGAGCCTGGAACTTCGCTTCCATCCTAGTGCAGGCCGCGCACAGCTCCACCGCTCCCACTGGGCAGCGGCGTCCTGGACCCGCTCCGCGTTTCCCTTATATTGAAGCCGACAATGCGCGCATCGACTTCAAGGAGGGCCTGGAGAAGAAGCCCTTCTCATTTTTGAATGCCGACCTCTCCGTATGGCTCGACAGCCCAGAGCGATGGGGCGTGCACTTCCGAGCGCAGCCGGTGCGGACCGATCTCGATCTGGACCTAGGCGACAGCGGGGTCCTTCGCGTCGACGGTACGTTGAAGCGCGCTGCGGTTTTGAGCGAGATGCCGCTCGACTTGACGGCGCGCTGGACCGCGGCTCCGCTGGGGGAGCTCAGCCGCCTGGTTCTGGGCCGCGACAGCGGCTGGCGTGGCAACCTCGATTTCCAGGCTCAGGTTCGCGGGCCCGCGGCAAATGCACACGTGAAAGCAGTGATGAAAATCAACTCACTGCATCGCGCCGAGTTTTCTCCCTCGCGTCCGCTGGATGTACAAGCCGTCTGCGACGCCGCTTACCACAAACTCTCGGCATCGCTTGACGCCATCTCCTGCAGGTCCCAGGCCGGCGGGGGAACACTGGCGCTTAGCGGATCGTTGCGCCATCTGCAAGCCTCTCCAGAGACGGAACTTGCGCTGCGAATTGCCGATGTGCCGGCCTCCGCGGTACTGGCCGGCCTGCAGGAGATACATGATGGCTTCGGAGAAGGACTGGGAGCGGCCGGGACTCTAAATGGGGAGTTCCGATATGCCTCTTCAGCCAGCGGACCGCCTTTTCTGGCTGGGCACTTAGGAATTAGCACACTGAAGCTGACCGCTTCGGGCGATGCGCGGCCGTTTGTGTTATCACCGGTGCGCTTCAGCTTCGCCAATGCCGCTCCGCTTCTCCGAGGCAGCTCCAGCAAGGGCGGGTTTTCGCCCCTACAGCCACCCGCGCTGCTGCTGGAGCCTGTGCATCTCGCTTTGGGCGCTCCCACGCCGCTCACCATAGAGGGCCGGCTTACTCTGGATGGCTTTGCCATCCATCTGAGCGGAGATGGCTCTCTTTCCCGGCTGAGAGGGCTGAACCGGGTGCTGAGCCGAACGGCTCCGGCGCCGGCGGTGCGGCTCTCCTCCTCCAAGCCAGCGCCTGGCGGCTCGGCGACTGTGGATGTGAGTCTGCTTGGCCCATGGATAATGCCGGTCTCCGACCTGGGCGAACTGGTTCCCCCCACCACCGCGGTGGGCAGCGTTGTGATCAGGAATGCGGAGTTGACCGCGCCATACCTTCGCCGGCCGCTCAGGATTCTCTCCGCCGAAGCCCTGCTCAGCCCGACCGCTATCGCTTGGACCAACGCATCCATCGCATACGGATCGCTGCAAGCGCATGGGTCCCTGGAATACTCCACTCAATGCAAGGCAGGCACTCAGTGCATCGCAAGCTTCCATCTGGCAACACCCGCCTGGAGCTTGGGAGATTTGCAATCGTCACTGCTCGGATCGAGCATGCACGACCAATTGTTGCGCGAGTTTTTGAGCCGTATTGACGGCGGCTCCGCCAACTGGCCACAACTTTCGGGAACGGTTCAGATTGGAACCCTTGCGGCCGGCAAACTGGTAGTGCACGATGTCGCGGCGGGGATTGAGCTGGGGGGGAAATCGCTGCGGATCCAGTCCCTCGAAGGCCATCTGTTCAAGGGCGCTCTGCACCTGAGCGGAACGGTGGACGTGGCCGGCGGCAAGCCGGCATACGATCTCGCCTTGCAGGTCGCCGGCGCGTCTCCTAGTCAACTGGCCGGGGTATTCGGAGAGAATTGGGGCAAAGGCGCCATCGGTTTTGCCGCGCATGTCAAAATGGCGGGCTTCTCCGCCGAAGACTTGGCGCAATCAGCCGCCGGTACGCTACGTTGGGATTGGAAAAATGGCGTCCTGGCAGGGGCCGGCGCGCCGGAGCCCAGCGCCCAGCAACTTAACTTTAGCGATTGGCACGGAGATGCTACCTTTGCAGACTCGACGATCCGAACCACGGGCAGTCTGATGGTTCGCGGCTCGCGAACGCTGCCCGTATCGGGAACCATCTCTTTCGACCGCCAATTGGATTTAAAATGCGGCTCCTCGCCCGGGGCCTTTACGATTGCCGGCAACCTCGAGCGCCCGCGAATGGAAGCCACGAGCGGCGTGGCGGCTCGCCGCCCAACGCCCTGATGAGACTCCCTAGCGGCTGACGGCGGTGGCGGGGAGAATATCCTCGACGTCCACCCATTGTGTGGGATATTTGCCCGTGTAACAAGCAGTGCAGAAGCGGTTGCCCTCGCCGCCATCGCAAGCCTGCTCCAGCCCTTCAAGAGAGAGATAGGCCAAGGAGTCGGCATCGATGAACCGGCAGATCTCATCGATTGAATAATTGGCCGCAATCAAATCTCGCTTGTTCGGAGTATCGACGCCGTAATAGCAAGGCGCAATGGTTGGCGGACAGCTGATGCGGAGGTGTACCTCGCGTGCGCCCGCCGAGCGAACCATGCGCACGATCTTGCGACTGGTGGTGCCGCGGATGATCGAGTCGTCGACCAGGATGACTCGCTTGCCTTCCAACAGATTGCGCACCGGATTCAGCTTTAGCTTCACCCCGAAGTCGCGAACTCGCTGCTCCGGCTCGATAAAAGTACGGCCCACATAGTGGTTTCGGATAAGCCCGAAGTTGAAAGGAATGCCACTCTCGGCCGCATAGCCCAAAGCGGCGGCGACGCCGGAATCGGGAACCGGAACAACCAGGTCGGCTGGCACGGGCGACTCGATCGCGAGGCGCCGGCCCATCTGTTCGCGGCTCGCCTGCACCCATCGGCCGAAGATGCGGCTGTCGGGGCGCGCAAAGTAGACATGCTCAAAGATGCAGCTTGCCTGTGCAATGCCGCTTGCGAACTGCACAGAAGAAACGCCCTCGCGGGTGACCATCACCAATTCGCCCGGCTTCACGTCGCGCTCATAGCGGGCGCGGAGCAGATCAAAGGCGCAGGTTTCGGATGCGAAAACGATCGTGTCGGGCCCGTCGGGGTTCGAAATGCGGCCCATCGACAGAGGGCGGAAGCCGCGAGGATCTCGTGCGGCAAAGATGCGATCGCGGGTCATCATCACGATTGAAAAGGCCCCGTCTACCTGACGCAACGAATCGGCGATGGAATCGATCAGCGTGCCGGCATGAGAATGCGCGATGAGTTGCACGATAACTTCCGAATCGCTGGTGGTCTGGAAGTAAGCTCCTTCCCGCTCCAGCCGGTTGCGCAAGTTGCCTGCATTCACCAGATTGCCGTTATGCGCGATCGCGATAAGACCGCGAGTCGAGTCCACGCGAATCGGCTGGGCGTTGAGCAGCGCCGAATCTCCAGTGGTGGAATACCGGGTGTGGCCGATGGCCATTTCACCGGGAAGCTTGGAGAGGACGTCTTCGGAGAAGATATCCGCCACCAGCCCCATGCCTTTGATATTGGAAAGCTTGTCATAGTCGGCGGTCGCAATGCCGGCCGATTCCTGGCCGCGGTGCTGCAACGCATAAAGAGCGAGATATGCCTGATGGGCCGCATCGGGGTGCCCGTGGATCGCAACCACGCCGCACTCCTCGCGCAGCTTATCGAACGGGATCCGGTCGTCGTCGTCTTCTGTCCCAAGTTGCCGCATTCGTGCTTCCCCCCGGCGGATAGCTATTCGCGCTCTAACCCTAGTTTCTCACCGTAAGATCGCTGGCCAGTTGCGCGGCCAGCGCTTCCGACCACAAATTTCGTAGCCCCAAAACGCTCTCCTGAATCAGCACCCGGCTATCGGCTGCCAGTTCAATGGTATCGGCGATAGTTTCGCCCAACACAACCGTCATCAGACCAGCGTAATTGCGAATCACCCGCTCAACTTCCACGACCGCATCTTTGCTCGCAGTCACTACCATCTGACTTGCCGTCTCCGAGAAAAGACTCCACTCCAGGGGCAAGTCGGGTGCTCTTTCCAAATGAGCGCGGAGTCCAATTCCCTTCTCAAAGCAGCCCTGTGCAAGAGCTATCGCGATGCCGCCGTCGGCGACGTCGCGCGCCGAGCATAGAAGCCCGCGCCGCGCCAGTTCCGCCATGCAGCGGTGCAGATTCGCCTCCACATCCAGATTGAGAGCGGGCGGCGTACCCCACAGGCCGCCGAGAACGGTCTTTGCGTATTCGGAGGATCCAAACTCGCGCATCCGCTCCTCGATCGGAGAGAGCGCCGCCGGCGCGATCAACAGCACTGCGTCTCCAACCTGCTGGAAGCTTGCCGGAATCGCTTGCTCTACGCGATCTAGTATCCCTACGATGCCCAGCACCGGCGTGGGGTAAATCGCCTCTCCGCGCGTCTCGTTGTAAAGCGAGACATTGCCGCCGGTAATGGGCGTTCCCAGCGCGAGGCAGGCCTTCGAGATGCCGTCGATCGCCTGTGAGAGCTGTGCCATGATTTCGGGCTTTTCAGGATTGCCGAAATTCAGGCAATTGGTCGCGGCAACGGGAACCGCCCCGGTCGCGGCGACCTTGCGGGCGGCCTCGGCGGCTGCGTGAGCCGCGCCCAATTCCGGATTGAGATAGCTCCAGCGACCGTTCCCTGCCAGCGCCATCGCCAAGCCTCTCGCGG
>JANWJB010000057.1 GCA_025449575.1 Acidobacteriaceae bacterium
ACTTCGGTCGGTGTGAGCGCGCCGGGGATGGAAACCTTCCCCATCTCTTTGGTCTTCGCAATGACTTCCGGATGCAGGCTGGGACTCACCACGAAGAGCGCGCCGGCATCAATGGTGGCGGCACACTCCGCGACGTCGGTAACAGTGCCGGAGCCCAGCAAGAGCTTGTCGCCATAACTCTTCTTAATCTCGCGCAGCACATCGATCGCACCCGGTACGGTCATGGTGACCTCAATCACAGAAACGCCGCCGGCCACCATCGCTTCCACCACCGCCAAAGCCTCTTTGGCTGAGCGCGCGCGCAAAACGGGGATGAGCCCCGCCGCTTCTATTCGTTGTTGAATTTCGTTTGACATTGTTCCCCCGATCGCAAGTTACCGGCTGATACGGGCCGGTCCGCCTTGCATCACGCGCTCCACTTCAGCAAGCGTCGCAGTGCTGGTATCGCCCGGCGTGCTCATTGCCAGGGCTCCGTGCGCGACGCCGCACGCGACTGCCCAGGAGGCGGGCCGGCCAGTCAGCATTCCGTAAATCAGGCCGGAAGCAAAGGAGTCGCCGCCCCCAACTCGATCTAGAATTTCGATTTCCCGCTGCGGCAGGAAAGCAATCTGATCCTGATAAATCGCCATGGCGCCCCAAAGATTGCGGGAAGCGCTCCGCGCTGTGCGCAGCGTTGTGGCAACCAACTTTAGATTGGGATAGGATTTCGCCACCTCGCGAAGCATGGCCTCATAGCCGGCTACCGGCAGTTCGGCGAAATCCTCTTTCACGCCTTCCAGCTTGATGCCCAACGTGGCGGAAAAGTCCTCCTCATTCCCGAAGAGCACATCGATCTTAGAGACCAGAGCGCGATTGACCTCCTGCGCCTTGGTCTTGCCTCCAATTGCCTTCCAGAGCGACTCGCGGTAATTCAGATCGAAGGAGGTGATGGTTCCATACTGCCTCGCCTTTTCAAGAGCTTCGGCAGCGACCAGCGGAGTGGAGGGGGAAAGCGCAGCAAAAATGCCGCCAGTATGCAGCCAGCGGGCCCCATGGGCTGCCCCAAGAATATCGTCCCAATCGAAATCGCCAGGTTTGGTTTGAGAGATGGCCGTATTGCCGCGGTCCGAACAGCCCACGGCAGCGCGCACGCCGTGGCCCCGCTCGGTGAAGTTGAGACCGTTACGCACGGTTCGGCCGATTCCGTCATAGGGAACCCAGCGAATCAGAGATGGATCGACGCCGCCTTGCAAGATGAAGTCTTCCAGCAGCCGGCCGACGGGATTGTCGGCGAATGCGGTGGCGATCGCAGTGCGCAGGCCAAAGCAGCGGCGCAGGCCACGCGCCACGTTGTATTCGCCTCCGCCTTCCCAGGTTGAGAAGAGACGGGTGGTGTGGATTCGCCCTTCTCCCGGATCCAGCCGAAGCATGACCTCGCCGAGGCTGACACAGTCCCACCCGCCCGGTGCGCGGTCCTTGATCTTCAACGCTTCCATTCTCAGCTTCCTCAAGTCTAGCGAGACTTTTTATGGAGACCGTAAGCCGCTCTTTCAGTGGTCCCGTTCTTCAACTTGCCGCTCATCGCTCACTTGAATGAGGCCCTCGCCGGCCAGTGTGGAAAGCAGCTCCAATACATCCTGCTCCAACAGGCCGGGAGCCGCCTCATACTCTTCGCGCAGCGAGACGACCAGATCGCTCACCCGCACCGGAGACTGAAGCCGCTTCCAAATCTCGCTTCCAATGTCGCCCAGCCCATAGCATCGGCTACGCTCCAGGCTCATGAGCACCGTCTCGCCGGCAACCTCGGCGGCTACCGGATTGGCGGTATGGCACACCGTCGATGAAAGACGCAGATCGCTCATCAGCTCCCATGCTAGCAGGAGGGGCGGGACGGTTGAGCAAACCGGTGCATGGCCCCGCTCTGCTATTGTTCTGGAGCATTTTCATCTTTACTGTGAACTGGTGAGCCGCTGTGGATTTTGGGTGAACCGGCCGCACTGGAGCCGGTTTTGAGGGCGTTTGGGATGTCGCTTGCTCTTATCCGCTTCAGGGTTCCATGATTCAGTCAATGCCGGTACACACCAGCAACCCGAGCGGCGCGCCACCGAACGAGTTCCCCTCCCCGGTCGAGGAGGAGACCGCCACGGAGCAGTCCCAGGCGGCTGCGTCGGATGCCACCATTCGGAGCGGCATTGTCCGTTCCTTCCTCGACTATCTTCAAAGCCTGATCGAGATCACCCGCTGGCAGCTGCTCTCGGCGGTGGTGCTGATGACACTGGCGTCGCTCTCGGAGGGAATGGGTATTGCGATGCTCTTTCCCGTTCTGGACGCCGCCGGCCTCAACATGACCAACGAAGGGCACGTAGGCCATTACACGGCGGAGGTCCGGCATCTGCTGATGAAACTGGGGCTACCGCATTCCCTTTGGCTGGCGGTACTGCTGATGATCTTCTTACTGCTGATGGCGCTCCGCTCGCTCTTCGGACGCGCGCAGTCAGTAAGGACGATGGCCACAGTATTGAAATTCGAGATGGCGCTCAGCCAGCGCCTGTATCGGGCGATCGTCGATGCCGAATGGCTCTTTTTGACGCGCAGCCGTTCCTCCAGCTTCACCCATGCCTTGACCGCCGAGATGAGCCGGGTCAACGGAGCAACCTATCTGTTCATTGGATCTCTTTCCAGCAGCACGCTGGCGGCTGTCTACATAGCCCTGGCCTTTAAGCTGTCGGCGGGAACCACGCTGTTGGTGCTGGGCGCAGGCGCCCTGCTGCTGCTGATTTCTCGCCGCTGGATGCTGGCCGCACACGAGAGCGGAGCGGCGTTATCCGATAACATGGCCGCGGTCTATGCGGCGGCAACCGAGCACCTGCAAAATCTGAAAACCATTAAGACCTGCGACGCACAGGGGGCGCAACTTACGATCTTCAAAGGGTTGGAGGGAGCGGCCCTCAAGGAGAGCCTGCGCAATACCAGAAGCCAAGCCGCGGGCGCTTTCTGGTTTGAGGCCGGCTCGTTGACCGTGTTGGGCGCGGTGATCTTTGTCTCTCTGCTCGTGCTGCACGTCGGCGCCGCTTCCCTGCTGCTTCTGCTCGCAATCTTCACCCGCTTGATGCCGCGGCTGGCAACCGCCAACAGCCAGATCCAATCCTTTCTCGCCGATCTTCCGGCTTTTGAAAACATCCAGCGGATGGAACGCGAGTGCTTGAGACATGCAGAGCCTCGCTTCGCCGAACTTGGCACCGGCGCAGGAAAGCAAACCGGAGAATCGCCGGCGCAAGCGAGCGAGCTGCGTTTGGATGACGTTTGTTTCTCCTATGGGGCTCATCTTCCGCTGGTAATCGACCATCTGTCGATGACCTTAGCGGCGGGGAAGATTACCGCCGTCGCCGGTCCTTCCGGAGCGGGCAAAAGCACGATCGCCGATCTAGTCAACGGCCTCCTCACTCCGGACAGCGGACGCGTGGTAGTGAATGGTGTCGACGTTGAGCCGCAGACAGCACGGGCCTGGCGCAGCCAGGTAGGGTATGTCGGACCCGATACCCTACTCTTCCATGGGAGCGTGCGCGCCAACCTGCTATGGGCGCAGCGGGCCGCCACTGAGGACGATCTCAAGGACGCGCTGGCTTCGGCCGCAGCCGAATTTGTCCACACTCTGCCGCGCGGACTGGACACGGTGATTGGCGATCGCGGCATGCTGCTCTCCAATGGCCAGCGGCAGCGCATCGCGCTGGCGCGCGCTCTGCTGCGGAAACCATTGCTGCTGATCCTCGACGAGGCGACCAACAGCCTGGATCTTGAAAATGAACAACGCATTCTCGACGCCATCGAGCGGCTGAAAGGACGCGCCACGATCCTCATCCTGGGCCATCGGGTTTCCGCGGCGCGGCGCGCTGACACCGTCTATATCATCGAGCATGGCCGGGTGGCGGATTCGGGCGATTGGACAAGCCTCGCTCATCGATCACAGGCTTCGAGCCTGCTCTGGCTGGAGCAGACCCCATAACTCAGGAGCTATACAGTCGGGCTGCCGCCTTCCGGGCTCTATGAATCCCGGCTGATCGCCGGAAGACGCTCCCCATGTGCAGATTGGCAGGCGTCGCGACGAATTTCGCAGTCGATCCCACTTAGGTCAGTGTCTTGACGGCAAAGGCCGAAGAATAACATGGCAGTTCCGAAAACCGGCCAGAAAATGGCGCAGCCATCCTGTTGCCGGATGGCTGCCGCAGATTTTCGCCACAGATTCGCGGAATGCGTTAGCTCTGGGAGGAGGATTGCTTCTGTTTCGCCCAGCGACGCCTCTGAGCGGCAGCGATTCTGGCTCTTCCCTCGGCTGAGATTGTTCGCCGCTTGCGAGCTCTTGCGGGCTGTTTCGCCGCCCGGCTGTCAGTGCTTGCTTGCGCGGCTGCGGACAGGGTTCGCCGCGATCTTCTTCTCTTTGTCTTGCGACCGTCGCGCCGGCCTGTCGTAGCGGCGGGCCGTCCGGAGAAGAGCTCACGTGCCCGCTGCAACCGGTCAATCTCTTCTTCTATTTCGCGGAGTATCTGATCTCTGTTCATAAGTTCCTCGGTCTGCTTCAAGTTGAAGTTGCCGCCGGGTGGTGCGGGCTGAGGGACTCGAACCCCCGACCTTCTGGGTGTAAACCAGACGCTCTAACCGGCTGAGCTAAGCCCGCTTAAGTTTCTGTCTTGCCGGCACAGATGGGGTATTTCCGCAGCCCGCACCGAAGTTATCCCTTGTTCTTAGTCTAAACCAACTATCCCTGGCGGCATGGCGCGGATGCAGACCATTCCGTGCAGAGCGTCCAGAGAATACTCGGCAACTGCGGCGGGGATCACAACAGCCCGGCCGGGAAGTAACTCGAGCGGCTCAGTTCCAGGCGCCTTCAGCGTGGCAGAGCCGTTGAGAGATACCAACACCTGGGCTGTGCGCCCCCAGTTCCGCATCTGGCGATCTTCTCCAGCCGCTAACATATGGCGTTCCACAACGAAGTATTGTTTGCTAATCAGCCGATCATAGCCCTCATAGCGTTCCGCCCTCACCTTCCCGGCCCCGGTTTTCAGTTTGAGTGCGCGCAGACCGAGTTCCAGATGCAGCTCGCGCGGGCGCCCATAGTCATAGAGGCGGTAGGTCACGTCAGAGTATTGCTGAATTTCCAAAAGCACCACGC
>JANWJB010000058.1 GCA_025449575.1 Acidobacteriaceae bacterium
CAGCGTTCGCGCTTGCTTGCGCATGCCGCGGCGCGGGAGTGGCGAAATGGCAGACGCACTTGGTTTAGGTCCAAGCGGAGAAATCCGTGGGGGTTCGAGTCCCTTCTCCCGCACCATCCCAGCCTGAGGCGCCCCCTCTCTCAATCGAGCGGCACGACGCGGACCGGCGAAGCGCCGTTCCCTCCGGCGTAGGCGATAGGATTGCGCAGCGGCCTCCCCAGCCCATCGAAGCGAATGGTCATCCAGTCACCGTCGGCTAAGTCCAATTTGTCGCCAAAGCTGAGCGCATGCGCGCCGTAGAAGTGGACGTGAAGATCGCCCGGCTGGCGGTGGGCCTCAAACTTGAAGTGGTGGTGCTCCAAATTTGCCAGGCTGTGCGCCATATTCTCTTCTCCCGTCTCGAGCGTCTTTTCCCAGAGCGTGGCGCCTGCCCGCTCGATCGAGACATTCCCGGTGATGGCGCCGAAGGGAGCGCCCACGACTAATTCCGGACCCAGGCCGCAGGTCCGCAGCTTAGAGCCGGCCAGGTTGAGATAGTTCCGCTTCTCAAACTTGTGATCGGAAAATTCATTTCCCGCGCAGAGGCCCACGCGGCGGGGCGCGCCATCGGAGCCGATGAAGTAGACGCCGGCGACCTCGGCCTCTTCGCCGCCGTCCTCGCCATAGCCGGGGACCACGAGAGATTCGAGGTGCGCGCGGACCATGGAGCCGTCGCCCTTGTAGAACCACTCGGGCGCCACGCCGATCTTGCCGCTCGGTGGCTTGCCGCCTGCGACGCCCAGAGCAAACATACGCATGCTGTCGGTCATTTCGGCCGCGGCTCGGGGCGTTTCGGCCGCGGCGCGGTGCATTGCCTGGCGGTCGCGGGCGCTGCCCAGATGCGTGAGCCCGGTGCCGGAGATCATGCACCTGCGGGGCCGGGCCGGCACGTCGACAGGGGGCAGCAGGCGCCAGTCCGATTGTCCTAGGTAGAGGGGGTCATAATCCAGCACCTCGCCAGTGGCCATGGAGAGCACCATCCGGCTGAAGGCGGCCTCGGCCGCCGGCAGCGCGCACAGAAGCTCATAAACAGAAGCCGCACTCTCGATGCAGCGCAGATGCGGTTCCTCAACAACCGCCACGCGCCGGGCCGCACCGTTGCTCAATTGCACCAGATGAACCATTCCGTTCCCCGCTTACTCGATGATGTTGAAACGCTTGAGCGATTCTTCGTTGACGGTGAGCCCCAGACCGGGCTTGCTCTCATCAAGATCGATAGAGCCGCCGGTGGGAACCGCCTCGCCGTCGAAGATGTACCAGAAGAGCTCGTTGCCGACCTCCACGCTTACCTGCGGGAAGTACTCGGCGATGGGGGAGTTCAAGCTGGCCATCACGACATGGTAGTTATGCATCTGGCCGGCGTGAGGGACCACGGGCACCTGGTGAGCCTCGGCCAATGCTGCGATCTTGCGCGCCTGGCTGATGCCGCCCACCCGGTTCGTATCGAACTGGATGTAGTCCACGGCGCGCTGCTCCAGCAATTGCTGAAAGCCGAAGAGGGTGAACTCGTGCTCTCCGCCTGCAATCGGCACGCGGCCGTAGGCCTTGAGCTGCGCATAGCCGGAAATGTCGTCGGGGATCACCGGCTCTTCCAGCCAGCGCAGATGGAAGGGCTCCAGCCGAGGGAGGATGCGCTTGGCATAATCGAGGGTCCAGCCCATATAAGCGTCCGCCATCAGGTCGACGTCGTCGCCTGCGACCTGGCGCACGGTCCGCACCAGCTCCAGATTGCGCTCGAGGCCGGCGGCGCCGTCCAGCGGCCCCCAGCCAAAACGCAGTTTCATCGCCCGGTGGCCGGCGTCTTTATAACGCTTGGCTTCCGCCGCCAGTTCCTCCAGCGGCATCGCATAGAGGCGGCTGGCATAGACGGGAATGCGCTCTTTGGTTCGTCCACCCAGCAGCCGGTAAACCGGTTGACTGGCGGCCTTGCCCAGCAGGTCCCATAGCGCAATGTCTACCGCGCTGATCGCTGTCATTCCGATGCCCTTACGGCCGAATGCCATGGTGCTGCGGTACATGTGCTGCCACAGAAGCTCGATATCCCATGGGTCTCTGCCCAGCAATACCGGCTTGAGATAAAGATCCACCACCAGCTTGGCGACCTGAGGAGCCAGCCCTGCGTTGCCCAACCCCACCAGGCCGGCATCGGTAAAGATCTCCACCAACAGCCATTCATGAAAGGCGAAGTTGCCCATGGAGCCCTTCTGCCAGGAAAGCAGGTCCATCGGATTGGTGCAGAAGTGCGCCGGTAAGGGAATGGTCTTGCCCTTCCACTGAACGACGCGAGTGCGGATCTCAGTAATCTTCATAGGAACGCAGTTTCCTCCATTATGCCGACAGAGCCGGATCGCGCCTGCTCCAGACCGTAATGAGTTTAGAGCATTTTGCGTCGTCGGGATGCGGAGCGAGCGGCGGAGACCGGCGGCGCCAAGGATGGCGAGACAGCGCCGGCCGCCGACGCCCGACGATTGCTCGGAAGGTCAACTCTTTGCAGAGCCGTCTACAGGGACGGGCCGCTGCGAGCGGCGTGGCCGACGCATTTTCCAGATGGAAAACAGGATGCCCGCGACAAAGATCGCAACAATCGTCCAGAGGATGGGCTTGGTCCAATCGGCGAGATAGCGCGACCAGAAGCGCTCGATCCGGCTGCCATAAAACACTCCCAGCCAGGCCACAAACGCGTAGCGGGACGATCTTGCCGCCGCGAAGGAGAGAAGAAACTTGCCGCGTGAAATTCCGAGAGCTCCCGCGCCCAGCAGAACGGGCAGCAGAGGAACGGGAGGAGGAAGCAGTGCGGCCGCGGCAACGGCGACCATTCCGTGATCTTTGACCCAGCGCGTGGGGCGGGCAATATAGCGCGCAGGGACGTGCCGCTTCAACGCGACCTCCCCGCCCTTGGCGCCGGTTCTCCATGTAAGGTATGCGCCGAGGATCGATCCGGAGCCGGCGGCAAAGGCCAGCAGCCAGGGATTGCCGCCGCGGACGACCAGGGCCAGCAGCAGCAGATCGGTGCTGCCCGGAATAGGCAGTGGAATGATGGAAGCATCCAGAGCCGAGACGACAAAGAGACCCATGCCGCCGAAACGCATCACCCAACGCATCGCATGCGAGTGCGTCGGCGAGACGGCCAAACCCAGAAGGCGCTCCCGGCCTGTTCCGATCAACGAGCGCATCATTCGAACCTCTTCCCTTATAGCAGCCTCAGGGGAGGGGCCGGCGGCAACACGCCGCATTCGGCCGCATAGCGATAAAAGAGCTCAAGTCCGCGCAGGCATTGCGGATCGAGCAGGTAATGGATGTTGGTAGTCAGATAGGCGCGGATGGTGGAGGGGGGAACCGCGATGCGTTCCGACCATTCGACGACCAGATCTTCAGTATGTTCCAGGCCTCGATCCCGCGACCGCTGCAGATCTTCAATGACCGTCTGAGCCGGAACGCCGGTCTCCTCCAGAGCTTCGGAGCGTATCGCCCAAAAGGCTGAAATCCAGGGTAGGCCGGTGAAGGTATGCCATTGGTGACCGAGATCCAGATACAGCAGCTTCTCGCCCGTTCGCAGCTCACGCGCCTCCTTGTTTTGGAGCGCCAGCAGGGCCGGGTCGCCGATCAGCAGGGCCGCGTCTGCGGCGGCCAGCATGGACTCGAGATCGGGGGGCAGAGCGATGAACTCGGCAGGCGTCTCCCAATACCGCTCGAAGAGAATTCTGGTGTAAGCGGCAGAAGTCAGCGATGAGGTGTCGGTTGCAACCCGGCGCGCGCCACGAACGCCCAAAGCCGCACGCACTACCAGAACGATGGAGCGAATACAGCCGAGCGAGGCCACGGCGCAACCTGGCACGATTCTCAACGAGGAGCTGCCGGGATACGCTGCGACCGGGATCAAACCCAGGTCCGCCTCGCCCGCCTGCAAGCGGCGGGCGCACTCGGCAGGAGTGGTGGAATCGATTGTGTAGCGCTCCAGCAGGCTGCTGCGCTCCGGCTCGTGATCAAAGCTCCACATCAGCGGAGCAGGATTCAGAAAGCCTATCGCAGCCATGCGGAGGGGGCGTTTGAGTCGCAGCGTCACCCATTAGTGTAGCTTGCCCTTCCTTGACAGCTTACGGCGCTACCGGTAATCTCGGCCCGAACGCCGGATGCGGGTAGTGCACGCGCTCCGGTCCTCATCTCTCCCCCGGCCATGATGGTTTCCAATCAACCCGGCACGACTCCGGCCCCGCCGGCGACAGACGCGCAATCTGCAGACTCCATGAGGAGCCAATTGGCATGGCTCGCGCTTGCATTGACGCCAGGATTGGGGCCGCGCCGGATCTTGCACGCTTATGAGCGGCTGGGCGATATTTCCCGGCTCTTCGACCTGTCGCTGACGGAGTTGGAGGGTCTGCAATTCCCCGCTCCCTCCGTGCAGTTCCTCTTCAGCGGCAAGGCGCGCGGCGAGGCGGAGAGCGAGTTGGCCCGCGTGCGCGAAGAGGGAGCCTCCATCCTCACCTATTCCGACCCGGACTATCCTGAGCGGCTGCGCGAGATCTTCGATCCACCGCCGGTGCTGTGGACGCGCGGAGATGTCGGCCTGCTATCCCGTCCGGCGATCGCCGTGGTGGGAACCCGCCAGCCGACGCCCTACGGCTCCGGCATGGCGCATATGCTATCCCGCGATCTGGCCACGCGCCGGCTGGTGATCTTGAGCGGAATGGCGCGCGGCACCGACTCCCACGCCCATCGCGGCGCACTCGAGGCCAAAGGCAAGACGGTAGCAGTGTGGGGAACGGGCATCGATGTGATCTACCCAAAAGAAAATAAGACGCTGGCGGAAACCATTCTTTTGAGCGGCGGAACCATCGTCTCGGAGTATCGCTTAGGCACCTTTCCCGCTCCGCAAAACTTTCCCCGGCGCAACCGCATTTTGAGCGGCATGAGTATTGCCGTCCTGGTCGTCGAGGCGGGAGAAAACAGCGGCACCCGGGTAACGGCGCGCTGCGCGCTGGAACAAAATCGCGACGTCTTCGCCGTGCCCGGCAATGTGACCACCAAGAATGCCTGGGGGCCTAATACATTGATTAAGCAAGGAGCGCGGCTCGTAGCGACATGGGAAGACGTGTGGGAAGAGCTTCCCACGCAGGTGCGGTTGCAACTGGAGGATGAACTCGGTTTTGCATCGCCGCAAGACCCCAGTGCATCCCTGATGGAACAGCAACCGCTCCAAGAACACGAGAAGTTGGTGCTTGAAGCCCTGCGCCACGATGAAGCCGTGCAGATGGACGAACTGATGGAAAAGCTCGATTCCGCTCTTACTTCATCGGAGATCTTCACCGCGCTTTTTGAACTGGAATTAGCCGGAAAGATTAAGCAGCTTCCGGGAAAGAACTATGTTCTGCGTATGTAATGCGGCCGCAAGCGGCTGGATCTCATACGAGCGACCCCGCTTCTGAGCGGGAACGCGCCCCTATCGAAAGACTATTGCTCGCGCGAGAACAAGGAAGCAAAAGCGTGAAAGAGACGACCGGCGGTCCGGGTAGGCTGGATGGAAACGCCGCCGCGTGGTAGTTTGCAGAAATATCGCTAAAGTGCAAGCAGTGCTGAAGCGGCCGAACTGGTTTTTCGCGTCGCAAGGCGGTTTGCCGAAAGAATTCGATGACGGATGTGAAGGAAAAAAATGCCTAAATCGCTCGTGATCGTCGAGTCGCCCGCCAAGGCGAAGACGATCAACAAATATCTCGGGAAAGACTTCACCGTAGAGGCTTCGCTGGGTCACATCAAAGACCTGCCGAAGAACAAAATCGGCGTCGCCTTGGAAGACGGCAGCTTCGAGCCTGAGCTGATTGTCATCCCGGGAAAAGAAAAGGTGGTCGACCGGCTGAAGAAGCTGGCCAAGATGTCCGACGCCGTGTATCTGGCGCCTGACCCGGATCGCGAAGGAGAAGCGATCGCCGCCCACCTGGAAGACGAATTGCGCAAGGTGACCAAGAAGGGCGCGATCCATCGGGTCACATTCAACGAGATCACCCCGAAGGCGGTGCGGGCGGCGTTCGAACATGCCGGCCAAGTCGACCGCCATTTGGTGGACGCGCAGCAGACCCGGCGCGTGCTGGACCGCATCGTCGGCTACCAGATCTCTCCTCTTTTATGGGATAAGGTGCGCCGGGGGCTCTCGGCCGGGCGTGTACAGACGGTTGCGCTGCGGCTGATCGTCGAACGCGAGCGCGAGATTCAAGCGTTTGTGCCGGTGGAATACTGGACACTGGACGCGCGCCTGACGCCGGCCAAGAATGCGGCTGAGTTCACAGCGCGCTTTGTCGGCATCGAAGGAACCAAAGCGAGCGTGGAAACCGTGGACGCTCCCTCTCTGCCCAACAAAGCGGAAGCGGATGCGGTTCTGGCGGCTGTGAAGACGGCGAAGTGGTCGGTTCGCAATGTAGAGAAGAAGGAGCGCCGTCGCAACGCTACGGCTCCCTTTACCACCAGCAAACTGCAGCAGGACGCGGCGCGGCAGCTGGGATTCAGCGTCAAGCGCACCATGGGCGTCGCCCAACGATTGTATGAGGGCGTGGATCTGGGCAGCGAGGGCTCGACCGGCCTGATCACCTACATGCGCACGGACTCCACTCGGGTCTCGCCCGATGCCATCGCAGAGGTGCGGGAGTGGATCGGGCGGAGGCACGGCAACCAGTACCTGCCCGCCGCTCCGAACACCTTCAAGAGCAAAAAGGATGCGCAGGACGCGCACGAAGCGATTCGGCCCACCAGCGTGGAGCGCCACCCGGATTCCATCCGGCAATATGTCAGCGAAGAGCAGTACCGGCTCTATCGGCTCATCTATCTGCGCTTCGTCGCTTCTCAGATGACCCCGGCGGTCTATGACCAGACAACGGTCGAGATCGCGGCGCAATCGGATCGCCGCTATGACTTCCGGGTGACCGGCTCGGTGCTGAAGTTCGATGGCTTCCTCAAAATCTACGAGGAATCGAAGGACAAGAAGGACAGCGATGACGACGACTTGAAAAACCAGCTTCCGCCGCTGGAGAACGGCCAGGCACTGGATCTCAAGGAACTACTCCCGGAGGAGCATTTCACCGAGCCGCCGCCACGCTTCAACGAGGCATCCCTGGTGCGCGAGCTCGAGGAGCGCGGGATCGGCCGCCCGTCTACATACGCCACCATCATCAACACCATTCAAGAGCGCGAATACGTCATCAAATCGGGCACGGGCCGGGGGGCGCGCTTCGTGCCCACGGAGATCGGGTCGGTCGTCGCGGGGCTATTGGTCGCCAACTTTCCCTACATCTTCGATCCGCAATACACCGCGCGGCTTGAAGAAGAGCTGGACGCCATTGAAGAGGGCGCGGAAAAATGGACGACGTTGCTGGGCGGCTTCTATGGCCATTTTGAGAAGGAACTCAAGCACGCCGCCACGCACATGGAAAACATCAAGCGAATGGAGAAGCCGACGGGCGAAAAATGCGAGTTGTGCGGCTCTCCGCTGGTGCTGAAGTGGGGCAAGTTCGGCTCCTTCTTCGCCTGCAGCGCATACGACAAGAAGAACCCGAACAGCTGCACTTTTACCCGGGAGAACCTGGCCGCCAAGCCGGAGATGAACTCTCCCGACGCGCAGGAGGCGGAACAAAGCGAGGAGTATTGCGAGAATTGCGGCCGCGTCATGGTCCTCAAGCGGGGGCGTTTCGGCATGTTCATGGCGTGCCCGGGATACAACGAAGACCCGCCCTGCAAGACCACGCGAAAGCTGAACCAGAAGCAGCAGCAGAAGGCTCCCACCCCGCTCGACGAGAAATGCCCTAAGTGCGGCGAGCCGCTGGTTCTGCGCAATGGGCCTTATGGGGAGTTCGTCTCCTGCAGCGGCTATCCAAAATGCAAGTACATCAAACTGAATCTGGTGGAAGGCATGAAGTGCCCCAAGTGCGGAGACGGGGATATTGCGGAACGCAAAGCGCGCCGCGGCAATATCTTCTACGGCTGCACCAACTATCCCAAGTGCGACTTCACGTCGAATTGGAAGCCGGTTGCGCAGAAGTGTCCGGAGTGCGGCAGTCCCTATCTGGTGGAAAAGACGCTGAAGTCCGGCGTGTATTTAAGCTGCCCCAACAATCGCAAGGCCGCCGCGGATGAGGAGCCGGTGAAAAAGCGCCGCGGCAAGGCCGCGGTCGAGCCGGTGGAAACGGTGGCGTGCAGCTACGCGAAGAAAATCGCCGAGCCCCCGCCGGATACCACGGAGGCCATGCGTTACCAGACCAAGCCGGAGGCGCTGCCCGCAAGCTGATGGAAAACAGAATGGACACAATGCTGGCGACCAACGCGGATGCGCAGTTGGTCCTCAAGCTCTACGAGCTGCGCACCGAGCCCCGCATGCGGACGGCGCGCACCTGGGTGGCATCTCAGTTCCGCCCGCAGACCGCTCAGGATTGCATCGATATTCTGCACGACTACGGAAGTCTGGAATGCGGTTATCTGCTCCAAGTGGAGAGCTACTGGGAAATGGCCGCCGCCTTCGTACTCCACGGCGCTCTGGACGCGGCTCTGTTTCTCTCCTGCAATTCCGAGAACCTGTTCGTCCTGGCAAAACTCCACCCCTTTCTGCGAGAGATCCGCTCCGAGATCCCCCAATTTTTCGCCCGCACTGAGGAACTGACAACAAGGTTCAAGGCCGCGCGCCTCCGCCTGGAGGAAATGATCAAAGTGCAAGAAGGGCGGCGCACGCAAGGGAGCCAACAGCCGGTCGAGGGCTGACGGCGCGTTCATCCGCTGAAAGCTCTTTCTTGTCAACCCCCCGGCTTGGGGAGTACAACCGTGAAGGCCATATACATTTTGCAATCGATGGAGAACTTTCTATGAAGCGTTTCCTCGCAGTGATCGCACTCTCCAGCACCGCGGCTTTGGCTGCAAGCACAGGCGCGGCACGAGTTTCCGGCTACATCAGCGAGTCCATGTGCGGAGCCAAGCACAACGCCAGCGCTCCGGATGCGGCATGCGTCAAGAAGTGCATCTCGCAGGGCTCCAAGCCGGTTTTTGTCGACGACTCCCAGAAGCAGGTTTGGACCATCGACGATCCGGCCTCGGTAAAGAACTACTATGGCGAGCATGTTAGCGTCATGGCAAAGCAAGACGACGCCGACAAGAGCGTGGAAATCTCCAAGGTGCGGAAGCTCTCCAAGTAGCCCTCTGCCAGCGGTCAAAAAAGCGGCTTTTCCCGAGAAGAGCCGCTGCGCCTTCTTGGTGCGCCGGTAACTGGAGAGTTGCTCCGGCTAGAGCGCACCCGGCATAGTTGTGCCTTTTTGCTGCGCCGGAGTGCAATCCAACGCCACAATCTGCTAAGGTTGACCGGAGGAAATACGGGTTTCGACGGACATCTATGGCAAAAGCACTTTGGAACGGCAAGGTGATCGCCGAGAGCGATACGTATGAGACGGTGGAAGGCAACATTTACTTCCCGGACAGAGCACTTCATCGCGAATATTTCCGGCCCAGTTCAACCATCTCGACCTCCCCTTGGATGGGTCAGGCTCGCTACTACAACCTCATGGTGGAGGGCCAAGAGAACCAGGATGCTGCCTGGTACTACCCCGACCCCAAGCCCGCTGCCCGCAACGTCAAGAATCACGTCGCGTTCTGGCGCGGAGTTGAAGTCGAAAAGTAATGCCGCCAGCCGGCGCGGCGCACTCTGGCGGTGCGTGAGGCTCGGGAAGCGTCTGCTCTCCAGCTCGATTTTGCTCTTCACCCCTTTTGGAGTGGCCGCTGCAATGCCCTCCGCCGCGGCAATGCCCTCTCTGGGCGCCACAGCGGCGCGCCCCTTCCTAGGCCAAGCAACCGCACCGCCGGCCGCGGTTCCGAAGCCAGGCGGGCCGGCCCCTGCCGCACCCAATTCCGAATCGGCGTCGCAGGATCTCGATCATCTCCGCCACAAGGAGGCCGACTACTTGCGCGCGGAGATGGAAAACAACCCTGCGCTTGCCGGCAGCGTGCTCGCGGAGGACTATGTGGGCATACGGGCTGACGGAACCTCCACGACCAGGGCCGAGGTTCTACAGAACCTCTCGGCGCATCAAGGCAGCCCTGAGCCTTACACCATCGGCGCAGCCGACATGCGAGAGTACCTCTTCGGCGATACTGCATGCGTCACCTATACCAAGATCTACACCGTGACCGGGCGCACCCAGACCTATAGAGAAAATCTGCTGCACGTCTTCACCAAGCGAAAGGGAGAGTGGCGCCTGCAGGTGAGCAGCCCGCTCCCACAAGGGAAGCCCGCGGCGGCCCCAAAACGCTGAGCGGCGGGCAGTCACGGACTCGGTTCCCCAGCACCCGCAGGAGCAGATGATTTTGGTTCTAGATGCGTTATCTCTGTGATAATGAGGGTGCTCTGGCGTCAAACGCGACCCTCGTGTGGGCGTCACCGGAAGGAAAGGTCATTGGACAGTCCGCTGAGCCGGGCTCCTGCTCACCTTTCTTTCCGGGATGCCGCAGGAGTGAATCGCGTCAAATCGGCCCGCCGCTCATGGAGCTGCCTCATGCGGCAAGCACCGCAGTATGCCACCGATGAAACCACTCAAACTGGTATTGACTCCTACGCGCAATCGCCGGCTCAATGAACTCATTGGGCTGATTTTGCTGGTTCTCTGCGGTCTCCTCTTTCTCTCATTGGTCTCCTACCATCCTGCCGATCCATCGTTCAATACGGTGAGCGGCGGGGAGCACGTAAAGAATTGGATTGGGCTGGCAGGGGCTACCGTCAGCGACCTGTTGCTCCAGGTGGAAGGCGTTGCAGCCTTTCTTTTTCCCGTGCTGCTGGGGGGATTGGGCTGGACATGGCTGCGCTCCCGCCCCGCCGGATCACCCGGGGCTAAGGCACTGGGCGCATTGCTGTCCGCCCTTTTTGTGCCGGCATTGTTTGGGCTACTCCCAGGCCATCTGCAGTGGATGCATGCCATCCCGATTGAAGGGCTGACCGGACGGCTGGTTTTTGACGGTCTGGTCGCGTACCTGAATTTTCCCGGCACGGCGATTGTGGTGGTCAGCTTCGTGGCGGTCTCACTCTATCTCTCCACGACGTTCAGCTTTGACACTGCGCGAGAGTGGCTGGCGATTCGCATGGCGATCTTCTGCGCTTGGCGCGACCGGCTGAGGAACTGGCGAGCGGCGCGGACGCGTGCCAAAGCGGAGAGGGCGATTGCCAAGCAAGAGGCGCGACGCGAAAAGGAAGCGGCTAAGGCGCGCAAAGCTGCGGAGAAGAAGGGCCGAAAGCCGGCCCCGGTCGAGGAGGACGAGGAGGATATCCCGGCCTTCCGGCGCACTGGATTCGCGGAAACCTCGGCGCCGGCGATCGCCGCGCCGCCTCCCGCGCCGGCAGCGCCTACTCTGTGGAACGAGATGCCGCGTACCGTCGTCCCCGACCCGAAACCAGAAGCTCCGCGACGGGAACCGGAGCCTGAAACCGAGATGGAAATGGTCTCCCAGCCGCCGGAAAGGGAGCAACCCGCCGCCCGCGCACCGCGCGAGGAGGCGCGAAAGATCATGGTGGGCGAGCGCGCCGAGATAGAGGCCCGCCAGGTCACCGTGGCCCCCCAGGCGGTCAGTGGCTTCAAGCTGCCTCCCAGCACCCTGCTGCACCGCAGCGACGACGCGCAGACCGTGCGGGAGGATGAACTGCTGGAGGAGGCCACGGTTCTGGTGGAGAAATGCGCCGAGTTCGACGTGCGGGGCCAAGTTGTGCAGATCAATCCCGGGCCTGTGGTGACCACGTTCGAGTTCCGGCCCGAGGCCGGCGTAAAGTACAGCCGGGTGACCGGGCTGGCTGAAGATCTGTGCCTGGCGATGCGCGCGGAGAGCATCCTGATCGAGCGTATGGCGGGCAAGAGCACAGTGGGCATACAGGTTCCCAACCGTCAGCGGGAAACCATCTGGCTGCGTGATGTTATCGAGGCGGAGGGCTTTTCCCAAAGCCGCTCCAAGCTCACTCTTGCGATGGGCAAAGACATCAACGGGCGCATTGTGACCGCGGACCTGGCGACCATGCCGCATGTGCTGATCGCCGGCTCCACCGGCAGCGGCAAATCGGTAACCATCAATGCGATGATCATGTCGGTGCTCTACAAAGCTACGCCGGCCCAGGTACGGTTGATCCTCGTAGATCCCAAGCGAGTCGAGCTGGGCATGTATGAAGGGATCCCGCATCTCTTTACTCCCATCATTACCGAGCCCAAACTGGCGGCCAACGCATTGCGCAACGCGGTGCGCGAGATGGAGCGGCGGCTGAAGCTGCTGGCCTCGCGCAGTGTGCGCAACATCGACCAGTACAACAAGCTCTTTGACGGCACGCCCAGCCTCTTTGAAGACCCGGAAGCGGAACAACCGCTGCCCAACATCGTCATCATCATCGACGAACTGGCCGATTTGATGATGCTCGACAAGGCCAACGTGGAGGAAGCGATCACCCGGCTGGCGCAGATGGCGCGGGCCGTGGGTATTCATCTCGTGCTGGCGACGCAGCGCCCCTCGGTCGACGTCATCACCGGGCTCATCAAAGCCAACGTCCCGACGCGCATCTCTTTCCGCCTGGCCACGAAAGTGGACTCCCGCACTATTCTCGATTCCAACGGCGCGGAGTCGCTCCTTGGCCGCGGCGACATGCTCTTCCTTCCTCCCGGAACATCGCGCCTGCATCGCCTGCACGCGCCTTTCGTCACGGAAAAGGAGATTGCCGCGGTGGTCGATTTCTGGAAGAAGCAAGGCGAGGCCCAATACGCCGAAGGATTCCTGGAATCGCCACGCGATGAGAAGGGCGGCAATCCGGACGGGGATTCAGGGGACGACACCAACGATGAGCTCTTCGAGGATGCGGTGCGCCTGGTGCTGGAATTCGGCAAGGCTTCCACTTCCCTCTTGCAGCGGCGGCTGCGCATCGGTTATGGCCGCGCCGCGCACTTGATCGACATGATGGAACACGATGGCATCGTAGGCCCCGCCGATGGATCGAAGCCGCGCGAGATATTGAAGCCGCCCGGTTGGCTGAATGAGATTGAGCCGGCGATCGGCCATTGAGCGGATTGATCCCGCCTCTGCGAGTGGTTTTTGTATCGGTATCTGAACCGGCATAAACCAAACAAACGGCTACGATTCCCCCTAGGCATGGAAAGCCAGGACATCTTGCGATGTCGTCGAAAGCATCCAATTGACCAAAGTCGTATAGACCGCCTCCTGAGTTGAAGGCATAAGCCCGGCGTTCAATCCCATCTTCTTACGTGCCGCCAACCTTGGCGAGGCTGCCTAGAGAGAGGGGGTACGTGAATGTCAACTCAGTATATGGAACGCCCACTGGTGGTCCCCGTGAGCCGCGGGTTCTCGTGGTCCGGCATCTTCTCCGGGACGTTTCTCTTTATCGCAATCGAAGTTACATTTGGCGTCCTGGGGGCGGCAATCTTCGGTCTGCCGCTGGTCGGTTCCAGAAACCCGGTCGGGATCGGGATCTGGATGGTGATCTTGTCGATCATCGCACTGTATTTCGCAGGTAAGTTGGCGAGTAAGGTCTCCGGAGCGGTCACCCGCAACATGGGGATGTATGACGGCCTGGTCACCTTCGGCATGTGCATTGCCGCTTCTGTTCTGATCGTTGCATCGATCCTGGCGGCTTCTCCCGCAGCAATGGGGTTGAGCATGCGCTTGGTCCACACCACGATTCCCGGTGCTTACTGGCTCTTTGCGGCGTTAGTGCTGGCGATGATCGCGGCCGGCTCCGGCGGGGTTCATGGCGCTTGGAATAGCGAAAAACTAACGCCGCCGGTTGAGAAGACGGTTGAGCCCAGGAAGATTGCCTAGGGCTGATTCATGATTGCTACCGCCGTGGTTCGAGAAGGGCGGCTTTTCTTAATGGAAAAGCCGCGTACGGTGCATCTGCCTCGGGGTAGAACTATCGTGAATCCGCCGTAGCCGTACAACGCGATCCCAGGTCCCGGCTTTCCGGGGCCTGGGACAGGGCGTCCAGATGAGCCGGACACTCGGACTGATTTCCATGCGCCATTACTTGCGGGCGATGGCATAGGATCCGATCACCGCCGCAGCAGCAAGCGTTTGCGCAAGCAGTGTCTCCACGGTGGGAAAGACAGAAAACCACAAACCCATCCAGCCGGGAATTACATTCGCCAAGCCAGGAATCACGGTGGTCGGCAGCCAATGGGCTAATTGCATCTCTTGCGCCTGTTCCCCGACCATCACGAGCAGGACGACACCCAGCAGCACGCCCGTCAAGACAAGCATCCTTCTGTAAGGAAGTTTCCGGTGTGCCTGGAAGGTTAGAACCGCGACGATTCCAGTGAAGAGCAGACCTAGCAAGACGCCGTAAAGAACAGGTTCATCCCCAAGTTTTAGCCGGTAGGTCTGAAGAAACAAAACCACCTCAACCCCTTCGCGGTAGAAAGAGGAGAATCCCAGTATCCCCATTCCCAAGAGCCATCTTCGCTGTGCGGAGGCATTCTGCTTGGCATCCGCAAGGAGTTCTCGCTTCCACTTGTTGTGCAAAGAAATCCAGCCGGTCCAGTAGACCTTATGGAAAAACCAGTTCATCACGATCAGGAGCACAAGAACGGCCAGCAACCCAGTGCCCGCCTGAACATAAAGGGCATTGACGTTCTGGGCCAGATCGTCCACGACATGGATCGCGATAAACCACGTGATCAGGGTCGCCACAAATCCAACAGCCACGCCCGCCGCCACGGGACGCTGATAGGACTCCCCCGACCGCGCCATACTGGCGGTGATCGCCGAGAGAACTAAAATGCATTCAAGCCCTTCACGAAAGACAAGGATTCCGATATCCAGAACGCCCGCGGTGGAGCCCTGCGCCGGAGCCAGCGGATCGGGATTGCCGAAGCTGGAAATTGCCCGCCAGTTCAGCACGATCAGCACAGCCAAAAGCCCCCCGGCTATCAGGACCAGAGAGAGGGCAAATTTGGATGATCGAGGCCGACGAGGCGTCATCGCCAAATGCATGAATGCCTTCCTCATTTAATATACGACCAATTAGGTCCCTGTTTCGACTGTTGAGGCTCTTCGTGGATAAAGGGAGAGTGCGGGGCGTGACGGCCGGACGCCAGTCAGGCCTCGAGCGAGCGCTCGGGCCGCGCCCGGTGAAGCTCGCGGTACACCAAAAAGAGGAGTGGGATGCCCCCTAGGATGGCCGCCGTGGCATCCGTCATCAGCAGCCCGCGCACGCCGAAGTGCTTGTAACCCTGCCCATCGGCCCAGGTCATGAAGTCGATCGCTCCATTCGTCGATGCGGCGAAGAGTCCGAGCTGAGTAGCCGCCACCGGGCTGCCATGGCCCACCAGTTGCAAACCCAGAGAGGTGAACGCGGCATAGCTGACTCCGGCGCAGGCATTGTAGGTGAGCACTCCCCAAACGAAGGCTGCTTCAGTGTGCGGCGTGAGCGCCATGGTTAGCGCACAGAGCCCTCCGGCGATGCCGGCGGCCAGGTAGATATATCCGCGCGGCAACCGCCCGGAGAGAAAGCCGCCGAATAACGCTCCAATCGACGCGGTGATGGCGCAGCCCGCGCCGGTCACTGTGATCACCAGCTTCTCGTTGGCGTGGAAGTCGTTGCCCAGCCCGGAAAACAAGTTGATGGCTGCCAGCGAGGCGGCCGGAGTAAGGAAGAGCGCAAATCCCACCAGGCATTCCCGCCTCTTGGAGACTTGCCAGGTTGCTTTGAGGGCGGAGGAGAATGCTTGTAAGAGCGAAAACGACGAGCGCTTCGCCGGCGGGAAAAAGAGCAGGGGGATCGAGCCCAAGAGCACCGTCACTGCCAACCCGACTCCGATCCACCGCACGCTGAGGTGGCCGGACAGCGACATTACCGCCATTGCTCCGGCAGCACCGCCGCCCAGGTTGGCGACGTTAGACCATCCGCCCACCGCTCCCCGCGCCGACTCCGGCACGAACTCCGCCGTCCAGCCGCCTCCGGCATTTGCATAGAGCACAATGGATAGTTCCCCCACCAGCAGCAGAGCGGTCATCACTCCCAAATGATGCGGGGAGACGCTGGCCAGTCCCAGGGCGAGGGTGACCGCGGCCACGAGCATGGTGATCCAGCAGTAGGCGCGGCGGGAGAGTCCGCTGTCTAGCAACGGATTCACCAGGAAGCCCCAGAAAGTAGGCGACATCACAATCGCGCTGATGGTCGCCACGCGATCGACGCTGATGCCGGCATGGGTCAGCAGATAGGGAAGCGCGGTGATGCTGAAGCCGACAACGAGACCGAAAGGAAGTACGGAAAGGCCGACTACCCAAGCCGGTGGACAGTGCCCGAGAGGCGCCGAGGCGACGGGCCGGGCGGCGCCGGTGGCGCCCGTCTCTGGACTTGGCATCACGAGGTCCGGCATCTTGAACGTAATCATCTCACGGAGGCAGTTCGCCATGTCCGTCCGGGCCGGGTGTTCTGCGGGGCTCCGCAGCGTACAGGAACCCACAAACGTTGTAGCCGCCGGAAATGCGCCAAGGATGCCTTTTTTGAGGGAATGTCTTAGGATGCTCAAGGAAAACATTCCAGAGAGGCGCGCCTCGTTTGCACGGAACTCAACCGCAATCCCGTGAATCCCGTGAATCCTGTGGAGCAGCGCAGCAGAAAGTCCTACTAGTAGACGACGATCCCATCAGCCTGGAAATTGTTTCCTTGATGCTGGGCTCGGACGGTCACCAGGTGCAGCGCGCCTGCGATGGGGAAACCGCACTGCGCATGCTTGGGCTGGCGCCAGGCGGCGCCGCGGCAGCGCGAACGCCAACCGGCGATTTGCCCGATGTGCTTCTGCCCGATGTGCTTTTGATAGACATGCACATGCCCGGGCTCTCAGGAGAGAGTCTGGCCGAACAGGTGCGCGCCATGGCCGGACCGCGGCCGAAGCTGCTGGCCATGAGCGCAACGCTGATGGAAGCCCGCGGCTTCGACGGGTTTCTGCAAAAGCCTCTCACCATGGAAGACCTGCGCGAAGGAATGCGGGCAGAAAGGCGCTCGGCTGCACCGCGGCGGCCGAAGGTGAAGTCAAAGCCCCCGCGGCGGCGCCCGAAAGCCGGGATGGAGGATAGCGGCGCGGACCCGTGCCTCGACCAAGCCATCCTGGGCAAGCTGGCCCGGGCCATGCCGGCAGCCTCACTGAAGGAACTCTATGCCGCCTGCATCGCCGACTCGCGCGCTCACGCTGCGATTCTGGAAGAGTTGGCGCGTGCCGGCAAGCCGGCGGAGCTTCCCCCGGAGGCGCACAGGATCAAGGGCGCGGCGCTTATGCTCGGGGCTTCGCGAGTGGCGCAAGTCGCCTTATCCCTCGAAGGGGGGAGTTGCAACAAAGAGGCGGCCTTGCATCTGGTGGCTGAATTACAGCTCGCTCTGGATGAGTTAGAGCGTATGCTTCTGGCAGGAAAATTGGAAAGCGAATCATGACTGTGGCAGCTAAGTTCAACGACCGTTTGCAACAAATTAAGATCGTGATCGCGGACGACCATCCGGTCGTTCGCATTGGCGTCCGGAACATGCTCCAGGTCGACCCCGGTTTGGAGGTGATTGGCGAAGCGTCGGACGGCGACGAGGCGATCACTGAAACGCTGGAGCTGCTTCCCGACATTCTTCTTCTCGATCTGCAGATGCCCCGCCTGCCCGGCTTGGAAGCGATGCGCGCTATCATGAGCGGATCGCCGACAGTCAAGATCCTTCTGCTCACCAGCACCATCACGACTCAGCAGATTATTGAGGCGCTGCAGATCGGCGCCCGCGGCATCGTCCTCAAAGACGCATTGGCCGATCACCTTAGCACTGCTATCCGCGCGGTCTCCTCGGGAGACTACTGGATTGGCGGCAAGCGGGTGGTGAATCTGGTAGGCGCGCTGCACGAGCTGATGCAGCAAGCCGCAGTGCCGGAAAGAAAGACCTACGGGCTCACCCCGCGAGAGCTGGAAGTCGTGGGTTGCATTGTGGAAGGCTGCAGCAACCGGGATATCGCCAAGCAGTTCAGCATTAGCGAGGAGACGGTGAAGCGCCATCTGTCGAATATTTTCGACAAGACAGGAGTCTCCACGCGCCTGGAGCTGGCGCTGTTCGCCATCGCCCATCAACTGGTGGCGATGCAAACCTAGCTAGGACCTGTAAGGCGACGATCCGCACGACACCTTGCAGGCGCGATTCAATCTCCCAGCGATTGCAGGCGCGATTCAATCTCTTGCAATGCCGCCTGCAGCGCAGCCCGCCGCACCGGGCTTGCCGTTCGCTCGGAAAGAATCCGTTCCCGTTGCAGTTCAAGATCTCGTCGGCGCCGCTCCCGCTGCGCATCCACTTCCCCCTCCCGCAGCTTTGCCTTCGCATTGCCGCTTCCTCTGGGGACGTCATGGGACGACTGCTGTTCGTCAACCGACTTGCTTTCCCACCCGCGGGCCATGCCTTCACACTACCCCAAATCGGGCCGCCGCAGGCGGTTTTGATCCGGCGACCCGGGAAGTCCCCCAGGCAGAAGGCAGAAAATCGTAATCCAAACTGTTTCTTGGAGGGGTTACCTGGAGAGCGCCGAAGCCGCATCTGTTTGAAATTACGCCAGTAGCCAAAGGTGGGGGTAACTATCTGAAAACGTAAGTGATTACCCCACGGTACCAAAGCTGTACTTTCCGTACGACAAAAGCGACATTTTGAGGCACAATGCATCATAAGAGTGAGATTGGGCAGGCAACAGATTCCCACTCGCGCTTAGGAAAGAAGGAGCGCTTCCCATGGATTGGATACGTTCTCTGCTGACGTTCTTCTACGATGTGGCGTTTGGATGCCGTCACGGCCGCCAAACCAGGCCGTTTACCCTGGAGCGGCAAACCTACAAGGTTTGCCTGGATTGCGGCAGCAAAATCTATTATTCGCGCGAGCGCATGACGCCTCTGACTGCGCGGGAAGTACGCCGGATGAAGGTGGCCGATGCGGGCATCATGGCGGTCGTGCCGAATCATTCAGCACTGGTACCGGGCTCGGCGAGTAAATCCAACGCTGCAGCTTAGAGCATTTTTACTATTCCTGCGCTGTGGTTGGATTCGCTATGTGCGGCCATTCTCCGATGGAATGGCCGCGCTCTCCGTATCGAAAGAAGGAGAGCCTGAATTCCGCGCCTGCGCAGAGACCCTCTCGTAACCGAAAGCATTTTGGAGCGGATTCACGTTCTAGCGCAGCGACTGTGCCGATTTTCGGCATGAGCCGCCGCGATCTTCTGCAGGGATCTCCTGTGCGGCGTGAAGCGACGCGGTAATTCTCCATTCTTCCGCAGGGCCTTGGCCCCGGCTGCCGATTCCCTACTGCGGTGGCGGCGCAGGCCGCGCCGGCGCCGGCTGCTGAGGATTCGAGGGCAAGTCCGGATGCACAGCGGGCGGATGCTCCGTTTGCTGCAACTGCTGTTGCTGTGCCGGAACGGTAACCTCCTGGGACGGTTTCGCCGGCTGGATTCCCGGGATCACCGGCGCCTGCGTCACCGTTCCACTCACTGCGTCGGAAAGTTGAATGCCGTAGCGATCCAGCGTGGAGGCCAGCAATTCGCCGAGTGAGGCGCGGTCCTTCGCGTAAGTGGCCTCGGTGGAGGTGACGTTGTTCTCCGCCGTCGCGAGGTTCTTGGCCTGCAGCAGCACGTTGGCGGTCGTCGAGGCTCCCAGGCGGAGCTTCTTGACCTCCGCCTGATACGACTTGTCGTTGTATTCGCGTGCGGCCTCCGCGGCCTGCAAAGCAGCGCGATCATTGGTGAGCGCGTACTGGCCATTGATGACCTGGATGCGCACCTGGATGTAGAGCTGCTGCAGGCGCATCTGCGCTTGGCGGTATTCCAACTCGGCGCGCGCCTGCAGCGCTTGCGCCGTGCGATTGCGAAGGGGAATGTTGAGGTTGATGCCGACGCCCTTATCGGGTCCGCTGTTGTTGAAGAGATTCTGTACCACCGTTCCATAGCCTATCGGCGCGGGAAAGCAGGACTGGCCCAGAAATTGCTTCGAGCAGTTCGGGTTGGCGGCTCCGCCGAGGGCCGCGCTGTTATAGAAGGCATACAGATCCACGGTAGGCAGAAGCCCATTCTTAACTGCCTTCAGGGTGATGCGGTCATTTTTAAGGTTCAGAACCGCCTGCTCGATCTCCGGCCGGTTGGCATAAGCCTCCTTCACCAACTGCTCTACCGGGGTGCGCTCTTCCGGAGTTTCCAGCAGCGATACCCGGTCGGTCGGAATCACGGGCGCAGCAGAGAGCGCGGGATCGCTCAGGTCACGGCTGATCGCCTGCTTCATGATCAGTTGCTGATACTCAAGCGCAGTTTGCGAGGTGATCAGCGCCTGCCGGTCGCTGGCCACGCCATTGTCGGCGTTGAGCACATCCAAAGGAGCCAAAGTGCCGATCGCCAATTGCTTGCGGTTGTCGGCGGCCAGTTGGGTGGACTGCTGCACCGCGCGCTGTTTGGCTTGAACATCTTCGTAATCGGCTACCAACTGCCAGTAAATGTCTTCAATCTGGTTCACCGTGAAGAGAATCTGCTGGCGGAAGGCGGAGTCGCTGATGCGGCGGTTATTCTTTGCCACCACAATGAATCGGCCATTGATGCCGGTTCCAAAACCGTTCAGCAGATGCTGGGTGAGCATGGCCTGAAATTGGGACTGGAGCTGAGGACTGTAGACGTCAAACCCGCTGTTGGATGTTACGCGATTGTTGTTGAAGCCCACGGTCAACTGAGTGCCGGTGATGAATCCCTGGTTGTAAGCGAAGTTATATTCGTTGGTGTTGGTGATGAGTTGAGCGGCTCCGCCGCTCAGGAAGGGGCTGGACTGCGGTGTCCGCTGGCGCTCCAGTTGGATCTTGCCGGTAAGAACGGGGTCCATCTGCTCCGGGGTGGGGCCGGCCCCGCTGGTGCTGGTCACGATTCCCCCCGCTCCGGCTCCGGCGCCACCCACGGCTGCCGTAGTGCCTCCCGGTCCGCCGCCAGAGGTGAGCGAGTTGCTTGCTATGCTGGGACCGCCGAGGGTGCCCTGCACTAAGCCACTGGAGACGCCGAGTAGGTTGGCTCCGGCACGCGCCCGCAGCAGGTCGGTATCCGCGATATCCAGGTTATAACGCTGGATTGCGATGTCGTAGTTGTTCTCCAGCCCTAACACGATGGCGTCGGACAGGCTCAGATAAATCTTGCCGTCACGCATCAGGTCGGACAGACGGCCGCGGTTCGTCGTTAGCTGCGGCGGCACCTGGATCGGCTCATAGCGCTTGAGGATGTTGGGAAAGAAAGAATTGGGTTTGGAGAAATCGTGCTTCCCCGAGCGCATGAACAGCGGCTGCGTGTAATTCGGCTGAGGGACCGAGGGGAGGCCCGGGGCGACGCTGGAGGCAGCCTCCGGCGGCGCCGCGCTTTGGCCTGCAGCCGGCGGAGCCTGCTGCGCGAACAATGGGAAGGGAACGGCAGAACTGAGCACGCACAAGGTTGCCACGGCCTCCCGCAGATGGAGCAGCACGCCGCTGCGCTTGGGACGAAAGGAGCGGCGGTTCGCATTCCGGCCGGACGTCTCTTTCGCGTCAGCATCTTTACGATTCAACCAAATGGCCATTCACGGTTCTCCGATGTATGTTCCTGCATTGCGTCTCGACGCACAGTTTCTTCCCCCTTTGTGCGCGATGCGGGGCGAAACGGCTTGGGGAGACTCTCGTGCCAGATGCGGCGCGAGCTTGCTTCGACTCTTGTTTTCTTCCTCGATCCAGGCCCAGGGCCTCTTCACACGGACTCCCTTCGGCAAACCGCGCGGGAAGTTTAGCCGTGCCTGCGAAACATGGATGATTCGCCCAGGGAACAAATGCTCGCGAGCGGAGGATCGCGGTCGGAAAGTCGAGTATATCGCAGCCGGTCACCGGCTTTCGGTACATTGAGAGTAACGGCAAAGGCGGGTTTCTACGATGGAGGAGAGCGGAACGAGCACCTGGAAGCTGGTTCTGTCCTACGACGGCAGCGGTTTTTATGGATGGCAAGTGCAGCCCGGCCTCCCGACAATACAAGGCGAGCTGAGGGCCGCGATTGCACGTGTAGCCGGCGAGACGGTATTGCCGCAGGGTTCCGGGAGGACCGATGCCGGGGTTCACGCGTTAGGACAAGTCGCCTCCTTTACCCTGTCGGCGCCCATTCCGGAAGAGAACCTGCTGCGCGCCCTGAACAGGATTCTGCCCCCGGCCATTCGCGTAACCGGCGCACGCCGCGTGCCCGCCGATTTCCATGCGCGGCATTCGGCGTTGGCCAAGACCTACGAATATCGTATCTTTCGCGGTAAGATTTGCCCTCCTTGGCTGGCGCGCTATGTATATGCGGATGGCGGGC
>JANWJB010000059.1 GCA_025449575.1 Acidobacteriaceae bacterium
CTCCCCGCCGTCGATCTTGCCCCTGCCACGCTGGAGACCATCCGCGGCTACAGCCGCCGGCTGGCGCTGGCGCTCAACGTCGTCGGCTTGGTAAATCTGCAGTTTGCGATTCAGAGAGGAGTTCGCGGCGAGCCGGACAAGGTCTTTGTGATTGAGGTGAATCCCCGCGCCTCGCGCACCGTGCCCTATGTTTCCAAAGCCACAGGCGTTCCTCTCGCCAAAATGGCCGCTCGTCTCATGACCGGCGCTACCCTGCGCGGCCTGATGCCGGAGCAGCTCGCGGATCACAAGGACCTTGCGACCGGCACGAATTTCTTCGTGAAATCGCCGGTCTTCCCCTGGAACAAATTTCCCGGCGTGGACACCGTGCTGGGCCCGGAGATGAAATCGACGGGAGAGGTCATGGGCGTGGCCGACAACTTCGGCGAAGCCTTTGCGAAGGCGCAGCTCTCCGCGGGACAAGCGTTGCCGGTGAAGGGAACCGTCTTCTTCAGCGTCAACGATCGAGACAAAGTAACTCTGTTAGAGCTGGCCAGGCAGTATGTGGAGCTCGGCTTCCAACTGGTGGCGACCCACGGAACCGCCGATGTGCTGGAACGAGGCGGGTTGGTGGTGGAGCGCGTGCACAAGGTCAAGGAGGGCCGGCCCAATATTGTGGATCTGATCAAGGGAGACCGGATTCATCTGATCGTGAACACGCCGCACGGCCAAGAGACCTTCTTTGACGAGAAGGCGATTCGCCGCGCCGCCGTCACCCAGAGGATTCCCACCATGACCACGATGGCGGCGGCGCGAGCTGCGGCGGAGGGAATCGCCGCCACGCAGCGGCGCGCCATCAGCGTGAATGCGCTGCAGAGTTTGAACCGAGAGACCGCCGCAGTCAAAGTCTAGAACTGCCCAGGGTCTAGAACTGCCCAGGGTCTAGAACTGTTCTAGACCTCGGCCCATCTCCGCAGCAGGTTGTGATAAAGCCCAGTTAACCGCACCGCATTTGGAGAGCTAGGCTCCTCCGCTGTAATCCGCTGTGTCACGTTGTCCAGGTCGAACAGCAGCGTGCGCTCACCGTCGTCCCTGACCATACTTTGAATCCAGAAGAAGGATGAAACCCGCGCTCCCCGCGTCACCGGCCGCACATGATGCAGGCTGGAGGATGGATAGACGACCATATGGCCGGCGGGCAGCTTCACGGAGTGGATTCCGTAGGTGTCCTCCACGACCAGCTCTCCACCGTCGTACTCCTCCGGAGCGCTGAAGAACAGGGTTGCCGAGAGGTCGCTGCGCACTCGGTGCGAGGTGCCTTTGACGTGGCGGATGGAATTATCGACGTGGGTTCCGAAGGATTGTCCTCCACTGTAGCGATTGAAGAGAGGAGGGAAGACCTTAGCCGGCAGCGCGGCCGAGATGAACAAGAGATTGCTTCCCAGCGTCTGCAGGATCAGTTCGCCTACCTGTTGCGCTACCGGGTGGCCTTCGGGGATCTGCATGTTGTCCTTGGCCAGCATGGACTGGTAACCTGCCGTCACGCGGCCATCGATCCATTCTGCAGCGTCCAATTTGCTTCGAATGGCCTGCACTTGGCCGGGGGATAAAAGATCGGGAATTGTTATGAGCATATTGCTATCCAGCGATTCCTTAAACTAAAACTTTAACTTTATGCCAAAAAGAGCCGAGGCTCCGGCGCCGGGAATTGCGTGTCCGGGATGAAGCTCGTCGAAGTAAAACCGGTTTGAGAGATTATCGATATTGGCCTGTAAGGCGAGGTGATCGTTGACTTCAAATTTGGCCATGGCGTTGAAGGTGACGTAGCCGGGAGCACTCTCGACGATCGTGGTCGGCGTGAGCGTAGCTGTGTTGGCGGTGCGTTCTCCGACGAAATTGCTTCCTCCGCCAATTTCGAGACCGTGTGGAAGGCGGTACTCCGTATACAGATTGAAGAGGTTCTGCGGCACATTGTTCAGCGGATGACCCACCGCGAATGGATACGCGTTGGAGTTGACGACCTCAGAATGCATGAAGGTGTAGCTCGACAAGAGCTCCCAGCGGTCGGTGATGTGGCCTTGCACCGCGCCCTCCGCGCCGTCCACCCGCTGGTTGCCGGCCAGCACATCGATGGAGGAGTCGTTCGGATCAGGCTCCCGAGCGTTTTGCTTCACGGTGCGGAAGAGCGCACCGCGCAGCGTGAGATGGCCGCCATTCAGATCCCATTTGCCGCCGCCCTCGAAGCTCTCATTTTCCTCCGGTGGGGTGGCTGCGGTCGCCGCCGTGAGCGAGAGCGCCTCGGCAGACGGATTGAAAGATGTCCCATAGGCGAAGTAGATGCTCCCGTTCGGCTTGGGCTTGTAGACCAGGGCGCTGCGCCATGTGGGCTTGTCGAGAGGTTGAATGAATTGCGCAGGAGTACTGATCAGAGCGCCGGAGGAGTTAAACGAATAATTGATTCCGTTGTAGGAGGCATCAAAGCGATCCCAGCGGATGCCGGCGGTTAATTCCCACTGCCGGGTTAATTCAAAGGTGTCCAGCAGATAGACGCCAACGCTGTGGGCTGTTGTATGGGTAATCGATCTGGGCACCTCGGTTCCGGAAAAGGGCTGGTACGGGTCCGGATCGATCAAAGGAGTAAGAGGGACGGTGTTGAAGCCTGCGGCGTTATTGAAGTTTAAGCGGATCGGGTCGGAGGTCTCCTTGCCTCCTTCCGCTCCCAATACCGCAGTTTGCCGGATGCCGAGCAACTTGCCGGTGAGCGTGATGTCGGCTTGATCCCAGAAAGAGGTTTCGACGCTGTTGCCGGCGAGCTGGTTGCGGTTGACCATCACCCGGTCAAGCGGAGTTTGCGGCGTAACGATGCCTGCGCTGCTGTTGTTCAGTTGCGGTTCAGTGATCTGCCAGTTGCGCTCGTAGTTACCGTAGCGAACCACATCGCTGAGGATGCCGTGCGAGCCAAGATCTTGGTCCAGCCTCACTGTGCCTATGTCGACGGCGGCGCGCAGGAAGTTGCGATCGGAGAATCCATAGTAGTTTTGCCGCTGCACGGGCGCCGGGCTGCCGAAATACCACGGCAATCCATAGTCGGGGATATCGTCTTCAGTGAAGTGAAGATAACCGGCGGTCAGTCGCGTATGCGTCTTCATGCCCAAGGCGAAAGTGGGCGCGACGCCATAACGGCGGTTGGCGGTGACATCGCGTTCAGCCACGCCGGCATCGTGGATCATGAGGTTCAGCCGGAAGGCCGCGCCATCGGCGAAATGAGGTAGAGGTTGGTTGATATCAGCGGTGAAGCGGCGCGTACGATCGGTACCCAGCGCGCCCTCGAGGTCCATGCGCGGATGCGAGAGCGGCGCCTTGCTCTCCAGGTTGACCACCCCGCCGGTCGATCCGCGCCCAAACTCAACTCCCGCGGGCCCTTCCAATGCGTCGACCTGCGCATAATCGAATGGATCGCGATAGTAATTGCCGATGTCGCGCATGCCATCTAGAAAAATGTCATGCTGCGCGGTGAAGCCGCGGATGGTGAGGTTGTCGCCCTGGGTGCCTCCTTCGCCCGCCGCCAGGCTGATGCCCGGCGCGTCGCGCAGGGTGTCGCGCAGGGTGGACACTCCTTGATCGGAAAGTATGTAGCTGGGGATCGCCGTGATCGATTGAGGAGTGTCCAGCAACGGGGCGGGAAAGCGGGCCATCGCGATGCTGCTGGAATCGTCGGAGTTCACTTCCACGGATTCCGAGCCGGCGACCCGGATAAGAACGCTATTCGCGCCGGAAAACTTGAAGCTGAGGCCGGTGCCGGAGAGGATCTTGCTCAAAGCCTCCTGCCGGGTATGGAGGCCCGAGACCCCCGGCGACTGGAAGCCAGGAATGGTCGCGGTTGGAATCGAATACTGGACGCCGACGCCGCAGATCGCGGTGAATCGGTCGAGGGCTGCGTCGAGTGGCCCGGAAGGAATATCAAAACGCCACACCGGCAGTTGTGCGTGGCTGCTTGGCCGCGATGCGGAACCTTGGGCAAACGCGACGGTCGCCTTGGAGCCCGCTCCTGCCGCGGTATACGCGGCGATCGTCCCCATCGCCAGCCACGCGCGGCCTCCGGGAAGGCTCCTGCGCTTCTCCTTCTGCTTCTTGCCTTTCGATTTCATGTGCCTCCCAAGCGCGGAAAGCCGGTCGGACGCAGCGGAAAAGGGAGGCGCCAACAGGTCGCACTGGATGATTGGAGGGATGAAGAAAGCGGTCTTATAATGAGGGACCCGCAGTCTTATCCGGCTGTGGTTTGCCGGGTCCTCGCGCGCTCCGCCAAGAGTGAAGCACGAGGGCTCGGCTCGAATTCAATCCGATTTTTCTGGAAACACGACCGTTCTGGTCGGGTTTAATATACGACAAGATTGGTCGTATTTGCAAAGCAACGTTTGTAAACGTTTTGTCACAGCCGATCGATCCGCCTGGATCGATGAAAACGGCTCAAAGGCTCGTAGAGCGATTGACGATTGCAATGCCCCCACGGTGGTTCGAGACGTGCGGGTTTTCTCAACGGAAAAGCTGCGCAAGGTGCATGCCTCGGGGTATGCCTATCGTGAATCCTCTCTAACTGAAAAATCTCCCGGGCGGGTCTGAGCAATGACCCTCGGGGCAGAGGCGATCGCAGGTGAGTGCGGCCGCCATCCGGAAAACGCATCCATGGATGGCGCAGGTCCATATCACGAGGCGAGACCGCGCCTCACTATGCGATTATTGCTCTGACAGGTTCGAACCTTTTCCATGCCGCCTCGCTTGATTTAACCCCCGCCAAGTGAAATAGGCTAGACAACCGCTTCCTTTACACGATGCTCGCGAAATCTCACAAAAGGACCATCCTCCGATGACATCTTCATCTTCCGTTCCCCGCCGCGAGTTTCTAAAGCTGGCGAGCGCGGCCGCGGTAGCAACGGCTGCGGAACACGCAAGCGCAGCTCCTCTCGGAAAAGTGCAGATCGTTACCGACCCTGCGGACGCTGTGGCGTCGAGCGCGCCTGCGGCATGGGCCATCAAGCAATTTCGCCGCGCGCTCTCAGCCAAAGGAGTGGATTCCGAGTCGGCATCCAGTCCGGCGGGCGGAAACCGGCTGGTGGTCCTGGTTTCCGGCCAGGCTTCCGACGTGAAGGGATTTCCCGCGGCGCATCCGATGCAGGATAGTGAGAGCTTGCGCTTGGCGCCGGGGCGGGTCGCCGGAGCGGATGCGATTCTGGTTTCCTCTCCCGGTCCACGCGGCTTGGTCTATGGGCTGCTCGAGCTTGCCGACATCGTCGACACGAGCGCCGACTCCTCGCTCGGACTTCATCTGGCCGAACCGGTGGAGGAGTCTCCCGCCAATCCGACGAGAAGCGTCGCGCGCGCTTTCTGCAGCGAAGTCGAAGACAAGGTCTGGTTCTATGACAAGAATTTTTGGCGCGGCTATCTGGACATGCTGGCCGCGAGTCGATTCAATCGTTTCAACTTTGCCTTCGGCTTCGGCTACGATTTTCCCCGCGGCCTGACGGACGATTACTTCCAGTATCCTTATCCGTATCTGTTCGACGTCCCGGGCTACGACGTCCGCGTCGTTCCTCTCAGCAATGCGGAGCGGGCGCGCAACCTGGAGACGCTCCAGTTCATAGCTGCTGAAACCGCCGCGCGGGGCATGGAGTTCCAGGTGGGCATCTGGACTCATGCATATCAATGGACGGACAGCCCGCATGCATATCACCGGATCGAAGGGCTGACGCCGGAAACCCATGCCGCGTACAGTCGCGATGCTCTCGCGCTTCTGCTGAAAAGCTGTCCGCAAATTCAAGGGCTGACGTTGCGTGTGCATGGGGAGAGCGGAATTCCCGAAGGAAGCTACGGATTCTGGCAGACGCTTTTTGAAGCGATCGCCGGGTGCGGCCGCAAGGTCGAGATTGACATGCATGCCAAGGGAATCAACCAGACCATGATCGATCTGGCGACCAAGACTGGAATGCCGGTCAAGGTAGGCGCGAAGTACTCGGCCGAGCACATGGGTTTGGGCTATCAGCAAGCCGATATTCGCGCGCTGGAAATCCCGCGGCCTGGCCGCACTGTAAGCGGCCCCTTTAGCGTGAGCAGCGGTGCGCGCAGTTTTACCCGCTATGGCTATGCCGACCTCTTTCAAGAGGGGCGCAAGTTCGACGTGTGGTTTCGTCTGTGGCCGGGAACGCAGCGGCATCTGTTGTGGGCCGATCCGGAAACCGCAGCCGCCTATGGGCGAACCGCGCATTTCTGCAACGCTTCGGGCCTCGAGATCTGCGAGCCTCTGACGTTTAAGGGCAGGGAAGGGTCGGGTGTATCGGGAGGCCGCTGCGCGTATTCCGACAAAACCCTGGAGCCTGGGGTCAACGATTGGCGGAAGTTCGAATACGGCTACCGGGTGTGGGGCAGGCTTCTCTACCGGCCCGACTCCGATCCCGAGGTCTGGCAGCGAGCACTGCGGAAGCGGTTTGGAAATGGAGCCGCTGCAGCAGGCGAGGCGCTGGCCAACGCGGGGCGCGTGCTTCCTTTGGTCACCACCGCGCACTTGCCGTCGGCCTCCAACCATTCCTTTTGGCCTGAGATTTACGCCAACATGCCGATCGTTTTGGGCAGCGAGCGATCGCCTTATAGCGATACACCCACGCCCAGATGTTTTGGCACTGTCAGTCCTCTGGATCCGCAACTCTTCTCTTCGATCGTCGAGTATGCGGATGAAATCCTGAGCGGCCAGCCGAGCCTGAAGTACTCGCCGGTGGAAGTCGCTCAGTGGCTGGAGGATTTTACCGCCGCCTCCGGCACTGCGTTGAAGAGCGCACGGAGCGAAGCAAAATCCACAATCGGCCCGGAGTTCCGGCGATGGGAAGAAGACACCCGCATCCAGATTGGATTGGGAGAGTTTTTCGCCGCCAAGCTTCGCAGTGGGGTACTTTTTGAGATCTATCAAAAGGCGGGCTCCGCGGATGCCGGGCGGCGGGCGCTCGCCAAGTACAGCGAAGCGCGCCAAGCCTGGGCGTCGATGGCGCGCCGCGCCGGGTCCGTTTATCGCTCCGATATAACCTATGGTTCTATTCCGCAGCGCCGGGGCGATTGGACCGCTCGGCTGACAGATATCGACATCGATATCGATGCCATGCGGGCGGTACTGCACAGCCAGCCCTCGCCGCCGGCCGGCGGAGGCGCGTCCCCGAGCAGTGATTCCAAAGGAGCAGTGGAGGTTACGAATAGCCGCGCCGCGGAAGCGATTCGCTTGACGACTGGAAAGCCGGCCCGCCCGAACGTTGGCTGCCGTCACGACTCACCGGCGGAATTCACTCCGGGAAAGCCTCTCGCGCTGGAACTCACAGTGGAGCGGCCGGGAAAGGCTCCGACTGTCGAGCTATGGTACCGCCATGTAAATCAGGCAGAGAGGTGGCGTTCCGCGGCGATGGAGCGCAGCGGACAGAGGTGCAAGGGAGCGATCCCCGCCGATTACACCGACTCCGCCTTTCCTCTGCAGTACTACTTCGCGCTGCGCCATGGAGACGGTTCAGCCTCGCTCTTTCCGGCATTCAATGCCACGCTTTCCAACCAGCCGTACTACGTCATCTGGAGGAGGCAGGCGTGAGGCTCGGGAGCCGGAGCGCGCGCGTCGAAGCAATTGCGCTGGAAGATTTCTTTGCGTGATGGAAAAATGAAGAGAGCTTGGCGCAACCTGCCACTCGTCCCGGCGCGAGCGAGGGTGGACGAGCGCGTGATTCCTCATTGATATGGGCCGCCAAGTGAATGGTTTGACACTGCTTGTCTCCCTCGGATAAGTTTGCGCTCAATACCATTCCGGCTCATTTCGATTCATTTCGACTCAGGAGATGTCGCATGCGCTCGATCATCCTCACGCTGGCAACCTTCTCGGTTGCCGCTCTATTGGGAGCGCCAGGCTTGGCCCTGGCTCAATCGGCTAAGCCTTTGCCTTATCTCGACCCATCCCTGCCAGTCGAGCAGCGCGCCGCGGACCTGGTCTCGCGGATGACCCTGCAGGAAAAAGTCTCGCAAATGGTGAACACCGCGCCCGCCATTCCGCGGCTCGACGTGCCCGCCTACAACTATTGGAGCGAGGGCTTGCACGGAGTCGCGCGTTCCGGCTATGCCACGATGTTCCCTCAAGCCATCGCGATGGCGGCAACCTGGGACACTCCTCTGGAGAAAGAGATGGGTACGGTAACCTCCATGGAGGCCCGCGCCAAGCACAGTGAAGCGGTGCGGCACCACAATTTCGGCCGATATTACGGCCTGACCTTCTGGGCGCCGAATATCAACATTTTTCGTGATCCACGCTGGGGCCGTGGGCAAGAGACTTATGGGGAAGACCCCTATCTGACATCGCAGATGGGCATGAATTATGTGGAGGGGATGCAGGGGACGAACCCAAAATACTTTCGCGTGATTGCGACGCCCAAACACTTTGCAGTGCATTCCGGACCGGAGCCGATACGGCACAAGTTCGACGTGGATCCTTCCAAGCACGATCTCTGGGATACCTATATGCCCGCGTTTCGTGCCACCTTGCTCGATGCCAAAGCGGACTCGACCATGTGCTCCTATAACGCGTTGTATGGTCAGCCGGCCTGCGCGAGCGACCTTTTGCTGAAAACGATTTTGCGCGGCTATTGGAACTTTCAGGGTTTTGTCACCTCCGACTGCGACGCCGTCGACGACATCTGGGAGAAGAATTCGCATCATTTAGAGCCGGACGCCGCGCATGCCGCGGCCGATGCGGTGCTGCATGGCACGGACACCGATTGCGGAAGCAGCTATCTCGCGCTGACTGACGC
>JANWJB010000060.1 GCA_025449575.1 Acidobacteriaceae bacterium
CAATGATTATGCTGAATAGCGGCGGCTTCGACATTTCGTTGTCCTTAACAACCTTCCACACAGGTTGGTTCCCCGGCTCTGCCGGGTGACCGCCCAATGTGGCTAATTATCGAACTGGAGTCGTGCGGAAATCTGGTCCCTACGTTGCAAACCCTTAAGGTGCTTGAGCTTCAGCCACTGCTTTTCGTAAAGATGCCAACTCGCGAGCGCGATCGTGATCGACACAGCGCCCGCGACTCCGTCGACGGTTAGGACCGACAATACTCGACTATGCAGTAGTGTGGCCAGATGGTCGGCATTTAATCCTGCCTTTGCAAAGATCACAATGACGGGAAGATGGCAGACGTAGAGGCAATAACTGTATTTCCCAAAGAACCGTAAAAAGCGCGAGGACAGGATGCGATTTCCCGGGCTTTTCTGATGTGAGGAAACAGCTATCGCTATCCACGCTCCAAAGAAGATGCCGGCCAAGGTGAGCTCGAATGTACTCATGAAAAAAGTGGGGACGTCTCCGGGGCCGCCTGTGCAAGTTGGGTTGAGAACCCGCCCCAGGATGATGGCGCCGAGTGCCGGCAGCGCTAATCGTCGCGCCCACTTCAGGAGTTTCTTCCGATCATTGGGATCGCGAGCGGCCAGAGCTACGACTGCTCCAATCGCAAGGGAATCCATCCGGCAGACCGTCCACGTATAGGAGGCGACGGGAAAGTGAAGCCAATACATGATGGCTCGTAAAGTAAGAGCCAACACCATGAGGCCGGCACAGACTCCCATCAACCGTCGCCGCGTCAACTTCAGGACTAGGAAAGGCCATATCAGGTAGAACTGTTCTTCGACCGCCAGGGTCCAGAAATGTTGAAGCGGGTGGGGAACTACTTCCCATCCTTTGATGCCCAGATACCAGTTTAGGAGATAGGTCCATGAGAACAGCTTCGTAGCAGCGGGACTCGTCATCCCTACCAGGGTGTGCGCGTGGATGTGCGAGAGAACAAACGGGCCGATCAGAAAGAAGAACGCAAGGGCCCCATAGTACAGAGGGAAGATGCGAACCGTTCTCCGGCCATAGAAGACGCGAAAGTAGTGCGCGGTGTCTTTTGAATCGTAGAGGATTCCGGTGATCAAAAAACCGGAGAGGACAAAAAACAAATCTACGCCAATCCAGCCCATCCCGGCCACATCGCCATAGACGCGCTCCCAGAGCAGAGTGCCACCCTCAATGCCAACGATCCAGAAATGGAAGGTCATAACGAGAAGAACGGCGACACCTCGGATTCCATCGAGGGCCGGCACCCGATCGGCAGAGGGCGTGCGCTTTTTCGGCATGGCAATGGCGGGTGCTTCAGGTAAACCGGATAAGGTCGGCACTGCAAAATTACCCATTTGACCCTAGTCAAGCGTGAGATTGAAAAGGGGGAGTGGTGCTTTCTTACCGGCTTCTTGAGAGTGGGCTCTGGACCAAAATCAAGGCTATGAAACCATCAAGTGGAACATGGAGCGGGCTAAAGGAGTCGAACCTTTACCTGGAACCTGGAGGGCTCCCATTCTGCCAATTGAACTAAACCCGCAATCACATTTTACAAATGCCCTAAGGCCTGGCGATACCCCATTCGTCTCGCAATAGTCATTCTTCCGTAAGTTACGTTCGTGCATCGTTCCGGGGATCGACATTAAGCCGATTGATAGGGTCCAGAACCCAATTTCTGGTCCATATTACATTACCGGCGATTATGCAGACAATTCCGGCCGTTAGGGGAGGACGCCATGCCGGATGCTTCCATTTCACACATCGAATGCAGTCTGCCCGGCAGTCGTGCAGCGCTCGGAGGAGCGTAAAAAGCCTTTTGCCAGGATCAAGGATTCCGGCCTGGCACAGGGCCTCATGCCAGCGTGAGGAGTGTGATTTCCGGCGGGCAGTTGAGGCGAAACGGAAGGCCGATTGCGCCAATCCCGCGATTTACATAAAGTTGCGTTGGGCCAAGACGGAACCAGCCTTCGACGTAGCGCTTACCATACTCGGGTAGAAAGAGCGGCGGCAAAAAAGGAATGCGCACTTGGCCCCCATGCGTGTGTCCGGAGAGCATCAGGTCAGCATTATACTTGGCGATCTCCGGCAGAATATCGGGCTCGTGCGCCAGGACGATCATCGCTTCCTTTTCGCGGACGGCGCTCGCGGGAATGGCCCGGTCCGGCGCCGCATCCGCCGCGCATGCGCTGCCCAGGCCCACCAGCCACAGGCGCTTGCCGTCTCTCTCGATGGGGATGGCGCTGTTCCTTAGAACGGGCAGGCCCTGGCTCTCCAGATCTCCATAGATATAGCGGCCACCGACCATCATGTCGTGGTTGCCCAGCGTGGAATAGCGCAGGGGGCACCGGATGCCGCTCAGAATCGAGGCGCATTCCGGCATGTGGCGGAGGGCGAATCTCTTGTGTGCATCCTGGCTGGGCCAACGCAACGGCCCGTAGGTCACGAAATCCCCGATAAGCACGACCATGTCCGCTTTCAGGGCGTTGACGCGGTCGACTACCTCCCGGAGAAAGAAGCTTTCGGTGTACTCCATGTAATGGATGTCGGAGATCTGCGCGATCCGCATGCCGCGGAAGGAGTCGGCAAGGCCGGGAAGGTGGACGGTATAAGTTTCGACATTCAGTTCGTGACGCGCGATTTCCCCGGAATAGAGCGCAAGGCCACCAATGGAAGCGGCAGCAAGCGTAAGGAAGGATCGGCGGGTGAGCCGCTTCGGCCACTGAGGCGATGAGGGCTCTCGCCCAAGCCGGGTCTTCGCGCCGATTTCGGCAGACTTTGGAGGTTCCATTTGCGTATCGAGCGGGCGGAGCGATGGAAGGATTCACGGGCTTGCCGGAAAATCCTCTTCTCTCCCAAGAATTTTAACCTGGCCCATCCTTTCGGAGTGGCCATCTGCTGCAGCTTGCCAGTCGCACATCCGCAAATGACGGTGGCGGCTGGACGATCCATCGTTCATCCCATGACTCAACCGGCTCAGAGGTACCCGTAGACGCGATCCCCCAGCCATGCCGTCAGAGTAAGGGGCATGTAACGCCAAGTCCGTTTTGCCAGCGATATCGGGACAGGCTCCCTCTCTCGGGAGGAATGCTCAGTATTTGGAAAATCGGGATAGTAATACCGATATAAACGGACCCGTTCAGCACCCCACTTACTCTTGAACCGGGCCAGGTTATCATCACCTTCCGGCACTTCTCCAAGGTCGAAGAATCGGTATCCTTCCAGGCTGGCGCTCTGAATGGCCTGCCAGAGTATCACGTCGTTCGGGCGAAGGTGCAAATCACTGGATCCCGATGCACCGAAAGCATAAGTCACTGTATGTCCGAAGAAAAAGAACAAGTGACCCGCGATAATTCGGGAACCTGCATCCGCGTGCTGTTCAGCCAATAACAGCCGCATCATCCCCGTCGATCCCATTAGCTCCCACAGAGCCAAAAAAAAGCGATACGGCCGGGCAGGGACGAAATTGCGCCGCATTGTCTCCAGATAGAACCCGTACCAGACGCGAAAGTCCGTCTCCGCATCGGCCAGACGCGTGCGCACACCCATGGAGGCCGCTTTGTTGATCCCCCGACGAATAGCGCCGCGATCGTGGCTGTCGGGTATCTCATAGCTCTGCCCGGGACTTCCGGCAAGGCGCACAACATAACTCTCGCGCCAGGGCTTTCTCACGATTCCATCCATCCCGTCGCTCAGGTCCCCCCGCTGCGCTTTAATCTGCATTCGAAGACGTGGTTCCGCAATGGTTCTTTGCACCGCTTCGCGCAACAACTCCGCCGTCACCGCTGGATCGACCGACAGTGGGCCGGCCAGCGGCGTCCGCGGCAGAGAAGACAGTCGCGGACCGGTGAGAGGGCGGCTGCCGCTCAAGGGGAAACCGCGAGTGTACAGCAGGGGCAGGATTCCCATTAGAATTCCATCGGGATCCTCGCACGCCAAGTACGCAGCCCGCTGCCGGTATTCGCGCTCGAGCGCCCTCAGCCATGCGGGATGGTGGTAGATCGTTCCCTCCGGGTGCTTTGTGACGAAAGCCTCCCAGCGGGGGTCCCCCCATGGACTGATCTCTACCACTCGCAATTTTGGAGAAGAGCTGATTTGCATGGAGAGCAAACTCCCTCACTTCATGGCTTTCAGGTACATCCGCCAATCAGCGCTCAACGGCCGGACTCAGTTTTCCTTTCAAGTCATGGCCCTTGAATTGTACTGTGGACAGGCGATCGATAAGACCGAGATACTCCTTCCTCTTCTGATCCCACCCGTGGCGCTTGACATATTCCAGACCGTGCCGGATCAGCGATTCCCGAAGAATCGGATCCCGAGCAACGTCATACATGGCTTCGGCCATCGCCGCACTGTCACCCGAGGGGAAGAATCGCACCGTCGCATCGTCAAAGTAGTAGCTGTCAATTTTCGTCCGCGAAACGACTACCGGGATCCCTTGGGACATAAACTCCATGATTTTCGTGCTGTAAGCCTCATTGCCGAACGAATCCGCCCGCTTGGGTACGACACCCAGATCCGCGTTGGCAATGATGTCCGCGATAGTATCGAGCGGCGCCAGATCGTTGAAAATCACCGAGCCCTCGAGCCCGAGTTCGCGTACTAGGTTCTTCAACGGCGCCGTATGCTTCATATCGTTGGATGCATAGAGATGAAATTCTGCATTGGGCACCCTCTTCTTGAACTCGGCGAAGGCTTTGATTCCGATATCCAATCCCTGATGCCACTGAAGGGAACCGGGGAACAGCACGATAAAGCGGCCATCCTGACGGGTGCGCTGACGCTGTGCAAAGATCTCCGGATCGGGATGGTTGACGATAACGGAGCACTGATTCGGACGGATGGACCGCGCTGCCAGCTTCTCGGCCCACAGGTGATTGGAGACAATCACGTGGTCGACAAACCTGGCGGATAGCTTTTCCACGACGCGCAGCCCGGTGACATAGAAGCTTTTCAATGAGGATTTGAATTTATTGTTGAACAGCTCAGGCGTCATGTCATGAATGTCGAGAATGAGACGCGCTCCCGTCATCTTCGGATACCAGGCTGCGAAGACCAGGAAATCCGGCATGTTATGAATGTGCACCACATCGTAGCGATTACGCGCGTGCAGCCGGGTGAGAGTGACGGACGACCGAAACAGGAAGCGCAGCAGCCGGGAGGCATAACTCCAGTGGCTCGACTCATTATGGTCGCGACGCTGGATGTGGTGGATGGTAACTCCGTTCATCATGCTGATTTTCCGCCCGGTACTCAGCCCTTCTAACGCGATGACGTCGACCATATCGCCGCGTCTAGCCAGCGCTTCCGCATAGCGGCGGACGCGGCCGTCGGTTTCGTATCCCGTATAAGCCACCATGCAAACGCGGCGGCGGGTGTTCCGGCACTCTGCCGGCAGCTTCGCGCAGTAATAGCGGGAGACCTCGCGCGGCAGGGCATGCCAGCACTTATCGGCATAGTTGTCGCGCACGTAGCTCAGGAACTCCTCGTACAGGGCGACGGGGTACTCATCTCGGCCCGGAGATCCCTCCATGCACATGTAGTCGGGATGCGTATTGATTAGGGCCATCCCACCCTGCTCCACCAGCCAGTCCAATTTCTTTTTCCAGATGTCGATGCTCTGTTCGCGAAGAACCTTAAAGAGGTTGAAGTCTTGGACAAGCGTGTAGGGTAGCTCTACAAAACCCTTGGTGTTGGGAGCCTGGGTCCAGAAGGGAAAGATGGTGCGCATTCCATCGGACTCCGGCTCAAACGGATCGACATCGAACGTCGAGCAGTCATACTCGGAACCGAGCTCGTGCATCCATCCCAGGCGGTGCTGCATGAGCGGTGAACGAAAACCCACCGCACCCCACTCATTCATGATCTGTCGAATCTGTGCGGCTTTCGCGTGGAACTTCTTCCGCGAGCGGTAGAGCTTCCCGTCGTGCTTCAGCCCATGAACCCCGGCCTCGAACCCCGCGTCTTCGAGTATCCCGAGCAGCGCAGGCGTGACCTGGTATTTGCCGCGCGGAACGAAGTTGAAGCAGGCACGAAAACCGTGCTTCCGCGTGAGCTCGACCAGCTGCGGGACACGCTCAAATCCCTTTTCCCCTTCTACGTCGTGAGTCAGAACCAGGCCAAATCGTTTCCCGTCCGGCCAACCCGGCCACCGCGGCGGAACTGCTGCAGAGCCCGCGTCGATCGGCCATACCTCAGCAAAGGCCCGGCGCCGGTGCTCGGCGCGCCAGCGGCGCCCGAACATGCGAATACGCCAGGGTAGAAGAGGCTTCACAAGGTAGTACGTTTTCATGAACATGGGGACAGGTGGCTCCGGTTAAAAAGAAGCAGATTGCGAAGCTTTTTACACTCCACCAGTTTCAACCCATGTGCCGATAGAGAGTATTGGACGCAAGTAGCAGAACCCAGTTCGGGCTGGCCGCAATCATGTGATTTGCCAATCTTTTTTGCCCTACGGGCCGCTTTTTTGCCTCCGCGGCAGGATATTGCCAATAAGTAAGCGGAGCAGGCACGCTGCCCCAGTGTTCTTTGAAGACGCTCAGACCTGGATCCTGGAGATCGGAGCGTCCCATGTCGAGTTCATTCTGCCCATGGGCTTTCGCTTCCTGAATAGCTTGCCAAAACAGCATCGGGGTGCCGCCATATTTATTGGCGCTGGAGTCGCTGCAGCCATACTTATACACCATTGTCCGGCGGTGCGAGATGGTGACGATACTCGCGACTGCGATGCCATCTTTCCTTGCGATGCGTACCTTCAGGCTAGGGCCGAAGGCGGCGATGAGCGCCCGAAACCACTGCAAAGGCTGGGGAGGCAGGCCATGGCGGCGGCGCGTCATCGTCATGAGCCGATAGAAGTCGCCCAGCTGCGCTTCGGAATTTCCTTCTTCGTATACGAGATTCTCGCGTTCGGCGCGGCGTATCTTCCGCTGGATGCAGTCCTTGTGAAAGCTCCGAAGGAGCTGATCGGCGGGAGCGGTCAGGTCCAAGCGGTGGAGAACGGCGCCGCCTTTGAGCTGGAAATCTCGCACCTCAGTGCATGGCGCCGTGTGCGGCCGGACCTCCATCCGCTTGTAGCGCCCCTGTTCGATTGCGCGCCGTGCATGCTTGAGGACCGCGTCCAGCGCCTCCGGAGCATTCATCAGCGGCTCGCAATGATCCGAAAACGGTAGCGATACCAGCCGCGACCCGGTCAGCCAGGAGCGAACCTCGCAGAACGCAATGCCATCCGTCAGCGGGGCGTCCGGCGGACAGGTCGTGAGGACCAGCGGCCGGTATCCGTAGGTTGCCTTCAGGGCACTAAGCCACGCGCATGTATGGAACACCGATGCTTGCGAATGCGCAGTCACCAAAGCCGGCCACCGCGAGTCGGAGAGAGGGTCAAGCTCATAAACCTCTCCAATCGTCCCGGAACCTCTGCCGTCCATAGTGACTCTCTCTCCCGATCGGTATTGGCTCAGTCAAGCCTCTAGGAGGCGCCGAGTTCGTCTTCCGGTGCGTCTGCCCGCGCTTTTACGAACACCTTTCTTCTCTGCAGGAACGTGCGACAAACCTTCTGACGCCGAACGCTCGCTGATCGATGGTTGTGAACCAGCCTAACAGCCGGGTTTTGGCTTGTCCAAAAGGGCGCATTCTCCGGAATCTCTTCGAACGACGGCTTATCATGCCGCCGGGATCCGCACTCTGCTCACCCAGCTCGGCGGCGCCTATCTTACCTGCCGCACAGCGGGGACGGGGCGCGCATCCAGCTCCAAAAGTCACCGGAATGTCATCGCCCCAGAAGATCACGTCATTAATTCAGATCGGCCTTAGCTCGCCGCGGGGCTTTTCTTGATGGCGGCGAAGAAGCGATCGCGCCACTTGAGAATGTTGGCGGTCCGAATCTGATTCTGCAGGCGCAACATGCGCCGGTGGCGCTCCTCGGCAGGCATCTCCAGAGCCTTCTTGATCGCCGCCGCCACGCCGTCTTCGTCGTAGGGATTGACCAGCAGCGCGCCGTTGCGAAGCTCGGACGCCGCGCCGGCAAACTCGCTCAAGATGAGCACGCCGTCGGTCTGCGCGCGCGAGGCGCAATATTCCTTGGCTACCAGGTTCATCCCATCTTTAAGCGGAGTGATGAGTGCGACCTCCGCCGCGTTATATACCGCGATCAGCTCTTCGCGCGGGATGGAGCGATGGATGTAGTTAATGGGGATCCATTCCGGCTCGCCAAATTCTCCATTGATTTCGGCGACCAGCCGCTCTACTTCATTCTTCAAGTCCTGATAGTGAGGGATGCTCTCGCGGCTGGGCACAACGATTTGGATGAGTGTCACTCGGCGATGAAATTGGGGATAGTTGCGCAGCAGAGAACGAAAAGCCTTCAGGCGTTCAGGGATGCCCTTGGTGTAATCCATGCGATCCACGCCCAGGGCAATCTGCATTCCGGAGTGATGGGCGCGAATCTCTTCCACGCGCTGCTGCACGGGAGCCGACGCGGCAGCTTCGGAGAACTTGGGGTAGTCGATGCTGATGGGCAGAAAGCGGATGTAGGTCTGGCGCCGCTCGCTGACCACGGTATGGCCTTCCTCGCCTCCGGCGATCTTGATGGACGGCACAAAACTGCGCAGGCAGCCCACGAAGTTACGCTCATCGCGCCGGGTTTGCAGTCCAATTAGATCGTGTTCCAGCAGCCCTTCCAGAATTTCGCGCCGCCACGGCAATTTCTCGAAGATGTCGGGCGGGGGAAAAGGAATGTGCAGGAAAAAGGCCAAGCGGGCTTCGGGCCGGTGAGCGCGCAGCGTTCTTCCCACCTGCATCAGGTGATAGTCGTGGATCCAGATCAGCGTATCCGGGCCGGCAGCGTTCTCCGCCGCCTTGGCAAATTTTCGATTGACGTCCTGATAGGAGCGCCAATACCTGGGATCGAAGTTGCAGCGGGATTGCAGATCGTGGAAGAGCGGCCAGAGAACCTCATTCGAGAAGCCCTGGTAGAAATACTGCTGCTCCTCCGCGCTCAAGTAAACCGAGGCATATCGATGGTTCTTCGGGTGCGCCGCTCCCGCCATCAATTTGTGCACCTCCGGCGAATCGTAGCCTCCCGGCGAGCCCACCCAAACCCCTCCCTGATCTTCCAGCAGTGGCTCCAGAGCGCTCACGAGACCGCCGCTACTGGTTTGCAGCCGCAGCTTGCCCCTCTCGTACTGGCAGGTGACGGGAATGCGGTTCGAAACAACAACCAAGCCGGGCGGTTTTGTCTTCATGAGTCCTTTCTCCTGGAGCGGGCTCCTGCCGCTTGCACCCACGAATCTAGAAATTCCAACAGTTCTTCCGGCGGCTTCAGCCAGAAGCGGGCCGAGGACTCTCGCGGCTCGGTGCGAACCAGGATAGAGAGAGCGCGATCGCCGGCCGCGGCGAACGCATCCTCATCCGTCAGATCGTCGCCGAGGTACGCGGCGATGATGCCGGGCTCCTCTTCTGCGAGAATTTGCTCTACCGCGACATCCTTGCCGGCATGTTTCGATCGCAGCTCGATGCCGCCGTCAAACTCCAACAATCGCAGATCGCTTCGCTCCCCCTGCTGTCGATAGAGCGTCCGGACCGCGGAGTTTATTCGGTCGCGCTCTTGCGGGTCGAGTCCGCGCCAGTGAATGGCCAGGGACGCCGGCTTCGCCTCCACTGTCCCGGAAAGGCCCAACCGCGCAACCTCTTCCTTCACCGCGTCCATGAGTCTGCGCTCCTCTTCGCCTACTGGACGCAATGAGTAGGAGTCGTCGCTGCGCAGTCGCTCCTGCCCATGATCTCCCCAGATCTCCGCCCGCTGGCCAATCCCCGGCACACATGTGAGAAGGCCGAGCAACTCGCGCGCAGGGCGGCCGGAGACCAGCACTAGGCGCACGCTCTCCAGAGCGGCGAGCCGGGCAAGCCGCTCCGGAACTCCGGGGTAAGGATAGGCCTCCAAGCGCTCCTTGCGAAAGGGCGCCAGCGTTCCGTCATAATCCAGCATCAGCACGGAGCGGCCGGACGCACCAATGCGAGACCACAAATCGGACTCTCGCGGCCAGCGTGGAGGCGCGTCCGCCATTTTCCGTTTTTCGGATGACTCGATCTCGCGCATGGATGCTGTCCGGGCGACATTGCCGTCGCTTCGCGGGTGATTCGGTGTTAAGGGATGCCTGCAATGAACTTATCGTATTTACCGCGTAATTGCCTGGCCGGAGGCGCTGCACCGGCGTGGCGCTGCTTCTGGTGGCCCTTGGCTGGCGGAATATCTCTTGGCTGGCGGAATATACTGAGGAATCGGTTTATTTGCGACCATGAACACCCAGCTACAAACGATTCTGGCGGCAACGCGGAAATCCGTGGAGGAGCGCAAAGCGCATCGCTCTCGCATCGATCTGGAGCGCGCGGCGGCCGCATATACTCCGCGCGGCTTCGCGCGGGCGCTGCGGCGGAGTGCCCATGCCGGCCCTGCGGTGATTGCGGAGTTGAAGAAGGCCTCGCCCTCGCGGGGACTGATACGCGCTGACTTTGATGTCGCCGCGCTCGCCGCCGAATTAGCCCGCTCCGGCGCTGCGGCGTTTTCCGTGCTGACGGACGAACCGTTTTTCCAGGGCAGTCTGCGCAATCTGGAGATTGCATCGGAGGCAGCCGCCCTGCCGTGCCTGCGCAAAGACTTCATGATCGACGAATTCCAGATCTTGGAGGCGCGCGCCCATCATGCCGATGCCATTCTGTTGATTGCCGCCGCACTCGATGATGGGGAACTCTCCAAGCTGACATTGGCGGCGCATGCGCTGGAATTGGATGTGCTTTGTGAGGTGCACACGCTGGAGGAATTGGATCGCGTGGCCGAGTTGGATCTATCCTGCGACGCGATCGGCGTGAACAACCGGGATCTTAAGACCTTCGAGGTGCGGCTGGAGGTTTCGCTGGAACTCGCCGCGCGGCTCCCCGCCGATACGGTTCATGTGGCGGAGAGCGGCATCGCGACCCCCGAGGATATCGAACGTTTACGCGGCGTCGGATTTCACGCCTTTCTCATCGGTGAATCTCTGATGCGGCAGCCGCATCCAGGCCTGGCGCTGGCGAAGCTGCTCTCCAGCCCGCATCTTCGGGGCGAGATGGGGGCGGCTACGGCCTGGAAGTGAGTCTTCGCCATGTGGATCAAAATTTGCGCCAACACCAATCTCGAAGACGCGCGTGCGGCTGCCGATAGCGGCGCAGACGCCATCGGTTTCGTCTTTGCCTCCAGCCCGCGGCGAGTGACCGCGGAAGAGGTGGCGGTCATTACGGCGGCGCTGCCGGGCAACCTCAAGAAGATCGGCGTCTTTGGGGAGCACAGCTTCGATGAGATTGTCTTCACCGTGCGCGCCGCTGGCCTGGATGGAGCGCAGTTGCACGGCGGCTCCGATCCGCTTTTGGCTGAAAAGCTGCGCCGGGAGTTCGGCTCCGAACTCTTTCTGATACAGACACTGCACTGGAACGTCAATGGAGATTCCGCGGCAGCGGAGCGGGATTTTCGCGACGGATGGCGCACCATTGCCCGCCATAACTCGGTAGACGCGGTTTTGCTCGATGCGAAGACGGCAGCCGCCTCGGGCGGCACCGGAACGAGCTTCGATTGGGCGCCCGCCCGCGCCGTGCTCGATGAGGAGGGCGGGGAATTGCGCGTGATCGTGGCCGGCGGCCTTCATGCCGGCAATGTTGCCGAAGCGGTGGCGCTCTTCAGCCCGTGGGGTGTGGACGTCGCCAGCGGCACCGAGCGCTCGCCGGGGAAGAAAGACGCCAAGAGAATTCGGGAATTTATCGCTGCCGCCAGAGTGGCAAAACGAACGCACTCGAGAGAATAGGATTTATCCTGGGACAATTTGCCGGGAGGCAGTCACGATGGAACAGCTTACCGGCTGACGCGCACCCAATGACCGGGAGCCTCCTCCACCAACGGATCGGAGGCGCTGGTCTCTGCGGCCGGCAGGGCTGCGAGCGGTTGGCTGCGATCGATGGTGAGGGTCGGCGCCGCGCCCAATAGGCTGCGCGTGTACGCATGGCCGGGATGAAAAAAGATCTGATCGCGCGTGCCCGACTCCAACAATACCCCGTGCCGCATGACGGCGACCCGGCTGGCAATCTGGGCCACCACCGCCAGATCGTGCGAGATGAATAGCAGAGCCAGACCAAATTGCCTTTGCAGATCCTTGAGCAGGGAGAGGATCTGAGCCTGCACGGTAACGTCGAGCGCGGTAGTCGGCTCATCGGCGATCAAGAGTTGTGGACGATTCACCAGCGCCATCGCGATCAGGATCCGCTGCCGCTGGCCGCCGGAGAACTGGTGCGGGTAATCGCGCAGCCGCCGCTCCGGTTCGGGGATGGCTACGGCGTGCAGCGCTTCGATGAGGGCGTCGCGGACTTGTCTCCGCTTGAGTCCCGGTTGATGCGTTTCGATGGCCTCGGCGATCTGACGCCCTATCGTCATCACCGGATTCAGCGCCGTCATCGGTTCCTGGAAAATCATGGCAATCTTGCGCCCGCGGAGGCCGCGCATCTCACGGGGCGATAAGCTCGGCAGATCGGTGCCGGCAAAGCGAATGCTGCCTTCAATACTCGCCGCCGCATCCAGCAGGCGCAGGATGGCAAGGGAAGTAACAGATTTGCCGGAGCCGGATTCGCCCACTAACCCCAGGACTTCGCCGGAGTCGATCGCGAAACTTAGATTGCTCACCACCGGCCGCTCGCGGAAGCGCACGGAGAGATGGTCGACTTCAAGCAGGTGTGACACGGCTCAGTTCTCGCGCCATTTGATGTTGCAGCCCAGGCTTGGCCGCTGTTCGGCGGGAACCGGTGCGCCCGCCAATGTCAAGTCGATGGCCCGGCGGAGATCTTCGCCCGTAACCGCGACACCGTTGCCGGGGCGGCTGCCATCGAATTGGCCGCGATAGATCAGTCGCAGTGACCGGTCGAAAAGGAAAAAATCGGGCGTGCAGGCCGCATTGTAGGCCCGCGCAACCTGCTGGGTTTTATCGAAAAGATATGGGAAAGAAAACCCAAGATCCTTGGCTTGCTGACGCAGGCTGGCCGGCGCGTCTTCAGGGTAGGCCTGCGGATCGTTGCTGGAGATGGCGACAATTCCCAGTCGCTGCTTGGTGTAATCGTGTCCCAAGGCGGCCAAAGCATGTTCCAGGTGCTTCACAAAAGGGCAGTGCCGGCAGATAAACATGACCAGCAGAGGCCGATGATCGCGGAAATCATTCAGTTCCACGGTCTTGCCGCTGACGGCATCCTGCAGCGAAAAGTCGGGCGCTTCCGTGCCCAGGGGCAACATTGCGGATTCGGTTCTTGGCATCGGCCTTCCTGGCTTATGAGAATGGTTCGTAGCTGTAACTATGCTAAAAGAGATGAGCTTGCTTGCGTGGAAGCGGCAAGCCGAAGTGCTCGTAGGCCAGCCGGGTTGCCACTCGTCCTCGCGGCGTGCGATCGAGAAATCCAATCTGGATCAGGAATGGCTCGTAGACTTCTTCGAGCGCGTCTTCTTCTTCCGCCAGCGTCGCGGCAAGCGTATTCAGACCCACCGGGCCGCCGTCGTACTTTTCAATGATGGTTAAAAGCAGCCGGCGATCCAACTCGTCAAAGCCGTGAGCATCCACGCCGAGCAGCTTCAAAGCAGCCTGCGCCGTTTCGCGGTCGATGCGGCCGTTCCCGCGCACCTGCGCATAGTCCCGCACCCGGCGCAGCAGCCGGTTGGCGATCCGTGGCGTGCCGCGCGAGCGGAGTGCGAGTTCCGCCGCGCCGTCGCGGGTGGTGGGCACATTCAGCACCTCTGCCGAGCGTTCCACGATGTAGCGCAGTTCATCCTCGGTGTAGAACTCCAGGCGCAGCAGAATGCCGAAGCGGGAGCGGAGCGGGGAGGAGAGAAGCCCCGGCCGGGTGGTGGCTGCGACAAACGTGAAGGGCTTGATCTCCATCACGTGGGTGCGCGCCGCCGGGCCCTGGCCGATGATGATGTCCAGCTTGTAGTCCTCCAGCGCCGTATAGAGCTTTTCTTCCAGCACCGGCTGCAGGCGATGGATCTCGTCTAAAAACAGAACCTGGCGCTCCCGGAGATTGGTGAGGATGGCGGTCAGATCGCCTTGGATTTGCAGCGTGGGTCCGGAGGTTTGTTGAAAGCCGACGTCCAGCTCATTCGCGATAATCGAGGCCAGAGTCGTCTTGCCCAGGCCGGGGGGGCCGAAGAGCAGCACATGGTCCAGCGCCTCACCCCGCGACTTGGCCGCCTCAAGCGCGATAGCCAGCTGCTCCTTTGCCTTCTCCTGGCCGATGAATTCGGTCAGCCGTTTGGGCCGCAGCTTCAGTTCGAAAGAATTGTCATCCTCATCGCGCGCGGCGGAGACCAGCCGCTCAGTGTCGCTTCGGCTCGCAGGCATTTGCCTCGAATCCTAACCGCTCCGCCGCCGCGAAGCAATGTTGCCGGTGCCTGGCCGGGCCGAAGGGGCGGGGCGCGCATCCACGGGCGGCTCGGAGAGGCGCGCCGGCGCGCCCATTCCGCGGCGCCGGCGGGCCGGACCTTTGCCCCGCGCGCCGCTCCCGGTACACTGGGGATTCCCAACTTCGAATGGTCAAGCCCGGTCTTCTTACCTTCAAGCGCCCCCAACAGCTCGCACTCTTGCTGCTGCTCTTGTTATGCGCGCAGAGCCTTTGGGTGATCCATCGTCAAACATTGACGAAACGGGATTACGATTTTGCCCGCTGCGGCCGGGAGATGTGGGAGAAGCCCTCCCCGCTGGCCGGCTACTTTACCACCTGCGGAAACATACAGGATGGAACTCTGGGGTATCGCGTTGCCGGGCTGCCGCTCACGATTCAGCGCATCATCGCCGGACAATCCCAAGACACCTCGACGTGGGAGATGCGGCATGAGTTGAGTTATGTGCTTCTGTTGATGCACGGAGCCTTTCTGCTGGTGGGTCTGGCTCTAGGGGCTGCGCTTTGGTGGGTTACCCGTCGCCTTTATGGGAATACCGGCGGCTTCATTGCGCTGGCCCTCTATTGTTTTGCTCCGCCGGTCATTCACGCCTGCACTTACCCCAACAATGAGATTCTGGCCGCATTTGGGTTGTTCGCTGCCGTCTATACGGCGGTGGGAGTCGCGCATTCTCTGCATGGGCCCAAGGGAAAAGGACGCATGCGGATCCTGCTGCTGATTCTGGCGCTTGGCTTTACCGCCTCGGCGCACGTGTCGGCCTTCATGATCGCGATCGCTCTGTCGGTGATCTTCATGGGCTACCTCGCGCAAGGGCATCGCGCGGCGGTGATCCCGATCGTGGCGCTGGTCGCGGGGGGCGCGCTGGTGCTTGTCTTCGCCTCCTACACTTTTAACGCTGACGCCTACAGTTACTTCTTCCGCAGCGGGGCCGGTTTTATGTGGCTTTCCTTCGGGGCGGCTCGCATCTGGGTCCTCGACCCGCGCCACGCCGCAATGGTAATTGCGGCCGCCGCTGCCCTGTTCTTCTACATCCTCCACCGGCGCTCTCGCTATTTCGGGAACACCATGCCGCTGCTGATTGCTCTGCTGCTCTTTTTTCTGCTGACCACGGGCATATCGAGCGAGCCCACGCTCTGGGCTCTGCCGTTTCTCCTGGCATTTATCGCCGGGGTCTTCGCCGATGTGCTGGAGAGCCGTCACCGCCGTGTCTTCCTGTGGGCCACCGGCTCGATACTGCTGCTGCAAGTCGCGCTCAGCATCGTCTCTCTGCCCACACTGGGGTGAGTTGCGGCACAGCCGGGTCTCTGGGCGGGTTCTCAAAAAGCTAAGTTCAAATCTGCGGGCTCCGGGAAACAGCCCCCGCCTGCGCGGCCGCTTTTGAACGCCTTTCCCGATTGCGCTCTACGGCCTCCATCGAGGAACTGCGAGGAAACGGAAGCCCTTCAAAATGTGTGACTTAAATCACTCCAACCCGCTTGCCGGAAAGGGCTTAAAAACGTATGATGAAGGAGTAGCTCTTCGCTTCATCGTTTTCGCTTCAGGCGCATAGAGGCTTCTTTTTCCGCAGCCCGTTAAGCGCAGATTCCGAACGAACGGCCCTTCTCTCCTATGGCAGACGATCAAAATCCCAATCTTCCGCTGGGCGATCCGAATGGCGGCGGCAAGCCTCCCGGCAGGCTCGGCTCTCTCATTCCCATCAACATTGAAGAGGAGATGCGCCACTCGTATCTCGACTATTCGATGTCGGTCATCATCGGACGCGCGCTGCCCGACATTCGCGATGGCTTCAAGCCCGTGCATCGGCGCATTCTCTACACGATGCACGAGATGGGGCTCGAATTTAACAAGAAGTACAGCAAGTGCGCGAAGGTCGTGGGCCAGGCGATGGGCGTCTACCATCCGCATGGCGATTCGGCGATTTACGACACGCTGGTCCGGCTGGCGCAACCCTTCAGCCTGCGCTATCCCATGGTGGATGGGCAGGGCAATTTCGGCTCCGTAGACGGCGATCCTCCTGCGGCCATGCGCTACACCGAGTGCCGCATGACGCGGATTGCCGGCCAGATGCTGGCTGACATCGATCAGGACACGGTCGACTTCGTTCCCAACTACGACGAGAGCACAGCGGAGCCGACGGTGCTGCCGGCGCGCATTCCCAACCTCATCGTGAACGGGTCCAATGGCATCGCCGTCGGCATGGCGACCAACATTCCGCCTCACAACCTGACGGAAATTATCGACGCCACCATCGAATTGGTAAACAATCCTCGCGCCGGGTTGGCTGAGGTATTGAAGCACGTGCAAGGTCCCGACTTTCCCACTGGAGGCTTCATCTACGGGCGGGCGGGGATCGCACAGGCATACAGAACCGGCCGGGGACGCTTCCTGATGCGCGCCAAAGCCGCCATCGAGCAGCTCAAGGGCGGCCGCTCTGCGATCATCGTCACCGAGATTCCCTACCAGGTCAACAAGGCCAAGCTCATCGAACGCATCGCCGAGTTGGTCAACAATAAGGTCATCACCGACATCGCGGAAGACGACTTCCGCGACGAGAGCGATCGCGATGGCATGCGCATCGTGATTGGCCTCAAGCGCGGCGCCGAGGCTCAGATCGTCCTGAACCAACTGCACAAGCACACGCAGATGCAGGAGAGCTTCTCGATGATCTTTCTGGCTGTGGTCAACGGCCAGCCGCGGGAACTCTCGCTGGATTCCGCGATCCGTCACTTCATCGACCATCGCGTGGACGTGGTGCGCCGCCGCACCGCCTTCCTTTTGCGCAAGGCGCGTGAGCGCGAACACATTCTGGAAGGCTACAAGGTCGCGCTGGATAACCTCGATCGGGTCATCCGCATTATCCGCGGGTCGGCTTCTCGGGCCGAAGCCCGCGAGAACCTTCGCACCTTCTCCTTGGGCAAGGAAATCATCATCAAGCTCGACGGCGGCTCGACCGCCCCGGCGCGGGAGCCCGGCCTGAGCTACCGGCAGATCGACGCCATCCTCGAATTGCAGCTCTACCGGCTCACCCAACTCTCCATCGACGAGCTGCTCAAGGAGCTGGCCGAGGTGCGCGAGCGCATCGCCGAATATGAGTCCATCCTGGCCTCGGAGAAAAAGCTGCGCGGAGTCATCGTTAAGGAGCTGGAGGCGGTGCGCAAGGAGTACGGCGACCAGCGGCGCACGCAGATTCTTGACGAGAGCGCGGAGCTGCAACTGGAAGACCTGATCGCCGACGAGCAGGTTGCCGTCACCGTCTCCCATTCCGGCTATCTCAAACGGACACCCATCTCCACCTACCGGCAGCAGCGTCGGGGCGGCACCGGCCGGCTGGGCATGCGCACGCGGGAAGAAGACTTTGTCTCTCAGCTTATCGTGGACTCCACGCACGCGTATCTGCTCTGCTTTACCAACACCGGCCGGGTCTACTGGCTGAAGGTCTATGAGGTTCCCGACGTGGGCGCCGCAGGCAAGGGCAAATCCATGGCCAGCCTGCTCAACCTGCAGCCGGGCGAGACCGTGCGCACCATCCTTCCTGTGCGGAATTTGGAAGAAGAGGGAGCCTTCGTCTTTTTCGCCACCCGCAAGGGTACGGTCAAGAAAACGCCGGTAAAGGACTTCTCCAACGTAATGGCGCGGGGCATCATCGCCATTGGCATCGATGACGACGACGAGTTGGTGGGCGCCTGTCACACGGACGGCAATCAACTCATTTTTCTTGCCACCCACGCCGGCATGGCGATCCGCTTCCATGAGAACGACGTGCGCTCCATGGGCAGGCCCGCTTACGGCGTACGAGGACTCGACCTCGGCAAATCCGACTATCTGGTCGGACTGGCTGCGACTCCGCGGGAGCGCAAAAAGAACGGCAACGGAGACCAAAGCCCTTCGCTGATCCTTTCTGTCACCACCCAGGGCTATGGGAAGCGCACCGATGTGGATGAATATCGCTTGCAAACCCGCGGCGGCAAGGGCGTGATCAACCTGAAGACCACCGAGCGCAACGGCAAGGTTGCGGCAATTCTGCTCGTCGACGAGAGCTCGGAGCTGATGGTGATCAGCCAGTTCGGCAAGATCATCCGCATCGACACCAAAACCATTCGTGCCGCCGGCCGCTCCACGCAAGGGGTTCGCCTGCTCCACCTCGAAGAAGGAGACAAGGTCGCCGCCGCCGTCGTGATTCCGCCCGAAGAAGCCAAGCCAGTCCCCGAAAACGGTTCGCTGCTGCAATAGTCTCGATTCAATCCGCGGTAAAAAGGGCATCGCAATCGCGATGCCCTTTTTGTCCACCAAGACCCAGTATTGCAGGAGGAAAATTGAAAAGACTCAGAAGAACCGGCCCGGCCCGATACTTGAAACCACGGATTTTTTGATCAAAATCTGTCCGGAGCCGGGTTGGTTCTGCCGAGGATTAGCGAACCTCTGCGAGCTGTTTGGCGGAGGCTTCCAGCTCTTCGGTCTGATGCGAGTTGCCGCAGTAATTGATTTCATAGCGGTCATACTGCGGCTGCAAATAAAGCACATAATGTTTGCCCACCGTCATTGGAAATGCGGCCGGGGTGTTTTCACTGAAGACGTGGTACTCGGCGCGGTCTACGCGGCCATGGAGGACGCTGTCCACGCGCACCGTATAGCTGACTCCGTCGAGGAAATCCCATGATTCCGCCAGCGGAACCGCCGCCATTACTGTTCCCACAATGACCGCGGATGAGTTGTGGATCTCGTCGCGAGCGCTTACGCGGGTCGATGTACATTGTGCGACGCCGGCCGCCGATCCCAAAACCAGCACCAAGATAGTTGCAAGAGTTTTCATTGTCCTGTCCCCCGGGGCCCGTACTCCCCATACGACCAAAGTTGTATGTCCTACGACTTAAGTGTTAGCTTGGCGCACGGCTGGAATGCATGACAAGAAATGAAACAGTTCGTGCCCTTACGTTTGGGGCGAGTGCGCGCGCGCCGGTGCCGCCTTTTCGGTTCCCTTCGTAACGGAAGGAATCCGAGGGTAAGGCAGGACAATGACTTACGGAAGATGAGAGGCGGAGGCCGGTGAGGAGGAGACGATAGGGAATCTATCTCTCAAGGAGTTATCGTCCCCAGAAGAGCCATGGATCGTTACTTTAGGGTAGCCGCAGGAGTATTTTCATCTTCAAGGGAGTCAACAGAAGCTGGACGGGGATCGTTTCTTGCGGAAACAGGCGCCGTTCACGCGCTCGCGGGGTTTACCGACTCTCGGTTGTGAAGGTGCGCTTCTAGCGGATTCACGATAACCACGGTGGGGCATAGCAATCGTGAATCTGCTCTGGTCTGCGGGCGAGCAATGGGTGCGGCCGCTAGGCGTATACCGTACACGCCTTGGTATGCACGGAGAATGTCTGCCTTGAAGGCGGTCGACATACCTCCGGAACAGAGAATGTTCTCAATCGTTGCCCAGGACTCTAATCGTTGCCGAGCATATGAGCGATCTGCTTGATCACCGGGCCTTCGTCGTCCAGCGAGCCGGAATTTCCGCACTTGTTGACTTCCCAATGCTGGTAGGTGTCTGTGAGAAAGAGCAGATACTGGCTCCCGACCTTTAAATTGAAGGCATCATCGCTGTGTTCGCTGAAGACAGTCATCTCTCCGGACAGCTTGCCCTTCACCTTCTGATCGATGTGTACGGTGAAGTTCGTTCCATCGAAGGCGTCCCAAGTCTGCGGGACCCGGCGGGCAGACTCTACCGTCACGATCACGACGGATTGCGACTGCTTGTATTCCTGTTTCACTGGCAGTGTCTGGACACATTCCCCGAACGAAACTGTCGTGAAAAGAGTGCAAGCCAGAGCTAGGATTCCTCGCTTCAAGGGGCCTCGCTTCACCTCATTGGTAACCGGGGGAGGGTTTATGGACCCACGGTAATTCCGTTCTATAAGCAGCTTACCTATTCGAAGTCCCTTCGAGACATTACACAAAGGTAACAGCCGGGGGGCTTTTGTGACCGCGGGCAGGGGAGCAGAATCGCATTCGAAGGGGGAATCAGCCTAAGGCAGCCGGGTCGCCAACAGCGGGGTGGTGTGGTGGCGGCGGCGCGACCTCCGCGCCGGGGCAGGAGCGTGGGAGCGGGCCTGCGGATGCGCCGGAGTTTGGGTCGAGGCCTGCGCCACGGAGATGACCCGTTCTCCCCCTCCTGCCGGGTGATAAGACTCATAAACCGAAATATGGAAGCAGGCTTGATGGAACTCCTCCTCCACGTCCAGCCTGCCCTGCGATTGCAGGGGCAGGAGATAAGCCCGCAGCCACCCGATTTCCGAGCGCGTTAATCCCTTCTTGCTGATGTCCACGGCCTCCCCGGTGAGGTGGGGAGACCGAATCTCGCCTTCTGCCGGGGCCGCGTTGCCGTTCACCCGTAACAGATGACGTTGGTACTGAACCGTACGCACAGCCGAATCCACCTTGAGCGGGGCGCCGAAGCGTGCATAGAATGCTTGCGCCAGATCGGTGAGGAAGCGCGCGGTCCAGGGCCGGCAATAGCGCCGGTCAGTGTCCAGTCGCGGGTCCACGGTCAGTCTCCTGCTCTGTGGTAGCGCCACCAGCGCGCCGCTCTGCGTCATGGCATCGAGCATTTTGTCGTCGTCAACGCGCTTCAAACCCTCCTCATCCGCCCGTTGGTTCTGGCGCAAGAGGGATTCGCGCGATCCGCGGAGGGGTGGAAGCGACAGAAATGTTTTCAGAGGTCGCTGAGCAAGTTCTGTGTTGACGGTAGGGCGCTCGGTATCGAGATCTGCGGAGCCCCGTGCAACGCGAGTGGAAGGCGAATGCGCGGTGCGATGCGCGCGAGCCGTGAGACGCGTGCGGGCGGTGCGATGCGCGCGAGAGGATCGGTGGGCGCGGGCAACATGGGAAGGATGCGCCGTCCCATGCGCCGCGGCATGAGCGTGGTTGCTTCTGGCGCGGTGCGTTCTCGATGGCCGTGTGTTGTGCGCTCTGGATGGACTATGGCGCCGATGCGCGGCCCAAGCCGGAGCGGTGCAGAGAAAGAGCGCCACCGCAATCACGGCGAGGAAAGCGTTCGCCGCGCGGCGGAAATCTCCGGACTGGATGCAATCGGACATGAGTGGGTGCGGAGCGAAGCGGCAAGATTTCCCGGATTTGCTAATTGTAGCAATCGCGGAAGAAAATCTCTGCCGGAAATCTGAGAGTAGTCCTGCCGTGGCCGAAGATGAAGTGGCGACTTTGATTCCGCCACTCCGTTTTCCTCTGCCGGTGTTCCGGTCAGCCGTTCCAGCGGCGGAAGACGAGCGCTCCATTGGTTCCGCCAAAGCCGAAAGAGTTGGAGAGCGCCACTTCGAGCTTGGCCGGCTGCGGTGTGTGAGGAACGTAGTTCAGATTGCAAGCCGGATCGGGAACGTCGAGATTTGCCGTGGGGGGCGCAATCTGATGTTGCAGCGCGAGGATAGTGATTCCCGCCTCCAGCCCGCCCGCACCACCCAGCAGGTGCCCGGTCATGGACTTGGTGGAGCTGATCAGCAACTGGTGGCTGGTTGCTCGCTCGCCGAACAGCGTCTTGATGGCTGCCGTCTCCAGCGCGTCGCCCAGAGGCGTCGAGGTGGCGTGGGCGTTGATGTAGTCCACCTGCGCGGGCTCAAGGTTTGCGCTTCGCAAAGCGTTTCGCATCGCGCGCAGGCAGCCTTCGCCCTCCGGCGCCATGCTGGTGATGTGGTAGGCGTCGGCGCTCATTCCATAGCCGACGATCTCGGCCAGGATTGTGGCTCCCCGCGCTTGGGCGTGTTCCAAATCTTCCAGGATCAGAATGCCGGCGCCTTCTCCCACTACGAACCCGTCGCGATCGATATCAAACGGGCGGCAGGCATGTTCCGGATCGTTATTCCTGGTAGAGAGCGCGCGCATGGCGGCAAAGCCGCCCACGCCCATGGGTGTGATAGCGGCTTCGGCTCCGCCGGCGATCATCACGTCGGCATCGCCGCGCTCGATCGTGCGATAGGCATTGCCGACCGAGTGGGCGCTGGTGGTGCACGCGGTGGCGGTCGCCTCGTTGGGGCCCTTGGCGCCGTACCGGATGCTCACCTGCCCGGCGGCGAGGTTCACAATCGCTGCGGGAATAAAAAATGGAGATATCTTGCGCGGGCCGCCCCTCAGCATGGCGCTATGCTCGCGCTCGATGACATCAAACCCGCCAATGCCGGAGCCGATGTGCACGCCTACGCGCTCGGCATTGGCAGGCCCAATCTTCAATCCGGAGTTAGCCAGCGCTTCGTCGGAGGCGGCCAGCGCAAAATGAATGAATCGCCCCATCTTGCGCGATTCCTTCTTCTCAATAAAATCCAGCGGATTGAAGTTCTTCACCTCGGCCGCGAACGTTACTGGAAAGCCGGTAGTGTCGAAGCTGCTGATCGGCGCCATGCCGCTCTTGCCGGCCAGCAGGTTCCGCCAGACCTCGGGCGCGGTATTGCCCACTCCGCACATCAGCCCAATGCCGGTCACCACGACCCTTCTCGTCAAACTACTTGCCGCCTTTCGCGTTCTTCTCGATGTAGTCGGTCGCGTCCTTCACGGTTTTAATCTTCTCAGCGTCTTCATCCGGAATCTCCAGATCGAAAGCCTCCTCGAACTGCATCACCAGTTCGACCACATCGAGCGAGTCCGCACCCAGGTCCTCTTGAAAGGACGCACTGGGAGTGACCTCTGCTTCGTCCACCTGAAGCTGCTCAACAATGATCTGCTTTACCTTTTCCTCCACTGCTGCCATGCCTATCTCCTGTCATGTAGAAACGCAAACTTGTTTTGGCCCACCGCAAATCCAGCCGGCTTGATCCGCTCCGCCTTCCAGCCCTGCGAACGCACAACTACACTGCGCGCTGCGTATTCTGCAGCGCCATACGGCTGCTATTACGACCGGCGCAGCCAAGGCGCTTTCTCCCGCCCGCCTCCGGAGTCGCTTTCGGGGAGGAAGCCAACTGGAACCCCTCGCCGAAAGCCGCCGGATGCTTTAACCTCTGATCGGAATGAAAGCCCCAGGGCGCGAATGAAGAAAGCTCTAAGGTTTTCAGTCTACTGAGGGGGGCAAGTGGTGTAAAGCGCGGCAACCCCCATACTTCCTTGCTCCTTCGGCGCGGCTTTCCGGACGCAGCATTTTACGGCTCGGCTTGGAGCCGGAAGAAGATAGAGTCGGGAGAGCGGAGTTACCCATGACCCCTATTCTCATCGCTGCAGCGTTGGCCGCCGGCGCCATCCTTGCCTGGTGGTTTGCGACCAGCCGCGCACGTGTGAAGCTCGCGGTGCTCGAACACTCTCTAAGAGAGGCCCAGCTGCGCTGGACAGAAGCGCATGAGCAGCTGGCGAAGGAGCGCGCATCGCTGGAGGCGGCTCAGGCTGCCGGGGGCGCCCAGCAGGCGGAGGTCGCGCGGCTGGAGGAGCGTAATGCAGCCGAAAAACGCGCCTCCGAGCAGATTCTGGAGCAGATGCGGGCTGGTTTGCCGGACACCTTCCGGGCGCTCGCCAGCGCCGTTCTGGAAGAGAAGTCGCAGAGTTTTGCTGAGCGCAATCAGGCCGGTTTGAACCAAATTCTGGCCCCGTTGAACAGCCGGCTGCAGGACTTCCAAAAGAAGGTGGAGGAGGTGCACCAGCAGCAGCTTGTGGGTGGTGCTGCGCTGCGTGAGCAGGTCAATCTTTTGGTGGCTTCCACCACCAAGGTCAGTGACCAGGCAAACAGCCTTGCCAATGCGCTCAAGGGGTCTACCAAAGCCCAGGGAAACTGGGGAGAACTGGTGTTGCGGCGAATCTTGGAGAGCGCCGGGCTGCGCGAGGGGCATGAATACGAGACGCAGGAAAGCCACACGGTGGAAAATGGGCGCCGCCTCCAACCCGACGTGGTGATCTACCTGCCCGAAGGGCGTCGCCTGGTGATCGACTCCAAGGTGTCTCTTGTGGCCTATGAGACGCACTGCAACGCGCAAGATGACGCCGCCCGTCTCTCGGCGGCGAATGATCATCTCGCCGCGGTCCGCAACCACATGCGCGGCCTGTCGGAAAAGAATTATCAGTTGCTCTATGGTTTGAAGTCGCTCGATTTCGTGATCATGTTTCTCCCCATCGAGCCCGCTTTTATGCTGGCCCTCGCCTGCGACGAGAAGCTCTGGGAGCAGGCATGGCAAAAGAACATTCTGCTGGTAAGCCCCAGCACCCTGCTGTTTGTGCTCCGGACGGTTTCGTATCTATGGCGGCAGGAGCAGCAGGAGCGCAATGTGCAGGAGATCGCCAAGCGGGGCGCGGAGCTCTACAACAAGCTGGCATTGTTCGTCGGCGATCTTTCCGATGTGGGCGCCCGGTTAGAGCAGGCGCAGAAGAGCTACGATGGCGCCTTTGCCAAGCTGAAGACGGGACGCGGCAACCTGATCCGGCAGGCCGAACTGTTGCGAGCGCTGGGGGTCAAACCGTCGAAGGAGCTTCCGCAGGGCTTGGTGGAGGAGGCGCAGCAAGAGGATTTGGACTTGCAGGCCCCCGCTGCTCTCCCGGGAGAGAGCGCTTAGCTCTTGAAGGCCGCCCGCATTCGCTCCCACGTGGTGTCCAGCGTCTCCGGCAGAACGCGGGTGTCGGCGATGGCCGTCATGAAATTTCCGTCCCCCATCCATCGCGGTAGGATGTGCAGGTGCAGGTGCCCATCGATGCCCGCACCGGCGGCGCGGCCAAGGTTCATTCCCATGTTCAATCCGTCGGGGGAATAGACCTGCTGGAGCGCTCGCTCGGTCCGCTGCGCCAAAGCCGTGATCTCCTGCGCCGCTTCCGCATCGAGCGCCGCGAAGGAGCCGATGTGAGAATAGGGCAAAATCATCACGTGTCCCGAGGTATAGGGAAAACGGTTCAGGCAGATGAAGCTGTGTTGCGCCCGCAGCACGATGCCGGCGGCGCGGTCCACCTCGTCAATCGGCTTTCCGCCCTGGAGGCCATGCTCGGCGGCGGCCAGCAGATTGCAGAAGACGCAGCCTGCATCGCCGGGCCACGACGCGAGTTCGTCCGGCACGCCTTTGCGCTCATCGCTGTGCGCGCCGGCCAAGTAGGCATAGCGCCAGGGTGTCCAAAGATGGTCCATGAGTTGTGGGAAACAGATGCCCCACTGAGTATAGAGCGGCGGCCCCACCAGGCTCGCCCCGCCGGGCTCCAGGGTGCTCCCGCGCCGGCGCTGTTTGACGAAGGTGTCGGAACGGGCGGCTCCGCTCGAATTGAAAAGGAAAAGGAGGATGCGAGATGAGCAAGGGGCGCATGGAGGCTTTCAGCGATGGTGTTCTTGCCGTCATCATCACCATCATGGTGCTGGACATGAAGTCCCCGCATGGAACCGGCCTCGCCGCCTTGCGGCCGCTCCTGCCGGTTTTTTTAAGCTATGTCCTGAGCTTCATTTACATCGGTATCTACTGGACCAACCATCATCATCTTCTGCAGGCGGCCCAACGCGTCTCGGGCGGCATCTTGTGGGCAAATCTTCATCTGCTCTTCTGGCTCTCGCTGATCCCATTCGCTACCGCCTGGATGGGAGAGAACCATTTTGCGGCTTGGCCGGTGACGTTGTATGGCGTGGTTTTGATGCTCGCGGGAACCGCCTACACCTTGCTAACCCGGGCGCTGATCGCCCGTCATGGAAAAGATTCAACCCTTGCGGCATCGATTGGACGTGACGTGAAAGGGAGGCTGTCGGTCGTCATCTATGCGGTCGCGATATTGCTCTCCCCGGTGCGGTCCTGGATTGCCTGCGCCGGCTACGTCCTGGTTGCCGTCATGTGGCTGATTCCCGACCGGCGTATCGAAGACGCACTGGGGCGCTAGAGCCGATTCACGATAGGTGTACCCCGAGGCAAACACACCATACGCGGCTTTTCGGTTAAGAAAGGCTACGGTGGGCATGGCAATCGTGAATCCTCTCTAGCCGTCGATCGGTCCGCGCCTGTTTCGCCCCCGTGAATTCGAGGCCGGAAAGGTGCTTTGATTGACATGATTTCGCGGCCATTGCTATAGTTAGAACGAAGGTCTGCACAGCGGATTCGATGCAGATCTTCATCGCCGCTCTTGCTCATCCCGCCTGCCCGGTAAGGTCCCGACCGGAGACCTCTCGAAGTGACGTTCCACAGTTGGTGGACGCGCTCCGGGTCTCCCGCAGAATCTCTCGCGGCGTCCCCGGGGCAGCAGGTTCCACGGCGCCCAAGACTTCGCGGACCCTGGCTCTTCATGAAGGATCATCCAGCGAGGCAAATTGCAGGTAAAGCGCCTGGGCTCGAAGCAATAGTCCCGGTCGCGCGTTCCTCCGAGGGGCGGTCTGCAAATGGCGGAATGGGAACCGCCGACTGGAATCCGGAGTCGGAAGTCATGGCAGACGTCCTTAATCCTGAACGAATCGAGAGCACACCTCTGAGCAGCCAACTGGAAACCTCAACGCTGGAAGCAGCGACGGAGCACGCCGAGCCGTCCCACGATCTCACCCCTAACCCGCAGCCGGAGAACACGCCAGTCGAATCCCCGTCAACCGCGGAGGAAACCGATTTCAGCGGCATGGACGATTTTGCCGCGGCGCTTGAGTCCTTCGACCGGGAGCAAGCGGCCGAGGCTGCGACAGTGACCTATGACGACAACATCGTCACCGGCACGGTCGTTAAGCTGACCGACAAGCATGTGGTGGTCGATGTGGGGCTCAAGTCCGAGGGGTTGATTCCCATCGAGCAGGTGGTGGACCACAACGGGCAACCGAAGCTGAAGCCGGGCGACTCGGTCGAAGTGGTCGTGGAGCGCGAGGAGTCCGAGGGCGGCTATCTGCTCAGCTACGACAAGGCGCAGCGCCACCGGGTGTGGGACAGTATTGAGCGCGCGGCCAATGAGAAGATGCCCGTGGTGGGCACGGTTTTGGGGCGCGTGAAGGGCGGCGTCACCATCGACATCGGCATCAAGGCCTTCTTGCCTGGCTCCCAGCTTGAAATACGCCCGGTTCGTAACCTCGACAGCTACATCGGCCAGCAAATTGAAGTTCGCGTCATCAAGCTGAACAAGAAGCGCGGCAATGTGGTCGTCTCACGCAAGGAGCTGCTGGAGGAAGAGCAGACGGCCAAGCGCGGCGAAACCCTCGAACACCTGGAAGAGGGAGCGGTGCTCACCGGGACGGTCAAGAACCTTACCGACTACGGCGCCTTTGTCGACTTGGGCGGAATTGACGGCCTGCTCCATATCACCGATATGTCGTGGGGCCGCCTTACCCACCCCCGCGATCTCGTCAACGTCGGCGATGAAATTCAGGTTAAGGTGCTCAAGTTTGACCGTGAGAAGCAGCGCGTCTCGCTCGGCTTCAAGCAGCTCACCCCCGATCCCTGGCTCGATGCCGTGGAGCGCTACCCCGCCGGAGCACGGGTTCGCGGCCGCGTGCTTAGCGTCACTGACTACGGCGCTTTTATAGAGCTGGAGCAGGGCATTGAGGGGCTGGTCCACGTTTCGGAGATGACCTGGTCCAAGCGGATGAAGCATCCCTCCAAGCTGGTCAAGCCCGGTGATGAAGTGGATACCGTGGTCCTCAGCGTGAATCCCAGCGATCGCCGCATCTCGCTCGGCATGAAGCAGCTTCTCGAAAACCCATGGGAGAATCTCTCCGAGCGTTATCCGGCGGGAGCCGTGGTCGAAGGCCGGGTACGCAATCTCACCGACTTCGGAGCCTTCATCGAAATTGAAGATGGCATCGACGGTCTGGTTCATGTCAGCAATCTGAGCTGGACGAAGCGCGTCAAGCATCCTTCCGAAGTCCTCAAGAAGGGCGAGAAGGTACGCGCTGTGGTCCTCGGCGTTGAAGCGGAGAGCCGCCGTCTTTCCCTCGGCATCAAGCAGTTGCAGCCCGACGTTTGGGAGAGCTTCTTTGCCCAGCATCGAGTAGGCGACGTTGTGCGCGGCAAGGTGCTGCGGACCGCGCAGTTTGGCGCTTTTGTGGAGATTGCCGAAGGGGTGGAAGGGCTTTGCCACGTCTCGGAGGCTGCCGATCCCTCCGGCGCTCCCCTCAAGCTCGAAGCCGGCCAGGAGCACGATTTCAAGATTATCAAGATGAACCAGGACGAGAAGAAGGTCGGTCTCAGCATCCGCGCCGTGGGTGAAGAAGCCAGCCGCGCCGACGTGGAAGCCTACAAGCAGCCCGTCTCCAGCTCGACCACGACCCTCGGCGATCTGGTGAACTGGAAGCGCTCTGAGCAGTAGCTCAACCGCCTTGCTTTCCTGGGAAGCTGGAACATCGTAAAAATCCGCCGTTCATCGGCGGATTTTTTTTGCCTCCTGCAGCTTCGGGCAGCGAGCGCCAATATCGCTCTCCGGCTTTCAGGAGCCGCGAGGATCGCTTTCCCCGCTCCTTTCAGAAAGCTGCGGCGCTCCAAGCGAGGACCGTCATAAAATGTTTGCCTTTTCCGGCGCGACGCCGTTGCGAGCCCGCCATAGCGCGCCGGCAACCGGGTCCACCGGAGCCGGCATGATTTCAAGCTTGAGCTCCGGCTGTTGCAGCGCTTTGATCGTGGCTTCGCGAAATGGACCGTCGGAGGTGAGTACACTGCCGGCGAAGGCCACGCGGAGCACAGACGCATCCCCACCCTCGCGCAACTTTCGCGTCACCAGGTGCGCCAAACGCGCCAACTCTTCTCCCGCGCGGCGGGCCGTCTCGATCGCGACCGCATCTCCGGCCTGGGCGCAGGCGGCAACCACAGGAGCCAGTTCGGAGAAGGATGGCGGAGAAGCCGCATTCGCTCTCTCCACCAGTTGCTCTAATTGATCCGCTCCGCGCAGGCCCCAGCAATCTGCCGCGGCTTCCAACAGGCGCGACGGATGGCCTTCGTCCCGCGCGCGCAGCGCCTTTCGGACTGCCTCCTGGCCAATCCAGTGGCCGGAGCCCTCATCGCCTAAATGCGGTCCCCACCCGCCGGCGCTCGCCATCTGACCATTCACCCCGCGGCCGATCGCGTTGGAGCCGGTACCGGATACCACCAGCACGCCCGGGCCGCCCCCGAACGCCGCGTCGAGCGCAATCTCTTCGTCGCCGCACAGCAGCAGCTCGCCGGAGGCAAACAGCGGTAGTGTGCTGCGTATCCAGGCGGCGACGCGTGGCGTTCTTACCCCGGCAATGCCAACGCAGATTCTCTCCAGCGATCGCAGATCGACTGCCGAGCCGGCGGAGAGCTCCGCGAGCAGCGAGCGCAGGTGCTCACGCGCAATCTCGGGATCGGTTCGGAGTACCTTGATCGCTCCCCCCGAGGCTCGCGCCAACTCGCGTTCGCCATCGCCAATTGCGCCAATCGTTTTTGTGCCGCCGGCGTCGAGCGCCAAAAAATATTGCATGGATGGTCTTCTGCGCCCGGGGGAGCCGGGTCGTTCCGATTCTAGTTTGTTTCCGGCAGGCCACGCGATGGAGCGGAGGCGGACTCAAAAAAGCAGCGGGGCCGCCGAGCCTTCTATACTCGTGCCATGGAAACCGGATTGCGCAACCGACTTGCCGTCGTCGCCGCTTCGAGCCAGGGAATTGGGCGCGCCGCGGCCCTTGCCTTTGCCGCTGAAGGCGCCAACCTCGCTTTGTGCGCCCGCAATCGGCAGACGCTGGACCACGTCGCCCAAGAGGCGCGGCAGAAGCATGCAGTGGAGGTCTACGCGGAAGTTCTGGATGTTGGCGACGACTCTGGCGTCCGGCAGTTCATTCACCAAGCCAACACCCATTTCGGCCGTATCGACATCTGCGTCACCAATGCCGGAGGGCCCCCGGCGAAGCCGTTTTCCGAAACCACCATGGAGGACTGGGACCGCGCCTACGAGTTGAACCTGCGCAGCATTATCTCCTTCGCTCACGCCGTTCTGCCCCTGATGGAGCTGAGGCGCTGGGGAAGATTCATCACCCTGACTTCCATCTCGGTAAAGCAGCCGGTTCCGGAGCTTGTTTTGTCCAATTCCATCCGCACCGGCGTGCTGGGCTTGGTGCGCTCGCTGGCCGGCCAGTATGGCCCGCAGAATATTACCGTGAACAACGTTGCGCCCGGCTTTACGGCTACTGCCCGCATCGCGGATATCGCGCGAAGGCGCGCGGCGGAGGCTGGCGTTACTCCGGAGAGCTTTATGGCGGAGATGGCCAGGGATATCCCGCTGCGGCGGATCGCCAAGCCGGAAGAGGTTGCCGACGCCATTGTGTGGCTGGCCTCCGAGCGCGCCTCCTATATCACCGGACAGACGATTCTGGTCGATGGCGGCTCCTATCGCGGGATCTGAGCGCCGTACCAAATACCTGCAGGTGCTCAGAATATTTTGAGTTTCTTTTTCCCAGGAATCTAAGCCACTCCGCGAGGAATGGCTATCTATATAGGCGCATTCGCATTTACTCTGTCAAGAGCCGATTGTCTTCTAAGACATGAAAAAAGGCGCCGGAGGGCGCCTTCTTCAATGGCAGGTTGCCGCCGGTCCGCCTACGGCAGGTAATAGCGGAACGATGTCCAGAACATATTATTGGTTGACTGCGGAGTGGCTCCAATACCCGACCAGATGTTGCGCTGGAAGTAGGCGTACTGAAATCCCTGGCGCAGCCGTCCCTTCGATCCGCTGTAGAAGTTGAACCAGTAGCCGGCCGTAAATTCCTGCACGTCTTTCGTGTCGGCGGTGCAGTTGGGTTGCGAAGAGGGCGTATACCCGGTGTTGCCGCTCCCCGGAGCCGGTTCGGTGTCGCAGCCGGTCTCTACGTTGAAGGGCGATCCATAGCCTACCGCTTTCCCCGGCGCGGAGATAAAGTACCTGCGCCCGGCATAATCGCCTCCGTAGTTGGCGTAGAGATCCAGACGAGGCGTGACGTGGAACTCCAGGGTGCTGAGCGCGGAGAAACCGCGGACCAGTGCCAGTTGCCCGGCGGGATTTACCGTGGTGTCGGCGATCCCGCTGCTCCCGTAACGGCCGATACCGTCTCCCCACAATCCCTTCAGGCCGACATCGAGATGTTTGTGCAGCGTGGGAACACGCAGGCTGCCGCCGATCCCTCCGCCGGTAGTGATGTTGTTGTAGGCTCCCGCGGAGGATGGCGTAGACGAGGTGTCGTTGGGATAAACGCGTTCCCGGAAGAAGCGCCCAATGCCGAAGATCTCATAATGCCCCCAGCCGGGTTCCAGAGCGAGTTTCGCGACAAAATCGGGGGCCACGTTGGAGGCGTAGCTTGCAGTGGAGTTGAAGAGGCCTCCTCCCGTGCCCGACTGTCCCACCAGGAAGTTGTCGGGCAGGTTGTGGCCGGCGACACTCGGAATCTGGGCATTCTCCACTGACGCTGCCAGCGAGAGCTTGCTGCCAAAATCCTTGCTCACGCGAAAGCCATACTGCCGCGCCCAAACAAAGCCCGCCGTGTACTGCGGATCGATCACGGAGGGAAGGATCTCGCTTTTGTTCTGCGTCAACTTGGTGGTTTCCGTCGCCAAAGACCACATCTGGCCGCCCGTAAAGGTCATGCTGCCCCAGTGCGCTTGAGCCCAGAGCTGGCGCTGGCGCAGTGTGTAGCTGTTGCTCTGGTTGTTGTTGGAGGTGATGCCGGAGCTCAGCCAGTCCGCCTCATAATATCCTTGCAGCGTGAGGTGGTCGCTTACTTTGCCTATGGCATCGAGCGCTATGCGAGACTGACGGCCCGACCCGTAGAACTCTGAATAATGGCCCTGGGGCGCGTCGTTGAGCGGGATGCCGGTAAAGGCGGTGTTGAGTCCGCCGCCGGTCGCCCGCTGCCGGTACACGGTTTCCGCTGCCAGAAAGCTGCCGGCGGGCGAGAGCGTAATGCCCTTGTAGTGAATGACGTCGGGATTGGCAGCCTCCTTTTGAATCTTGGCTTGCTCTGCCGGAATCATCGTTGCCAGGGACGCGTTGGTGGTCTGCAGATCGGTGACGGTCCCCTTGAGATTGGCGAGAGTTTGACGGCTCGCATTGGAGGCTGCAGCCTGCTGCGCGTTCTCTTCCTTCGCCTCGTTGGCCGCCGCCTGGGCATCCGCCGCTGCCTGTTTCGCCTGCTGCAGTTGCCGATCTCGATCGGCGAGCTGTTGCCTTAGTTCCTGGATCTGGCCCTCGAGATCCCCCCGCAGAGCCTCTATCTGGCTGGCGACAGAGGGTTCTCTAGAAGCCGTGCGCGCCTGAGTTTGTTTGTTCCGCGCCGATTTTCTGGCGGACCTCGTTTGGGCATGCGCGCCAGTCATTGCCGAGATAAGCACCAGCGCCGCCAGCGTCTCAAAACAATATTTCATAAGCCTCTCTTTGCCAGGCCTTTCCTCTTTGTCCGGGAGGAAGGCGAAAGCCTTATAGAATTGGGTTACCTGGCAGGTAGCTTCCCAGGGGCATGTAAAAGGTTGAAGAATCTAAAGTGAATAACCGGAGAATGCGCTGTTGGCCGCCCTATAAGGGGGACATTTCGGAGCCAAGCCTGGATGTAACTTTGTTCGTCCGAAAGCGTCTCAAAAGTAAATCGGCGCAATCCATCCGGCTGCGCTGAGCGTAACCGGAGTGAGAGCAGTGCAAGAGAGTCGGATCTGCCGCTGAGCAGCGACTGGAGAGGGCCACTTCTTATGTTGATCAAGAAAGCTGCGGACATTCCGTCTTCGGAGATCACCCCTCAATCCGCCTATCTCAATCGTCGCACGTTCATGCGCGGCGCGGCTGCCATGGGCATTCTGGGCCTGGGGGGCGATGGAATTTCCAAGCTCGTTGCTCCGCGCCGCACGGTGGCCGCCGACAGCAAACTCACTACCGTTCCCAGCCCCCTTTCCGACAAGGGAGAAACAGTCACTCCTTTCCAGGACGTCACTAGCTACAATAACTTTTACGAATTTGGCGTGGAGAAGGGCGATCCGTTGCACAATGCCTGGCGGATGAAGACGCGGCCCTGGACGGTGACCGTCGATGGACTGGTGAAAGCTAAAAAGACTGCCGGCATCGACGACCTCCTGAAGTACCGGCCATTGGAGGAGCGGATCTATCGCCACCGCTGCGTGGAGGCGTGGAGCATGGTGATTCCCTGGGTGGGCTATTCGCTCTCGGAGTTCATCAATTGGGCCGAACCGCTGCCTTCAGCGAAATATATCCAGTTCCTGACCCTGGAAGATACCAAGACCATGCCGGGGCTCTACCAGATCAATTTGAACTGGCCCTACTCGGAGGGGCTGCGCATGGACGAGGCGATGCATCCGCTCGCGCTGCTTACCTTCGGCATGTATGGCCAGGTGTTGCCCAATCAGGATGGCGCGCCCGTGCGCGTTGTCGTTCCCTGGAAGTATGGGTTTAAATCCGCCAAATCCATCGTGCATGTGCGCTTCACCGCCAAGCAGCCGCACACTGCTTGGAACGACGAAGCTCCACAGGAATATGGCTTCTATTCCAATGTGAATCCCGACGTCGATCGCACGCCTTGGAGCCAGAAGACCGAGCGGAGAATTGGCCTGCCGTTTTGGAAGGCTACGCAACCCTCGCAAATGTTTAACGGCTATGGCGACCAGGTGGCCCAACTCTACGCCGGCATGGACCTGAAGAAATTCTTCTAGACCACCTGCGGAACCCGAATCGGCGGAGCATTTGCGACCGCCCTGCTAGACGGGCTGGCCGCGGCGGAGGCCGTTACGGATTCCAACACTCAGACATTTGCCGTTGAAGCCCCAACGCTGGGGCCGGGCCGCCGCACGGGCGGCCTGCGCTTGACGCCGCAACGGCTCCTCTCCTTGCTGAAGGGAGTGGTCTTTCTCGTCTGCCTGTTGCCGCTGGGTCTGCTGGTTCTGCACGGTTTCCAAAATAACCTGGGTCCCGATCCGATCGTCACGATCACCCATGGCACCGGCTTTGCCACCCTGCGCCTGCTGGTGATCACCCTGGCGATCTCCCCCGTCCGCCATTTGTGGGTGCGGCTCTCCTGGCTGATCCGCTTTCGGCGCATGCTCGGCCTCTTCGCCTTTTTCTATGGCTGCCTGCATTTGCTGACCTATGTGTGGCTCTTCTCCGGCTTTCATCTATCCACCATGATCGCCGACATCACCAAGCGCCGCTTTATCATGGTGGGATTCACGGCGTGGATTCTGATGCTTCCTCTGGCCCTTACCTCAACCAAGTGGGCGATCAAAAAACTGGGCGGAAAACGCTGGCGCGCTCTGCACCGGCTGATTTACATCTCCGCGATCTGCGGCGTGATCCACTACTGGTGGATCGTCAAGCCTGGCGTGCGCACGCCGATGAAGATCACGGTTGTACTGGCCGTGCTGCTTGCCGCGCGGCCGGCCTGGGCGCTGCTGCAGGCGCGCCGAAGCGGCGCTCGGGCCCCGGAGCGGGCCTGAGAAAGTCTCTCTACTCCTCGACCACTCCGCCGAACATATCTGTTTCGAGCAGATTGGGAAGCTCGCCGCGCGCGGCTGCCAGCAGGTAGCTCTCCTCTCCGGAATGCTTCTCGAAGAGCGCTTTCGCGCGATCCAGAACGGGAGCCTGAGTCGTGTGTTGGCGAAAGGCCTCATATTTCTTGGCCTTCAGATCCTGCACGTCGAGCGTCAAGGAGCTGGGAACGAAGGCAATGTAGCGGGCCTCCTCTGGGGTCGCGATCAGGAAGGGCGCACACGCGTAGTAGAGTTTCTGCGGGTGCCAGGGCGCGAGCGGCGAGACGGCGTCCGCGGGCAGCGCATTGCGGCCGGCCCAGTGAAAGGCGGCCGTGGTGAGGAGCGAAGTCATCGTGTGATCAGGATGCCGGTTTACGCTGCCGTCGCCTCCGAAGGTAAGCACCACTTGCGGACGAAAGCGGCGTATGCGCTCGACGAGCGCCGCAGCGAGCTGGATAAAGTTCTGTTCTGCGAGCTTGCCGTCGGGATAACCGAGTACCTCGCCTTCGCTCACCCCGAGCACACGGAGCGCCGAGGCGAACTCTTGCCGTCGTGTGAGTGTCAGCTCCTGGGTGTCTTTTGTCGCGCCCCGGTGCGAGGCCGCGCCTCCATCGGTTAGGCAGACAACGCTAGTGCTCGCGCCACGCTCTTGCGCCCGCAGAAGGGCTCCGCCGAACCCGGCGCTCTCATCGTCAGGATGAGCGGTGATGCACATCAGCCGTAAGGTCAACGCTGATCTCCTTTTTGAGGCGGTCCCAGCCGGCTTTCACGCCATGACTCCAAGCATCCACTCGAAACCTCCCTGGTTAAGACAACCTGGATGAGGACAGTTCTAGTCCCAGCGCAGCTCGCTCTGCGCGACTGGAAGAAAGCTTCTGCGATGCAGTGGGCAGGGGCCATGATCGAGCAGTGCCTGCCGGTGCTGAGGGGTAGCGTACCCCTTATGCATGGCCAGGCCGTATTGGGGATATTCCCGATCCAACTCTCGCATCCGGCGGTCGCGATAAACCTTCGCGACTACCGAGGCCGCGGCGATCGAAACACTCAGCGAGTCGCCATAGATGATGGAGGTCTGCGCGCAGTCCAACTCCAGACGCATCGCGTCTACCAGTAGATGGTCGGGAGTGAGATGCAGCCGGCAGACTGCCGCCTGCATCGCCATGCGGGAAGCTTGATAGATGTTTACGCGATCGATGGTCTCCGAATCGACTTCCTCCACCGCGATCGCCAGGGCCCGCCGCTCAACGATGCGCGCAAAGCGTTCGCGCTCCGGGGCGAGAAGCTGTTTGGAGTCGCGCAAGCCGGGAATGCGGCAGTTCTCGGGCAGAATCACCGCGGCGGCGACTACCGGCCCAAAGAGCGCACCCCGCCCCACCTCATCGACTCCCGCAACCAGCCGCGCTCCCGCGGCGCGCGCCGCTCGCTCATAGCGGCCGCCGCACACCAGGGTTCGCAGCATGCGCATCTTGCGCGCGGAGGGAGAGAGTTCGTCTTCCTCTTCCGCGGCGCTTCTCTTCAAGCCCTTCATGACCAAAATGAGTTTAGAGCATTTTCACCGGCGCGCGTTCGTGAGATTCACCGCGGCGAGAATGTCCACCGCCAAACACCCCGACGGCAGCCGTCGGGGTGTTTGAAAAATCGGAAGCAAAGAATGGAAGTTGCGGCCTCTCGCTTAGGTGCGCTCTACTTCCTTTAGGCGCGCCGCCTTGCCTCGCAGACCACGCAGATAAAACAGTTTGGAGCGGCGTACGCGCGCGGAACGAACCTTCTGCACCTTGTCGATCACTTTGGAGTTAAAGGGGAAGATGCGCTCGACCCCCTGGCCGAAGCTCATCTTGCGCACGGTAAAGCTGCCCTGGGGTCCCTTCTTGAGAGCGATGACTACGCCCTCAAAGGCCTGCAGGCGCTCTTTTTCGCCCTCTTTGATTTTGACCTGTACGCGCACCGTATCGCCGGGCACGAATGCCGGAAGATCCGTGCGTTCAAGTTTGTCTGCGAGACGCTGCATCACTGGATGAATAGACATAATTTTGTTCCCATTAAAATTGATTCAGGTCAATTGCGTGCCCGATCCTCAGTTTACACGGAATTTTCAGTTTTCGCCGCTTCCCGCGAGCCTGGATAGCGCTGGGATCGCTCCTCCAGTCCACGCAGAAATCCGCGGTCCTCGGCGGTGAGGTCTGCGCCTGCGAGCAGGTCCGGCCGGTTGCGCCACGTCTTCTCGAGCGCCCGCTCGCGCCGCCACTTGCGAATCTGCTCGTGGTTGCCGCCGCTCAGCACCGGGGGGATGCCCACGCCCCTAAAGTCGGCGGGCCTGGTGTAGTGCGGGTAATCCAGAAGGCCTCCCGCGGCATGCGTTGAAGTGGGCGCTCCCGCCCCACCGGCCGGCCCCGCGAGCTCGCTCTCCGACAGCCCGAAACTCTCAAACTCCGCCGAGGCGTGGTTGCCCAGCACTCCGGGGAGCAGCCGCACTGTCGCATCCACGACGGCTGCTGCTGCAATTTCTCCGCCCGACAAGACATAGTCTCCAATCGAAAGCTCGTCGTCGGCGATCAGCTCGTTTACCCGCTCGTCCACGCCCTCGTAGCGCCCGCACAGCAGGATTACCCGCTCCAGTCGCGCCAATCCGCGAGCCACGGCTTGCGTGAACCGCCGCCCTTGCGGAGAAAGCAGAATCACCGACTCAAGGGCTGCCGAGCGCTCTGCCTTCGGCCGCACGCCAAGCGATTCGACGGCTTCCGCCAGCGGCTCCGGCTTGAGTACCATGCCTTCGCCTCCGCCAAAGGGGCGGTCGTCCACCGTGCGGTGCCGGTCATGTGCGAAACGGCGCAAGTCATGGCGCACAATCTCAGCTTGGCCACCCTCCACCGCGCGCCGAGGCATTCCGAATTCGAACACGCCGGAAAAGAATTCGGGGAAGATGCTAACGATGTCGAAGCGCATGGCCGTTCCGATCCGCCTCCGGGGCAGGGCTCCGTTCTTCCTCGCGCAAGCGCCGCCACTCCTCCGCGGTGAGGGGCGCTTGCACTGCCAGCAAACCCTCCGGCAGATCCATCTCGATCCGCTTAGCCGCAAGGTCCATCTTCTTCAGATACGCCTTAACGAAGGGAATAAGAACCGGCTCGCCCGCTCCGGCGCGGATCACCAACATGGCGGGCCCGGCGCCCTCCGGCAACACCTCTGCGACCGTTCCTACCTCATCCGCCGAGCCGCCGTGGATGTCCACCACCTGCGCGCCCACCAGATCGCCGACATAGACCGCGTCTTCGGTGAGCGGCATTCGCTCGTCAATGGGGAGTACTACCAGCAAATCGCGAAGCTGATTGGCCTCATCGATAGAGTTGGTGCCGGCGAACTTCAGCAAGACACGCCCTTGATGAAGGCGCCAGGCTTCAAGGCTGACCTGGCGGATCGCCTCGCCGCTTCCCGATTGCAGAAACAGCCGCTTGCGCTCGGAGAAGCTTTGAGCAAAGTCGGTGAGAAGCTCGGCAATTACTTCACCACGCCGTCCGTGGGAACGGACGATGCGCGCCAAGACAACCCAATTTGTTTCAGGTATGGTCACATTGCCGGTAGACGCTCTGCCGAAGCTGCCG
>JANWJB010000061.1 GCA_025449575.1 Acidobacteriaceae bacterium
GTGGGATCTCCAGTACGAAACTCGACGGGCTGGCCGGCCATCACTCCGATCCCATGCGGAATATAGCGGCATCCCTTCTGGTCGATAATCACCGGAGTGTTCGGCGCGGGATAAATCTTGTTGCCCAGGCCGTCCTTCACATACACGAAGACGTTGGCCATCTTGCCGGCGTTGACGACATACTCTTCCGTAAGATTGGGCTCGGTGCTCAGCGAGCATACCGGGTCCTGCGCCATATCGATGGCGATGCGCGGAGGCGCTTTTTTCGCATAGTGGATCGTGCCTTCCACAGTGCCCGCGGTGCTCATGTCGATTTGGCTGTAGGTCACCGACGGCTTCAACTCCTTAACCACTTCCGACTTCCTGCAGCCGGCGGCCAGCAAGAGCGCCGCCAGCGCCACCGCCGTTTTCACGGCCTTCACGGTTCCCCAGTTCACTGATTCCCCCTTTTCCGCTCGTGCCCGGAAATTGCAGTTATCGGCTCAGGCAAGATGCTCCAAAACCGCAGCTGCAAAAGCCTTGGTTCCACTGGCTCCGCCCACGTCCCGGGTGAGCGCCTTCTTCTCTACATAAACCTTCTCCATCGCGGTTTGCAGGCGGTCTGCAACCGCGTCCTCTCCGAGATGGCGCAGCATCAGAATGGATGACTGCAGCAGCGCGGTCGGATTGGCCAGGTCTTTGCCTGCGATGTCGGGGGCCGAACCGTGCACCGCCTCAAAAATGGCGCAATCGGCGCCCAGGTTCGCACCCGGAACCAAGCCCAGGCCGCCGACAAAGGCGGCACATAGATCGCTGACAATGTCTCCATAAAGATTCGGCAGCAGCAGTACGTCATATTGATACGGATTCAGCACCAATTGCATACATGTGTTGTCGATGATGTGCTCCGCATAGGCAATCTCGGGATAGCCTTCACCGACCCGGCGCGCGCATCTTAGAAAGAGCCCGTCGGACATCTTCATGATGTTGGCTTTATGAATCGCGTGGATCTTCTTCCGTCCGTTCCGGCGCGCATAGTTGAAGGCGAATTGCGCGATGCGCGTCGATCCCTTCTCGGTAATCACCTTCAACGATTCGACGACTCCGGGGACGACTTCGTGCTCCAATCCGACATATTCGCCCTCGGTGTTCTCGCGCAAGATGATCAGGTCGAGGCCCGGATAGCGGGTAGGCAGGCCGGGCAGATTCTTGATGGGGCGGAAATTGGCGAAGAGCTCGAACTCCATGCGCAAAGAGACATTGATGGATCGGAAGCCGCCGCCCACCGGCGTGGTGACCGGACCCTTGAGTGCGACGCGGTTCCGCCCGATAGAGGCGTAGAGTTCCTTGGGAATGTATTCGCCCTGTTTCTCGAAGGATTCCCGGCCGGCGGAGAATGGCTCCCAAGCGAAGCGCGCTCCGGCGGGGGCTCCAGCAGCTTCGACCAGCGCGGTGACGGCACTGGTCACCTCCGGACCGATGCCATCCCCCGGGATCAGCGTGACCGTATGCGTTCTGTTTGTTCTTTCCGGCGAATCCACGATTTCTCCTTCACGATTGCGAACCGAGAACCAAGCAATGGGCTGAGGGATGAAGCGGCAACGGTCAACGTTCTATGTCGATTGCCTGCGCGTGCCACGTGAGACGTCTCTGGAGTTCAGGAGCTGTTCCAGCTCCTCTTTGAACTCGCGCACGTCTTTGAAGTCGCGGTAAACGCTGGCAAACCGGATATAGGCAACGGTGTCAATCGCCTTGAGGCGTTTCATGATCAACTCGCCGATCTCGCGGGTGGTGCGCTCGCGCTCGGGAGAGTCCACCAGAAAGGCTTCGGTGTCATCCACAATGGCCTCCAGCTTGGCGGCGGAGACGGGCCGCTTCTCGCAGGCTCGCAAGAGGCCGCTGAGAACTTTTTGACGCTCGAACCGTTCCCGGCGGCCGTCCTTCTTGACGACCATGTAGGGAATCTCGTCGATGCGCTCATACGTCGTAAAGCGCTTATTGCACCGCTCGCACTCGCGGCGCCGTCGAATTGAGTCTGCGTCTTTACTTTCGCGCGAATCCACCACCCGATCCTGCGCGAACCCGCAATAGGGACATTTCATTGAGTCTGCTCAAGATCTTAGCAGGTCGCCGAGAGGCGGCGGCAGAGGACCGGCGCCACAGCGGAGAGAGCGGAGGGCGGCGCAGGCAGCCGGGCAAGGGCTGCGCTCGCGGCGGGAAGATGCTCCAAGCCATGCCCTTTCAAAGAATTGAGCGATTCCGCGAATTCCCGATGACCGGACCCGGCGGCAGGTGCCTCGCGGTATTTGTGGCTCGCTAGTGCGGCGGGTATCATGAAAGGTGCGATCATGCCTGACACTATCTTCATCTTTGCTTTGGCGCTGATCATATTCGGCCCCAAGAAGCTGCCTGAGATCGGACGACAGCTCGGCAAATTGGTGGGGGAGTTCCGCCGCGCCAGCAATGAATTCAAAATGCAGATCGAAGAGGAGCTTCGTGCCGCGGACCAGAACGACCGCCAGAAGCAGCTTGCGGTGGACGCCATCGCTCCGCCGGCCGCCACTGTGGAGACACGGGAGCTGCCTGCCTCGCTGACGGTCAAACCCCCAAGCACGGGGGAAATTGAGAGCACCGAGAGCCCTTACAGGCCCTATCGTTCCGAGGAAATCGAAGCGGCCCAGAATTACTCCGGGGAAGAGGGAGCATACGACCGCGACTACGAGGCGTATGGGCGCGTCGAAGAGCCTTATGGACAGGAAGCCTATGGCCGGATTGACGAGCCTTACGAGCCGGGAGCCTACGGCCAGAGTGAGGAAGCTTATGGACAGGATCCCTATGGCCAGATAGAGGAAGCACGCGACGAGCGAGCAGGCGAGCAGGAAACCGCTCCTCCCCAGCCCGACGCTCCCGCTGCGAGTGAGATACCCGCCATCCGGGATGGCGCAGCCGGGGCTCTAGAGGAGCAACCAACCAACCACCAAGGATGATATCGTGGATCGCGCCCGCGCTGCGTTAGGCGAAAGAGTTGAATTGCCGGGCATGAGCCTTCTGGAACACCTGGAAGAGCTTCGCAAACGCCTGATTCATTCCGCGCTCTATCTGATCGTCGCCTTTTTTGTGGCCTATGCCTTCCGGGTGAGGATTTATGCGTTCATGCAGGCGCCGATTACGGATGCACTACGCGCGCACCACCTGGACACGCAGCTCGTCTATCTGAATCCCGTAGACATCTTCAATCTCTATATCAAAATCAGCCTGATGGCGGGCGCGATCCTGGCCTCACCCCTCATCCTGTACGAGGTCTGGCTCTTTATCTCGCCCGGCCTCTACAAGCGGGAGAAACGCTACGTTGTGCCCTTCATGGCGGCGACCATAGGGCTGTTTCTGGCCGGCGCATTCTTCGGCTACCGATATGTTTATCCCGGCGCGCTGAACTTCCTCATCGGATACAGCAGCGCATTCAAGCCGATGGTGACGGTCGGCGAATATACGGAACTGTTTCTGACCGTTATCCTCGGTCTGGGGATCACCTTCGAGCTGCCGATCGTCATCTTCTTCCTGGCGCTGTTTGGCTTGGTGAGCGCGCGCTTCCTATGGAAGAATGTGCGCTATGCCATCCTGATCATTTTCGTGATCGCCGCCATCATCACCCCCACACCGGATATATTGACGATGTGCGTTTTCGCCGCGCCGATGCTGGCGCTTTATTCGATCAGCATCGGCGTCGCATACATGGTTCATCCCAGCCGCCGGAAGCGGCTGCGGGAGTCGAAGTGAAATTTCGATCCTCCGCTCTTCTCCGCGCGGCGCTAACGGGCGCCGCCGCGCTGCTTTTTCTGAGTGCGGCTGGGGCGGAAGCCTCGCAGTCGCTGCCACACTTCGATGGCACGGCAGCGCTGGAGTACACCAGCGCCTTCGTCGCGGCCGGGCCGCGCTGGGTGGGCAGCGACGGACACGCCAGAGCGCAGGCTTTTTTGGAACGCCAATTCGCCAAGGACGACCTGGAAAAAGATACCTTTACCGCATCGACGCCCGCCGGGCCGATGCGAATGACCAACTTTATTGTCAAATTTCCCGGCAAACGGGACGGCATCATCGTTTTGGCCTCGCACTATGACACCAATTACCCACTGAAAAATACCAGCTACATCGGAGCCAATGACGGCGGCTCGAGCACCGGCCTGCTGCTCGAACTCGCCAGCAGCTTTCGCGGACACAAGCTGGAGGGCTACAGCGTCTGGCTGGTCCTCTTCGACGGGGAAGAAGCGTTCCGGAACTGGACCGATTCCGACTCCGCATACGGCAGCAAGCATCTGGCGGCCAAATGGCAGAAGGACGGCACACTGAAGCGCGTCAAAGCCTTTCTGCTGGCGGACATGATTGGGGACCGCAATCTGGATGTGGACCGCGATTCGACCTCCACGCCTTGGCTCCTAAACCTGATTGGGGAGGCGGCAGCCAAGTATGGCGACCAATCGTATTTCTTTCAGCGCGTGAATTCCGTGGGCGACGATCATACGGCCTTTCTCAAGCGCGGCGTGGCCTGCGCCGATGTCATCGACTTCGACTACGGCCCTGATAATTCCTACTGGCACACTCCGCAAGACACCATGGACAAGCTGAGCGCAAAAAGCCTCACCGTCACCGGTGACGTCTTCCTAGAGACGATTCGTCTCATCAACCAGCGCTGACGGGCGCCAACTCCGGTGCACTCGCCGCTTCGCGTGAGGCGGCGTTCTCTTCATTCCCTCGCCCGGTGCTTTCCGCTTCCCGGCAAAAAAGCAGATCTCTCCACTGCGCAGGACGGCGTCCCGCCCCGTTTCCTCATTGGGATGACGGGGGTCCGTAGGCTCGAGATGACAGGGCCGGAGTCTGCCCAAAAATCGAAAATGCTCTAGCATTGCAAAATGTCGGCCGGCGCGCCTCTCCTTTACTGGATCGTTTTTTTTATTGTCGTCGGGCTGGTGATCGCCTTCGATCTGGTGCTGCTGGGTCGGAAAGAAGGAGCGCAGAGTGCGGGCGCTCACCTCGCCTTTTTCCTCTTCGTGGTTGCGCTGGCGGCCGCGCTTGGCTTCTGGCTGGCGCATACGCGCGGCAGCCAGAGTGGTCTGGAGTTCGCCTCCGGCTACTTGATCGAGTTCTCGCTGAGCATCGACAACCTCTTCGTCTTCCTGGTGATGTTCCGTTCCTTCGGGATGGATACCGAGAAGCAGGAAACGGCGCTTACCGCGGGCATTACCGGCTCCATCGTCATGCGCGCGTTGTTTATGTTTTTCGGCATCGCCCTGCTGAACCGCTTCTCCTGGATTGAATACGTCTTCGGCGCCTTCCTGCTGTTTGCCGCCGCGCGCCTGCTGCGCAAGAAGGAGAAGAGTGAGGATGCCCCCGAGCGGCCAAAGCAGCTAGTAAAGCGATGGGTGGCTTGGCTGCCTGGAGATTGGGCAGCGTCGCCGCAGGGCATCTTTTTTTCAGCCGTGGTTGCGATCGAACTGGTCGATCTGGCCTTCGCCTTAGACTCGATTCCCGCCGTACTCGCGGTGACCCGCGATCCGTTCATCGCATATACCTCGAACATCCTGGCTGTGCTCGGGCTGCGCTCTCTCTATTTCCTGCTGGCCGGCTTGCTGGAGCGGCTCCGTTATCTCCACTTTGGCCTGGCGGCCATCCTGGCATTTGTCGGCTTGAAAATGATTGCGGGGCGGTGGGTGCAGGTCTCCATCGGCATCTCTCTGGGCGTCATCGTGGGGACGGTGGCGATTGCGGCTGCGGCTTCCCTGCTGGCCGCTCCGCCAGCTCAGCGGGAGCCGAGCTAACGGCGACCCAGGAGAGGTCGCCTTCGCGGATTACGGAGTGCTTGCGGTAGTGAAGATCGTCGCGCCGCGGGAAGTCATTGCGGAAGTGCGCGCCGCGGCTCTCTTCCCTGCCCAGGGCCGCCTGCACGATGAGCGACGCGACGGTGTGCAGGTTCTTCAGTTCGATCGCCGGGCGCTCCACCGCGGAGGGAAGCCGTTCGCCCATCTCCGCCAGCTCCGCCGCCGCGGAGCGCAAGCCGTCGCGGTCGCGGAGCAATCCCGCGTGGCGCCACATCAAAGACTGCAAGCGCGTGCGCTGGGCATCGACGAGCGCACCGGGATGGAGGCCGGCAATGAGATCGCGGCCATCGACACCCGGCGCAATCTCCGTCTCCTCCAGCATGAATTTGGCCGCCCTGGCGCCGAAAACCAGCCCTTCGAGGAGCGAGTTGCTGGCGAGGCGGTTGGCTCCGTGGACGCCGGTGCAGGCGGCCTCGCCGGCGGCATAGAGGCGGGGCAAGGAGGAATGGCCGTCGATACCGGTGTGCACTCCGCCCATCAGGTAGTGAGCCGCCGGACGAACCGGAATGAGGTCCAGCTTCAGATCCAATCCATTCTGCCTGAGAAACCAGGAGATGCCGGGAAAGCGGGCGGTCAAGTCGATCCCCGTCACGTGCCGCATGTCGAGATAGACGGGCAGAGGCGCAGCGCCGCCGGGAGCAAATCCCTCCTGCGTGATGGCGCGCGCGACCACATCGCGGGGAGCCAACTCCAACTGCGGATGGTAGCGCTGCATAAAGCGCTCCATGCGTGAATTGAGCAGATAGGCTCCCTCTCCGCGGAGCGCCTCGGAGAGCAAAAAGCGTGGGACGCCGGGCAGGCTCAGCGCGGTGGGATGGAATTGATAAAACTCCATGTCGGCAATCTCGGCGCCCGCCCTATCGGCCATGGCAATGCCGTCTCCAGTAGCAACCAAAGGATTGGTTGTTTCGCTGTAGACCTGGCCGGCGCCTCCGCTGGCGAGCAACACAGCGCGGGCATAGGCTTCAGAGATCTCTCCATGTGGCCGCAGCATGGTGATGCCGCGCACGATTCCATCCTCCACGATGAGGTCCAACGAAGTGGTGTATTCGCGCAGCTCGATCTGGGGTTGCATGCGCGCATGTTCCAATAGGGCGCGGCCAATCTCCCTGCCCGTGGCGTCGCCATTGGCATGCAGAATTCGGGAGCGGCTGTGAGCGCCCTCCCGTGTCCGCATCAGTTCGCCATCCTTGCGGTCGAAATTGGCGCCCCACGTCAGCAGCTCCAAAACGCGCTCGGGACCCTCCTGCACCAGAATCTCCGCGACCTCCCTCTCGACCAGGCCGTCTCCTGCAACCACGGTATCCTGCAGATGAAGAGCGACGTCTTCCTCGCCCTCGAGGGCCACCGCGATGCCGCCTTGGGCATATTGCGTGTTCGATTCGCCCAACTCTTCTTTGGTCAAAACCAGCACGCGGCCGGCGCGCGCCAACTCGATCGCGGCCCGCAGACCGGCGATTCCGGCGCCCACAACGACAAAGTCCACAACTTCGGTGATGGCCATGGTTCGAGGGTATCATCGCATCGCGCCGATTCTGTTGGTGGCGCAACGCCGCACCCGGGCGGCCTTTGTCAGGGGCGGCGCCGCACCGGCGGCGGCGCGGCAAAATGAAAACGCTCCGAGAGCCTGCGATAGGATGGGAGCAATCGTGCACACCATCACCGTCAAAACCCAGGCGGGGTCTTACCCCGTTTCGATCGGAAGCGGACTGACCCTCTCCCTCGGCAATCGCTTGCGCAAGCTTTTCGGCAGCTCGCGCAAAAGCGTTTATGTGCTCACCTCGCCGGAGATCTGGGCGCTGTGGGGAAAACGGCTGCTGGCGTCTTTCGCGCCGCAACAGCCTGTCGTGATCTTTTTGCCCGCGGGGGAGCGATACAAGCGGCTGGCACAGATTGAGCGGCTGGCGTCGGAACTGTTGGCTGCCGGAGCGGACCGCTCTTCTCTGCTGCTGGCTTTCGGCGGCGGAGTTGTCGGCGATGTGGGCGGCTTTCTTGCCGCCATCTACATGCGGGGGATCGACTACGTACAGGTCCCCACAACCTTCCTCGCCGAGGTCGACTCGTCTGTGGGGGGCAAGACCGGAGTAAACCTGAGCGCGGGCAAAAACCTTGTAGGCAGCTTCCATCATCCGCGCGCGGTGTTCGCGGATATCGATCTGCTGGGCACTCTGCCGCTACGCGAGTATCGCGCCGGACTCTACGAGAGCGTAAAAGCCGGACTCATCCGCGACGCGGCTCTCTTCCGGTACATGGAGGCCAATCGAGCGCTCATCGACCGCCGGGAGCCGGCGGCGCTGGAGAAGATTGTCGCGGCGTCGGTGCGCATGAAGGCCGAGGTGGTCGGCCTGGACGAGCGCGAATCGGGTCTGCGCATGATTCTCAATTTTGGACACACGATCGGGCACGCCATCGAGGCGATGGCGGGTTTCGGCGCGCTGCTGCATGGCGAGGCCATTGCCTGGGGCATGCTGATCGCGCTGGAGGCGAGCCGCGCGCGCGGCTGGCTGAAGGCAGCGGATGCGGAGCGCGCGGGAAAACTGATCCGGGCTCTAGCTCCCCCGCCTCCGCCGCGGTGGCGCGGCGAACGCCTGCTCGCAGCCGCCTCCAGCGACAAAAAGAACCGCGCCGGCGTGCGCCGGTTCGTATTGCTGAAGGGTATCGGGCGCGCGGTTGTAACCGAGGATGTGACGGA
>JANWJB010000062.1 GCA_025449575.1 Acidobacteriaceae bacterium
AGGTCTTCGAAGCCAAGTCGTAACTGCCGCTGGCGCTGACGTTGCCGCCGTCTTGAAGCAACTTCAGGCTCGTGAGCCGGATGCGGCTCCCGGCGAAGATCACGGCGGCAGTAATGCTGTGGTAGGGTTCTCCTGCGATTTCACCGCCCTGGATCGTGCATTGGCCGCCCCCGTTCAGGCTGCCCAGCGTTCCTGCGGCGTGCACCGCCAGGTTGACCGTTCCGGAGGCAGGGATGGAAGTGCCGGCGATCGCCACCAGATCGCCAAGAGAGACCTGGTGGATGCCGGCGGTCAGAGTCAGGGCCGTCGAGTTGTCAAAGACCTGGCGGCGGGAACCGATGCGATGTGACTCCAGCCGCCCTTGAATCGCAATGGTCGCCCCGCCACGGGTCAGCGTAGCGTGTTGGATCGAGATCGCAGCGGGGGAATATTCGCCCGTAGCGTCCAGAGAATCCCAGCGAACCAGATGCGACGAAACCTCGTGCTGCTTGGAGGCAGGAGCGCTTGCCGGCAGCGAGGCTCCCGGATGGCCAGCGGAGGCTTCGGTCCGCTGCACGCCGGCCATGGTTTGGGCGGAAAAATCGCCGGGAAATTCGGTGGCGATATTCGTCGCCGCCAGATGTCCCCGAATGTCAGGATCGAGCAACGAACCCGCGATCGTGCCGGTAAACTCGGCATGGCCGTCCAGCACAACCGGAATTGCCGCCACTCCCTTTTTCCCTCCCGCCGCCAACCCCAGATCGGTGAGCGTGGAATTGAATTCAGCCAGCCTGCTGGTGGTGAGCTGGACCTGGAGTGCAGAAGGACCGGAGGGGGGATAGACTCCCAACCCGCCGGAGAGCTGGAGCTCGCTGGCGGGTGTCTGAGCATGAAACTCTTGGATTTGCACCTTTCCGCCGCGCTCGAAGTATGTGGCGATCACGCTGCCATTCACTCCTGCTTGACCGGGAGCGAGCCGGCCCGGAGCATTGAGCCGCATATTGACGGCGACCGTCAGATCCTCGCCGCTCCCTGTCCAGTCCACACCGACCGTACCGTCGGCCGCGGTGTCAAAACCAAGATTCCGGTATTCGGGCGGCGCCACCATGCGCATGATGGCTGGGAGCCGCACGCCGCGCACCTGAGCACGGATGCTGGCGGAGGAAATGGGGCCTGATCGCACGGAGCGGGGGCCACGAACCGGCGTGTTCTTCGGTGGCGCCGGAGCATTCCAGTGCAGGAAATGGACTGCGGCGTCCACGCCGCCTCCTCCCTGCAGGCGAGCCTTTATCTGGCTCAATGCAATCTCCTCGGGGGTAATCGAAAACGATCCCCGCGCGCTGGCCCCTGCCACCTTCAGATAGCCGGTATCGTACGCCGCATCCGCCAAACGGAAATTGCCATGAATCGTGTACTGGTCTTTCCCGGAACCCGCGGCCTCCGCTGCAACCGTGGCCACACCGCGGCGCAGTCCCCTAACGCCGGTAAGCGCGGAGACTTGGGGCAGCTCTATGCTGCCCTGAGCCGCAAGTTTCCACTCCGGATGGGCATAATCGGCCACCGATCCGGAGGCATCCATCTGCGAGCCCCCGCTCATGAAATGCAGGGACTTGAGAACAGTTGAGCTTCGCCCCATCTCAACCGACAGCGTGAGCCGGCTTCGCAGCGGCGCCGCCGAATCCCTTTGCAAATCGAAATCGGCGACTTGCACGCTCCCCAGATATCGATCCATCCGCTTGGAGTAGGTCACCAGAGCCTGGAGGTCGTTGGCGCTTAGATTGAACGGGATTCGGCGCTCGTTGATCAGCAGCAATCCGCGAGACACCACCACGCGGCCGGCTTCGAGATTGAAGATGGTATCGGTAAGGGATCGGTTGCTCGTGTGCTGCGGCCGCGGCCGCGGCTGATTCGTGCTCCCATCCGGATACACGATGAGATGGAAGACGGGATGATCAGCCTCGGCATAGCTCAGCGCGATTTTGCGCCTGAAGAAGGAGACAATGCGAATTCGGGCATAAACCCGATCGATGTGCAGGTATGGCGCTTCAGAGGGCTGCTCCAGCCCATGAATGGTGAGATTGTCCAGGGTGACGGAGAGGCCATGAAGACTCCAATCGAGGGATTGCAGTTCAACCCGGCCACCGGTTGAGTTCTCGAGCGCCGCGACGACTTGCTTTTTCACCGAGCGGGAAAAGTGCGGGGTAGCGGAATAAATCAGCAGTGCTGCTACAACCAGCACGAGGATGAGAACGATGGAGCCAATGGAGATCCAGAGATACGACCAGGCGGAACGGCGGCGGAGCGTTTCATGGGCAGATGGGTTGAACGAATCGCTCATGGTTCCGCTCCTGGATCCGGTCCTGGATCCGCTCCTGGGCCGGCTCGTGGTTCCGCTCCTGGGCCGCTGGCCGCTCCTTCCGCGCTACCCACCTGCGCATACGCTGGACTCAGGATACTGACGCTGCCCTCTTCTTTGAGACTCTGCAGCCAATCCTGGAGCAGGACATTGACACGCTGCTGCAGCAAGATCTCATGGATACGGGCCGAGACGCTCCCGAGCGGGGGCGGCGGGAGATGCCGTTTGGCGAACTCCGGAACCAGATCCTGCCGATAATACTGATCGATGTCGGCGTCGGAAATGCGCACTCCAGCCCCAAAGCGCGTTTGGATGAATGCGAGAATCGTGATGCGCTGGCGCCAGCGGGCCTCAATCTGCTCCTCGGTCAGATCGTGCGCAGCGAGGAAGGCGTTCCAGCCGGCCTGCGCAACGCAATGATATTGCGCGCACTCCGGAATTGATTTGCGCAGCGACTCAATCTGACGATGAATCTCCTCCGCCGAAGCCTGCCGCTTCACGATCCGGGTGGCCTTCATTTGCTGCAAAATCAGATCCCGATCGATCAGCCGCCTCAGCGCATTCTGCTGGGTATTTTGCGCGGGGTTGGCGCGGCCCGGCTGCAAAACGGCAAAACGCATCTCGTTTTCTACATCGCTCTCCAAGATCACGCCGCCATTAATCACCGCGACCACCCGGTCGAGAACCACCGGCGCGGAACTGGCCGGCGGAGAGGAAGCAGCCGAAGCAGGCGACGAACCGGACGCCGCTTGGCCCTGAGCCAGGCCCACAATGGCCAGCGCCGCCAACAACGTAAGGGCCGAAATGTGCGCCGCCTTCAACATCAGAAGCTTTGCCCTATGCTAAAGAAAAAATTGAACTGCCCCGCTTGCCCCACATGTGGATTGGGCGTCGAAGAGTTGGTTGTGTAGTCATAAATGACGGGATAGATCGGCGGATTTAAGTTATAGCTGAAATCCGCCCGGATTGGGCCAATGGGTGTGCGATAGCGAAGGCCGAGCCCCAAGTCGTGAGAGAAGTTGTTGAAGTCACAGGTGGTTGGAGTGTTGTAGTCGGTGTAAGGCACGGACACATCCCGGCACGTTTGGCTATGCGGCTGCCGCACGCGAAAGAAGCTGGGCCAGATATCGGATGAGCTCTGGAAGATGTTCCCCATGTCGTGAAAGAGGACAAAACTGAGGTCGGTTCCGATATAGGGCAGCGTGGGAGGCGGACTGCGCAGCTCGAAGCTGTTCACAAAAGCTCCCGCGCCCCCCACCGGATAGCCGGTCTGAGGATCGCGCGGTCCTGCGGAGTTGAGGGGGAAGCCGCGAAGCGAGGTAGCGCCGCCTGCATAAAGCCGCTCGGGCAGCGGGATCAGGAGCTGCTTTCCAGTGCCATAGGCTCGTTCCTGGGCATATCGAGTCTGCCGGGCAAAGACCCAATGGTCACGGCCAAATTCGTAGTAAGTCGAGTTGGTGAGGTCAATACGGTTGTAATTGGCCTGCGATCCAAATACTCCATCGGCCAAGAACTGCTCTACCGTCGTAAGGCTGCCACGATGCGCATCCAGCGGGTCATCGCGCGTGTCGCGGATCCAGGCGACCCCCGGCCCCCCTACCCGCACCGGCTGCGCCAGCAGGGGAATCGCCGACAGGCTCACTTGCAGCGTGTCGGGATTGACGGCGACCCGGCGATAAGAGAAGGAATAGATCATGCTATTGGCTTTGTCTACTCGCTCGGAGAAGCGGAGAGAGCCGGATGAGACCGCGGCGCGATAGGTGCTGATAAATGCGCTATTGTTATAGCCGCCCGATAGCGAAAGGCTAAAGCCCGGCCAGTTGAAAAGCTGCGGGTCCTGATAAGTAAGCAGGGCCACCTGTTCGAGGGTCCCATAGTTGGTCTTCAACGTTATGGACTGATTGGTGCCCCGCAGATTGATGCGGCTTATGCTGAAGAGAATGCGCGGACTTGCCCCGGCATGTCCGTTGGGCGTGCATTTATAGCTGTTATCGATTCCCAGGAGAATACGGTTGGCGACCGAGAGACAACCCTCGGTCGGAGTCCCGGTCTGGGCTTCAAAACCAAATCCATAATTAATGTCCCAGCGCTTTGCCTCCGTAAGATTGAGCAGCACGTTCTTGTAGGTTTCGTCCCCCTCGGGATTTTCGATGGCGGTATTCACCTCGCTGAAGAGCCCGAGATCGTAGAGCTTCCGTTGGGTTTCCAGAAGCGCCGTCTGGTTCAGCGGCCCCCCAGGGTTCACCATCACGCGATCCTGCACCACGGAAGGCTTGGTGTAATGGATCCCCGAGGGGACTATTTTGCGAATGAAGAATTGCGGGCCGGGCACGATGCGCATGGTCACATCGGCCAGCTTCTTGTCGGCGGAATCGGTCTGCTGGAATAGCTCGACATCGGCGTTGTCATAGCCCTGGCTGAGGAAGTAAGTCATCACCAGGTCGCGATCGTCGGTCAGATTCGATACCGAGTAGGGTTGGCCGGATTGGGCCGACAAGTAGGGCCGAATCGCGTCCAGTTGGGGCGCCGTAGCCCCGGTGATGTCATACTTGCCGATCTTCTGCTGCGGGCCCTCGTCGATCACGTAAGTGATCTTCAGGTGGGACCCTTTCTTACCCCGCTTGGAGACGTCGCTGTCCACCACCCTGGGCGTCACCGAAACTTCACTAAAGCCGCTACCCTGGTAAAGAGCTCGAATGGAGGCGATGTCGTTATTCAGCAGTTGTTGGCTGAAGTCGCCGTTGTGATTCACCACATTCGCCGCGCGGACGCCGATGCGCTCCGCGATGACATCCTTGCCGAAATATTTGTTTCCCTCAATGCTGACCGAATCCACCACGTGGCGAGCGCCGAGCTGGACGGTATAGAGCGCGGTCACCTGCTGATCGCCGGAGTGGATGGAGGAATAGGAGACCCGAACATCGAAATACCCGCGGCTCTGGTAATAGCTGCGCAGGTTCTGCGCGCCTTCATTCAGCAGATCCTGATCCACCGCTCCCTCTTCATAGATCGGCACCAGTTTCCGCAGCTCATCTTTGTGAATCTTCGCACCTTCGACAATCACCTTGACCGCCGGTCCTTTATCGGCCGTGAAATCGTAGTTCAGGTGGTTGGTCGCAGCAACATATTGCCGGGAGGTCATGCTCACGGTAGCGGCCAGGCGCCCCTGCTTCGCATAATTCTGGTGCAGCCGGTCCAAGGCACGGCTCACGGTGTTGCGGTTGACCTTGGAGTTGCGTTTTAGTTTCCCCTTTTTTCGAAACTGCTTCTCGGTCATGCCGCTGTTCCCTTTGACGCTCACGTCGCCTATCTGCGCCGGTTTGCCGGGAGCGATCTGGTAATTGAGAGTCACCAGCGCGTTCGGCAAATCGGTCTGCAGCGCGCTGGAGACCTTCCCCTGGTAATAGCCGTTATCCTGAAGCGCCTTGATCACGGCCACATCTGCCTGAGCGACCTTGCTCTTGGTATAGGGCGTCCCGGGCTGCACTTGCGCCGAACTCTGCAGCACCATGGCCAGCCGGTCGTTCTTGACTCCGTGGATGTTGACCCGCGCGATAAAGAGCTGGGGAGTCCCGGAGAAGACAAGGGACACGTTGTTTCCATTGCGGGCGCCGGAAACCTGAATCGTCTGATAGAGACCGGTGGCGTAGAGACGGCGCAGGCTGTCGCGCATCTTTTCGGGATCGAGCGGCTGCTTGGGTTGCTGGGCCAGTTGACCGGGCAGCGGCTGCAGCATCGACTCGCTTACCCCTTCAAACTTGATGCTGGTCACCTGCAGTCCCGCCCAGGCCATCAGTCCTGCCTGCGGTTCGGCCGAAGCCGGTCCAGCGGCGGCCCGGTGAGCGGCAGCCGAGTGGGCAGCAGGTTGGTTGGCGGAAGACGGAGCAGCCCCGCCCGAGTTGGCCGGGGCTGCAGTAGGCGGCGCAGATGAGGCTGCCGCTCCGGATGACTGCGCTGGCGCGGCAGCCAGCGCGGTGGCGGCGGGGAGAAGACAAGGAGAGAGCACGAGGCCCAACGCGGCAGTGCACCTCGCTGTCGCACCAGCGCTCCTCCACAATCGGATGAAACCAGACAAATCTACCCTCGGGCGTCTACCTCAGAGGCTTTTTATAACTTATAGGACTCCGCACTAAGATGGTAAGAAGATGAGTTTGATCGAAAGCCGCTATTCGCGCCAGATTCTCTATCCACCCATCGGGGAGGGGGGACAGCAGCGTCTTGGCGCGGCGCATGCCGCCATAATCGGGTGCGGCGCAACCGGAGCCGCCGCCGCCGGGCTGTTGGCGCGCGCCGGGGTGGGCAAGCTCACGCTGATCGACCGGGATTTCGTCGAGGCGAGCAATTTGCAGCGGCAACTGCTTTTTGATGAAGCCGACGTGCGCGATGTGCTGCCCAAAGCAGAGGCAGCGCGGCGGAAGATTGCGCTCTTCAATAGCCAAGTGGAGGTGCGGGCGCAGGTTGCCGACCTCACCCCCTCCAACATTGCCGAGCTGCTGGAGGATGCCGCCATCCTGCTGGACGCCACCGACAATTTTGAGACCCGCTACCTGCTCAACGACTTTGCCGTTCAGCAGCAGCGGCCCTGGATATATGCAGCCGCACTGGGAGCCTATGCCGTCACCATGAACATCTTGCCCGGCGAGACGGCCTGCTTGGCCTGTTTGTTTCCCCAGCCCCCGGAGGGGGTGGCCGACACATGCGACACCGCGGGAATCCTAAACAGCGCCGTCAATTTCGCCGCCTCCATCCAGGTAACCGAGGCGCTGAAATTTCTGGTGGGGGCCAAGGACGCAATGCGCCGAACGCTACTCTCGCGCGATTTGTGGAGCAATGAGCAGTCGGAGATCCCTGCTTCCGCCCCTCGGGATGGCTGCGCCGTCTGCCAGCGATTCGATTTCGCCCATTTGCGCGGCGAGAACCGCCCTCAGATCACGCTCTGTGGCCGCAATTCGGTCCAGATCCATGAGCACCGCCGGCCGGTAGACTTCGCCGAGATGGAACGCCGGCTGGCTCCCCACGGCCGGGTAAAGTTCAATCGCATGCTGCTTCGGTTTGAACACGGCATCTACAATCTCACCATATTTGCGGATGGCCGCGCCATTGTGCAGGGAACAACCGACCCTGCGCTGGCTCGAAGCCTGTATGCCCGCTTTATCGGAAGCTGAATGCCGCTGTTCCCCTCAATCGTGCGGAAGGGCAAAGGAATGGAACTCCAAGAGGCAACGCTTTTTACCGCGACGCTCTCTAACCCGGAAGCGATACTTCATTTTGTGAACCATTCTGAGCGGTTCTTCCACTGCTATGCCGGCATCGAGATTAGGGTCTACTAAGGCGATCGGAGCGGCAGCGGCGGGAACAGTTCCATCGATTAACCAGCGGATGTTGACGATGTCCATAGCGAACAAAAACCTACCGGCATCGCCCGGCCCCACGGCACCGCCCAAGAACCCCAACCAGCATATGCGCCGCAACCCGCCCATTGCGGGCGAGGCGGAGGCCATTCGCAAGGCGCAGGCGGGCGACGGCGTCGCATTCGCCACATTGTATGCACTGCACAAGCGCCGGGTTTACTCGTTATGCCTGCGCATGCTGGGGAATGTGGCGGAAGCCGAAGATCTGACACAAGAAGCCTTCCTGCAACTCCACCGGAAGATCGGAACCTTTCGGGGCGATTCGGCCTTTTCCACGTGGTTGCATCGGCTGGCGGTCAATGTGGTGCTGATGCACCTGCGCAAAAAGGGGTTGCCGCAGGTTTCTCTGGAGGAGACGCTCGAGCCTTCGCAACAGGATGGGCAGCGCAAGGACATTGGAGCCCGGGACCTGACGCTCTCCGGCTCCATCGACCGCGTAACCCTCGAGCGGGCGGTTGAGAACCTGCCCCCGGGTTACCGGCTGGTATTTGTGCTCCACGATGTGGAAGGCTATGAGCACAACGAGATCGCCGGCATGCTGGACTGCTCTATTGGCAACAGTAAATCGCAGCTGCACAAGGCGCGCATGAAGCTTCGCGATCTTTTACGCTCGGGTCAGCGGGCAGAACCGGCGGATTTATGATGGACGCGAGAAAGAAGGAGAACGGAAGTCTATCGATGAGTTGTGCCGAATTCCAGGAGCGGCTGCCCGAGCTGTTTGAATCCGGCCCGGACTTCTCAAACGATCCGCATCTAGCGGCTTGCGAGAACTGCTCCGCCCTAGTCCGCGATCTCCGATATATTGCCCAACAAGCCAAATTGCTGCTGCCCATTCATGATCCCAGCCCCGCGGTTTGGGAGAACATCCAATCCGCTCTTAAGAAGGAGCCTTCCGGAGCCTAGAGCGGGCCCTGGAAGGCCGCCCGAACCACCGCCAGCCGTTGCGCGCATCCCTCCATTGGCCGCGTCTTTATAATGCTCGGATTGAGCGAACCATCGCATAAGACGGCTCCTCCGGCGGCCCGGGAAAGCCCCCGCCTCAACCAAATAGTGCTTGCCGGCTTTATGGGCGCGGGCAAGTCCACCGTAGGCCCGCTATTGGCCCAGGCGCTCGGCTGGCGATTCGCCGATCTGGACCATGTGATCGAGATTGCCTGCGCCAAGACTGTCGCCGAAATCTTCCGCGATCACGGCGAGGCCTATTTCCGTCAGCGCGAGAAGGAAGCCGCGGAACGAATGCGGAACGAGCGAAGCATCGTGCTGGCGCTCGGCGGAGGAACTCTGGAAGATCCGGAAACACTCTCCACACTGCTCAGTTCCGCTGCAACCTGCATGGTGTTTCTCGACGCGCCGCTGCCGGAGTTGCTAGCCCGCATTCAGGATGGCGATAGCGGAAACGGCGGCGATGGCGGAGACGAGGTTCGCCCTCTTCTGCGCCGGCAGGAGGAATTGCAGGCCAGACACCGCCGCCGCCTGCCGCACTACCGTGCGGCCCATTTCACGGTTGTCACCAGCGGCTTGCAGCCGCACGAGGTGGCGGAACGTATACTCTCGCACGTCCGCCAGCGGTGGCTGGTCTAATCTAGAACGGTTCTCCGATTGGGGAACGTCGAGTAGGGACAGCTGCTCCCAGAGAGGAGACCTCATGGCGAGTCGAGACAGCGCCGTCGATTCAAGCTCCGCCGAAGATCTTCCCGCATCCGAGCTACGGACGCGGGAAGCACGCTCGCACATCCTCTTCGCCTTCGCGGTCGGGATTGCACTCTTTCTCATCTACCTCACGCGCGAAGCCCTCATGTTGCTCTATGTGAGCGCGCTGTTCGCCGTTGTGCTGATGCCGGTCATGGGCGGAATCATGCACCTGAAGATCGCCGGGCGGCATCCTAACCGCGCCGTGGCGGTCTTTCTCGCGCTGGTGGCAGTCGGCGGATCGATCACTCTATTCTTCGCGTTCGCGATGCCCCCGGTGGTGCACGATCTGAGCGCCTTCATGAAAGAGCTGCCCACCCGCGGCCCGCAGATGCTCTCCAGGCTAAAGGCGCTGCCTTTGTCTTCGCATCTGAACGTGGCAGCACTCAACGCCAAGCTGCAGGGTTATGCCTCGAATTTGGCCGAATATCTTGTGCTCTCGGTAAGCTCCTGGGCGACCAAAATCGCCGACATCGCCACGGTCGTCGTGCTGACCGTCTATTTCATCCTGGAAGGCGATATCGCCTACCGCTGGGGGCTGTCGTTCTTTCCGCGCCCGATGCGGCTCCGCCTCGACCAAACCCTGATGCGAGCCAAGGTGCGCATGGGCAAATGGCTGCTCGGTCAGGGGCTGCTGATGGTGATCCTCGGCTGCCTGAGCGGATTGGTCTTCACCCTGTTGAAAATTCGTTACGCCGCCGCTCTCAGCGTCCTGATGGGAGCGCTGAACATTATTCCCGTACTAGGCGGCATGGTTTCCATGGCGCTGGTAATTCTGGTGGCGGCTCTGGACTCTTGGGGCAAGGTCCTCGGCGCGCTGATTTTTTATGGCATTTACGTACAGGTGGAAACCAGCTACCTGACTCCCCGCATTATGCAGAACAGCGTCAATTTGGCGGGATTGGCTGTGCTGGTCGCCCTCCTTGTGGGTTCGAAGCTGGCGGGAATCACCGGCGCAATCATCGCGATTCCCACGGCCGTGCTGCTTTCCGTGCTGATTCAGGAATACCTGATCCAAGAGCAGCCAATGACCGAGTAAAGAGGCGAGCCGCGCAAGGCAGACGGCGGCATCGAACGAACTGCGGATAGGGCGCTGTTTCCAGCCGGGCGCGCCAGCTTGCTATCATGGAAAAGGCAAGCTTCCGTCGATGTCGAAAACTCCCAACAATTCCGCGCGGCAGCCATGGGCAAAGGGGCGTCTGTGATCCCGGTCGCGAAGGCGACTGCCGCTGTAGCCGGAGCGCCGGCCCTTGCCCAGGACCACGCACGGCCCTCCCGGCTGGCCGACTACCAGGTGCTCTGCAAAATCCGGGTCACCGGCCTGATCGTGATCACCGCTTGGGCCGGCTTCTACCTGGCATGCATGCGCTCGGGAATCTCCAGTTTTCAGTGGGGACTGGTGGAAGCCTTGGCCGGCATCGGCCTGATCTCGGCGGGCGCCGCCGCGATGAACGAGGTGCTGGAGCGCAAGATCGATGCCCTGATGAAGCGCACGTCGCAGCGGCCGCTGGCCGCGGGGCGCATCAGCTTGCCGCATGGGCTTAGTGTCGGCATGGCCTGCTTCATTGTCGGAGCCTTCATCCTGGCCTACTTCACCAATCCCCTGACCGTCATCCTCACCCTGCTGACCGCTTTCACCTACGTGGCTGTGTATACGCCGCTGAAGCGAGTGACCCCGCTAGCCACCTTCCTGGGAGCCTTTCCCGGCGCGATGCCGCCACTGCTGGGCTGGACTGCGGCGCGAGGCGTAATTGAGTTGCCGGCGATCGCGCTCTTCGCCATTCTGTTCGTCTGGCAGTTTCCGCACTTCATGGCGATCGCCTGGCTCTACCGCGAAGACTATGGCCGGGTCGGCATCCGCATGCTCCCGGTCCTGCAGCCGGACGGCTGGTCCACCGCAATGGAGGCTTTAATCTATGCGGTGCTGATGATTCCCGTCAGCATTGTTCCCTTCTACCTGCATTTAGCGGGACGGCTGTATTTAGCCTCCGCGGTGGTGCTGGGCCTCGTCTATCTGGGCTACACCATCCGCTTCTGGGGCATTACTCGGGCCAGCACGGCGGCGGAGTCGCGCTCCTACGCGCGCGGCTTGCTAAAGGCCAGCGTGATCTATCTGCCTCTCCTGCTCACCGTCATGATGTTGAACGCTACGGGAAGGAGCTGACCATGGCCACGCTGAGCGAACGCCCCGTCCATTCGGAAACGGCCGGCGGCAGCGGCGTGAACTCCGGACGCTATCTGCCCATTCAACTGGAGCACCTGGCGCACAACTACGGCAACCGCCAAGCGCTGGAAGACCTGAGCTTTGAGGTGCGTCCGGCCGAGATTTTTGGGCTGTTGGGGCCCAACGGCAGCGGAAAAACCACCCTTTTCCGTATTCTCTCGACGCTGATGGTGCCCACCGGCGGCTGCGCCAGAATCCAAGGCTTCGACGCCGCACACGATCCGAATAAGGTCCGGCAGCGCACCGGAGTCGTTTTCCAAGCTACCAGCGCCGATCTCAAGCTGACGGTTGAGGAAAACTTGAAGCATCAGGGTCATCTCTACGGGCTGCGGGGATCGCGGCTGAAGACCAGTATCAAGGAGCTGCTTTTCCGCGTGGGACTGGCCGACCGGGCGCGCGATGCCGTGGACACTCTCTCCGGCGGCATGAAGCGCCGCGTAGAACTGGCCAAGGGGCTCATCCATTCTCCGGCCGTGCTGCTGCTTGACGAGCCTTCGACCGGCCTGGACCCCGGCGCGCGCCGCGATCTATGGCTCTATCTGCGCATGCTGCGCGACCAGGACGGCGTTTCCATCCTAGTCACCACGCACATGATGGAAGAGGCCGAGCACTGCGACCGGCTCGCGATTCTCAACCAGGGCAAACTCGTTGCCCTCGGCTCGCCCGCGGAGTTGAAGTCCGCCATCGGAGGCGATGTAATACTGTTTGAAACTGGCAGCGAGGAGGCGGCCGCCCTGCTGGCGCCGCGCATGGCCGAGCGCTTTCAAGTGGAGCCAGTGGTGCTCGGCAGCACCATTCGCCTGGAGCGCCGCGATGGGCATCGCTTCGTCACCAGCGTGGTCGAGGCTTTTCCCGGCGAGATCGATGGCGTCTCGGTTTCTAAACCCAGCCTGGAGGATGTCTTCATCCAGCGCACCGGCCATCGCTTCTGGGCCGAAGCGAAGGAAGAGGAATAATCATGGCCACCCTCACCGCACCCCCCCGTCAAACTGTTGCGATCTCCTCTCCGGGCATCCTGGTGCCTTCCTATTCCCTCTGGCTGCGGGAGATCGTCCGCTTTTACCGGCAGAAGGCCCGGGTGGTGGGGGTGATCGCCTCTCCACTCCTCTTCTGGATCGTGCTCGGCTCCGGCTTCGCGCACAGCTTCAGCAGCGGCAGCGGAAGCTCTTCCTCAACGCATTACCTGGCATACTTCTATCCCGGGGCGGTCGTGATGATCGTCCTCTTTACCGCCATCTTCAGCATGATGTCGCTGATCACCGACCGCAATGAAGGCTTTCTGCTCTCGGTGCTGGCCGCGCCGGTAAGCCGGTCGACGATCGTACTGGGCAAAGTGCTGGGCGGAGCAACGCTGGCGACGATCCAGGGAGTCATTTTCCTGGTCTTCGGCCCCATGGTCGGCGTCCAAATAACGCCGGAGTCGATTGGGCTGAGCGTGCTGGTGATCGCCATGATCAGCTTTGAGCTGACTGCGTTGGGCTTCGCCATCGCCTGGCCTATGGACTCGACGCAGGCCTTCCATGCAATCGTCAATCTGCTGCTGATCCCGCTGTGGCTGCTCTCCGGCTCGCTGTTTCCGCTCAGCGGCGCCTCCGGCTGGCTGCGCTTCTGCATGCTGTGCAACCCGCTGACCTACGGCGTGGAAGCGCTGCGCAGCGCGCTCTATCCGGGCGGCTCCTCGGTCTTCTCGCTGCCGGTGAACTTGGCGGTAACCGTGGTCTTCTGCCTGGTGACGTTCGCCGCATCCTGGGCCATCGTGAACCGGCGCACCAACCGTCCCGCAGCTTAGGTCTCCAGATGAGTGTCCGCGCTCCCCAGCCGTCGATCGCTCCCTCTTCGAGAGCGCGCGGGCTTGCCCTGCCGCTGATCGCCATCTTTGCCACAAGCGCGCTGGTCCTCGCTTTCCTTATCTGGCTGATCTACTTTCATGCGGCTTCCTCATCCTCGGCGGCCAGCTTCCGGTTCCTACCCGCGCTTGAGGGTGTGCTGAACGGCTTATGCGCGGCGGCTTTGCTCGCGGGCTTCTACTTTATCCGGCGCGGCAGAGTGTTAGCTCATCGCAACGCGATGATCACGGCTTTTGGACTATCGGTGCTGTTCCTGGTCTGCTATGTCGCGCACCATGCGCTACACGGTGACATGCATTTTGCCGGAACCGGCGCCATACGCTCCGTCTATCTGAGTATTCTGATCAGCCACATCGTCCTCTCCATGGTTGCACTGCCGCTGATTCTGATTACCTTCTTCTTCTCCTTGACCAAGCGATTCCGGCAGCACCGAGCCATTGCCCGGTACACGCTGCCGATTTGGCTCTATGTATCGGTCACCGGCGTAGTAGTCTATGCGCTGCTGGCGGCCTGGTCCTGATCATGGGCGAGGTACAACGGAGCTCAAGCGATTGAGCCAATCGGAGCCATTGGAGAGATCGGGACGCACGATGGAAGGACGAATCGACTCCTCCCGGAAATCCCGGGCCGGCAAAGACGCCGGGCAACTGTTGAAAGCCGGGGCATGGTTCCTGTTGACCGGAATTCTATCCATTCTGCTGATCATTTTTGTCTTTGGCGGCATGCATGAGCATGGGCCTCACACCAACGGAGGCTGGGCGCTGCTGGTGCTGGCGCTGATGTGCGTGCCGCTGGGTCTGCTGTTGGTAGCGCTGGGCGGAGCGAAATGGCTGGGCCGGCGTCCTTAGAGCGGATTCACGACAGGTGTACCCCGAGGCAAATAAACCATATGCGGCCTTTGAGCACGGCGCTCGGAGTTCGCTTATAAAATGACGTTATCGATCAG